>NZ_JBRIIO020000039.1:0-44421 GCF_052976845.2 Nakamurella sp. GG22 | reverse complement strand
ACAAGATCAACTAACCGAAACCGACCGCCACTTACACAGAAATCTTGACAAGCTCTCACCTGTCCGAGCGGCACCTATGACCGCAACGCGCTGGCCCGTACACCCCGCTCCGATCCCAGGCGAGGCGGCGTCATCGTGGCTGACACGCCTGGCCTCCGCCCTGCACGTCGACGCTGGAGTCCTGCTCGACGACCTCGGCTACCACCTTGAACACCATGGTCGAACTCGACGATCTGACCGTAGCGATGCCCGCGCGGTTGGCCCGTCGGCTGGCCGCCCGCACCGGAACGCCCACCCGCCGGATCCGCCGCACATCTCTGGCTGGCTACCGGTCCGGGCTGATCGGCACACCCCTGGCGCACAATCAGTACGCCGCCTACACCCAGCAGTACTCGATCCTGCCGGCGCCCGGCACGCGCCAATACCGCCGTCTGCACGGCTGGCTGGCCTGGCTCCCCACCGACGGGGTCCTGACGTCGCTGTCATGCCCGGCATGCTTACCCATGGACACGGCTCCGCCGTACCCATGCCTGCTGGCATGGGCGATCCCGATCATGCTCAGCTGCCCGCTCCACCGCCGCCGGCTCGTATCCGCCGCGGACCCGACGGCCTCCTACTACGAACCCCCACCGAACCCAGCCGTCACCGCCATGGACACCTACACCTGGCAGGCACTGACCACCGGCCGCGTAACCCTGCCGGGCGAGACAATCCCGGCCAGGGTCTGGTTCCGTTTGCTACGCACCATCATCGATGAGATCACCGATCTGCCAGCCGAATTCGACGATATACGCGCAACCCTGCAGCCGGCCGGCGCGGGTGTACGCCCCGCCGGTATCGAGCAGGACTACTGGCAACCCTACGAAGGCCTGAACTGCTACGCCCAAGACCGAGCCCTGCAAGCCGCCGCAGCCGTCATCGCCGCGCTACAAGACGGCACCATCACCGGCAACGGCACCGCCGCACACCTGTTCCAACCCACTACCGACAGCCGGGGCCGCCATTTGCAACCCACTTCTGACAAATTTGCAGCGCACTTCTGAAAATGACACCGGACAATGGCGTGCCCTCGTCGAAAGCTGGGATAGCCTCCACCGGTCGATCCGTCGAAACGCGATCCGAGGCACGCGCGCTGCTGACCAAGGCACGAGATTCGGCGGCCACCATGGACGCGGCCATGTTGATCCAGGCAATCGATGCGCTCGACCGGCGCGCACACCTGATCTCGCGGTCGAACGCGAACAAGTACCCGCACCAGCGGAGAACAGTGGGGCCTCCATCGGACTGACCGACCGCGAGGCCCAGGTCCTGCGGCTTGTCGCCTCCGGGTACAGCAACGGTCAGATCGGCCAGGCCCTCTACATCAGCCGCAGGACCGCTAGCGTCCACGTCTCCAACATTCTCCGGAAGCTCGGAGTGTCCGGACGGGCCGAGGCAGCGGCCATCGCGGCAAACGACAACCGACAGCGCGCCACGACTTCCGAGCGGCTCCCCAGCGGCAACGGCACACGCTGACACCGAACTGAGGCCCTGCTGGTCGCGCCCGCGGCAGACCGTGCACCTACCCGCTCCACCCGATGCTGCCCTGGTACGGCGTCGACCCACCCCGGGATGGCTGGAACAGGCGGGGCTATCGCTTCGACCAGCAACTCGATGGCTTAGAAACCTCCCCGGCCGCAAAACCGATGTTTCCGACGCTGCGTGGTTAGCGGATCTCGGTGCCCACGGCCTGGTCCGGGCGTCATTCGTGCCACCGGAGCCGATCCGCCGGTTACGGGACCTGACCCGGACCCGAACCCATATCACCCGGCAACGAACCCGGGAGATCCGGCGACTGGGGAAGTTGCTGGAAGACAGCGGGATCAGACTGTCCTCGGTGGCCAGCGACATCACTGGGGTGTCCGGCCGGTTGATGCTGCAGGCCATCATCGACAGCAGGGCACCGCCGACCTCGCGGTGACGGCCGACCTGGCCCAACGCCGGATGCGGTCCAAGATCCCGGTGCTGACCGAGGCGCTGAACGGGCACTTCACCGAGCATCACGCCTTCATGACCCGCCTGTTCCTGGATCGCATCGACGCGCACACCAGGGACATCGAGCTGCTCTCGGAGCGGATCGACGAGTTGATCACACCTTTTCTGCCGGCCCGGGCGCTGTTGGAGAGCTTCCCGGGCTTCTCCCAGGTGCTCGCTGAGATCTTCATCGCCCAGACCGGCGGCCAGATGCGGCAGTTCCCCACCGCCGCGCACCTGGCCTCCTGGGCCGGGGTCAGTCCTGGGTCCAACGAGTCCGCGGGCCGGGTGAAGTCCACCAAGACCAGACCAGGGAACCGTTACCTCAAAGGCGCTCTCGGCATCGCAGCATTGAGCCAAGCACGGTCCAAGGGAACCTACTTCTCGGCGAAGTTCCGGCACATGGCACCGACCCGCGGACCAATGAAGGCGATCGTCGCAGCGGAACACGCGATGCTCGTCGCCGCCTGGAACATGCTCCAGAACCGCGAGTTCTACCGCGATCCCGGCGCTGATTACTACACCCGCCGCGACCCCGCCAGAACCAAAGCCCGCGCCGTCAAACAATTCGAAGCCCTCGGATACACCGTCACCATCCGGTCGCCCAGGCCGGATAACAAACACCGAAGTCCATCACCGCGGCGTCACCCGTCGCGGCGGACGAACATGTCACCACCCAAGGTGGTCACCAGCTTGTGGTCACCATAATTTTCGTGTCAGCGACTATAAGTCGGAATCGCCGTGTAAAAGACACTAGAATCACGGGTACCCAGTCTACAAACTCCCTCCGGGGCGTCAAATGCCGTCCGGTCTGCGGTTCCGTTCCGCCATTGAACTCGCGCTATGCCACCCCAGCGCACCTGACCGGTGACATAAAGTCACGAGAATGCTGGCAAAAGCGCCAACCAGTAGCGATATGATGCCGCGGACCTGTCTTTTACATAGATTGCGAATGCCTTGCATCCACTCACTCGAAGATAACGCGAACCATCCCATCCGGCGTGAATGGACACGTGCCACCTGACGTCGTAATCTCAAGCTGATTGGTGAGGACTTGGCTGCCGACGTAGGTGGCTGCTTCCTCGGGCGTCATATCCTCGGTGGCAAGGTTTACGTCCTGAGCCAAGACGGTGACATCCCATTCGCCTAGATCCGCCTCGGAGAAATAGAACTGGCCAGTAAACGTGCCGTCGGGTTGTGAGTCGGGGTCGATACCACTGTCGTGGAGTAGGAACCGATACCATCGGTCTGCTTGCTGACCAGTTCCTTCCAGATAGCACTGCACAAACAGCTGATCGCGAACCACCGGAGTGTCGTCGGGCCCAAAAAAACGAGCCTTGACAACAAAGACCGCCTTTTCCTTTGAATCCTTCCTTATTCGCACTATATCGGGATGTTCCACCTCATATCTCGAAAGGAGGTGCTCATTAGTCCGTTTTTCGCTGACCTGATGAGTGAGTACGGATAGATCACCCGTGGTGGTATTCAAGAGTTCTCTGGTGTATGACCATTTTGCTTCGACCGCATACGGTGTGCCTGCAACGATCGGCTCAACATACTGGAGCGCAAGATCAAGACGCTCCGCCGTCGTCACCGTTCCCACGGGCGGCGTCGTAGCTTGTTGGCCGCGGTGAAAGGGCTCGTTCGGATAGTCGCCAGCACCGGCTATCGCGGCACCCACGCCCGCACCAACCGCCACTGCGATAGCTACGGCCTGTACTGGGTTGCAGCAGGCTGTGATAGCAACCACCCCTACCGCTCCCGCTGGCGCGGCCGCCCCACCCGTGAAAACTACGGTGGCGCCTGAAGCGGCAACACCGGCAAGGAATGCAATAAGCAGTGCTAAGAATACCAGCGCTGCGAAAATTGCGGTCCACACTTCTTTAGCGCTTGGATCCGCAAACGGTAGCGGACCAAATTGGTTGTCGTAAGCAGGGTTTGGAACAAAAGCGATTTCCATTCCTGACGGTAGTATTAGGATCGGACAGTCAATCTTCTTGTTGAATTCTAGGGATGTCATAATGCGGTCGCTTATGGCGCGATAGATGTCATCCTGGTCCTTCAGATCGACGGACCCGGCGTTGGGATTCTTTCCGTCGCAGGATTTATCCGAGACCAGTAGCTCGGTGAATCGAACCTCGAGACGGCCCTCCGGGAATTCCGCTCGGAAGGCCCCTGTAGCTGGATCATTCACCACGCCGAGCACGAAAATCTTCTTGATGATACGGATGCGGCGGGTAGCGGTTTGCGCAATTAGACTCAGCCGATGAACTCCGGGTGAGGCTTGACTGAAGTCCGCGCGCCATTGTAGCGTTTGAACAGAACCTGCGGACATATCTCCTAATCCATGTGTGTTCGGAGTGACGATGATATTCGGATCCGACACACTCTCGACGGAGACGCTGACCGATTGTTCGGTGCTATCGGTCGATACCTGCGCATTGATGACTTGCGTGCCGAGCATAGGCACGAAGAAGCCGCCTGGCAGCGCTAGGCCCGAGTACAATTCGCTAGCGAAAGGTCGACTCTGTACTGATACGGCCATGACCTACCCCTCAACTATTACAATCCCTAACCCACCGATTTGCGTGCCAGTATCTTCTGCGAGCTGCTCCACGACCAACAGCGCGGCTCCGTCCGATTCCAATGTGCCGGCCACACTGAGTGCAGTTCGTGCGTGAGCTGGTAAGGACATTTGAATCTTGGGTCGTAGTTGGCCGACATCGACCTCTGAGTAGCACCGCTGGTCCGTAAACCCCATTGATTTGACTTGAGTCTTGGCGCTGAAACGATCTTTTTGAAAGCCGAGCAGTTCAAGTGCCGTGTCCAGCGCGCGCTGTTCCACGGTCAAAATAAACCCCCGCTGCCGATCGTCAGTATTGTGCACCTCGAACCGAAAAGCGAAATTCATTTTCGTCGCGGAGATTACTGAAAGGTTTCGCTGGGCGACGTGACGGTCAGTAGGGACACTAAAATCGACGGTAGCCGGAAGGGGGTCTAAAGATGAATGGAAGGCCTCCGCCAGTATGCACGAGTGTCCATCATTTATGGGAGACGGAACCCAAGGGCTGAGGCACAGCACGTCTTCGTCTCCTCCCGGTTCGAGGGTAACGAATGCGGTGCCGACCATATTGGCGGTCGACCGATTAAACCCCGCTGCAGGGTTGGCCCAGTAGAAGCGCACAGTCGCATTCTCGACGCGCCTATCGCCGGTGTTCCTCACTCGAGCCTCGATATAGCACGGCGCACCTGCGACGGGCATCACCTCCGTCGATGCATCGGCAGGGTCGATCAGTCGGAGTGCTGGGCTGAAGAACCACGGATCACCGTCGCGAATTTCTAGAGCTACCGACACCACAACACCTGAATTCGGTCGATGTGAGAAGACGACACGCAGGAAGGTAGTCCGATTTGCCGGGGTTGACTATAGCCCGATCGAGGGTCGTGAGGTGGAGTTGAGATTGGGCCAGTTGGGGATACCGACCCTGGTGTTGACCACTTGACTTGGTCGAGGATCAGCGGAAGTGGGTATTGGACCACTCGCGCACGCTATCCAGCGACTTAAGTCGATGGACCACATAGACAGTTTCGATCAATGCTGCGCCGACGGAGAGCAGGTGCTGGGAAAAGCGTTGCGCAGTGCGAGTTGCCCATCCGAGCCATCCTCCTCTTCGAGGTTCAGACCGGTGCGCCTGGCGGTAGATCTCGACCCGTATGGGCCGATCGGGCGGGTCGAGCTGGTTCGATCAGACGTGCTGATTGGGCCGCTGACGAGCCATCAACCAGCACATCGCCCAGCTGCCCGCCGCCGCGTGGAAAACCGTGCGACTGGACCGCGACGGCAAATACCAACGCCCCCGCGTCGTCGACGAAACCACCACCCTGTCGAACTACCCCGGCACCGTCCGGCAACTCGTCGTCACCGGCCTCGGCCGGGACGCCGCCACCGTCATCATCACCAACGCCCGCACCACCACCGTCAAACAACTCATCGAGCGATACGCCCGCCGGATGAGCATCGAACAACGCCTTGCCGAATCCATCCGGTGCTTCCACACCGACGCCCTCGCCGGGTCCGTCCCCCTCAACGTCGACCTCGACGTTGTAGGGCTCTCCCCGTGTGACGGACACGCGATCATGCGGCTTGTGCCGCTTGGTGGTGGAGGTGGTCTTCGAAGCGTACGGGGCTGAGCATGCCGATCGAGGAGTGCCGGCGGAGCCGGTTGTACCGTTCCTCGATCCACCGGCCGACTGCCCTTCTCGCGGCGCTCTTCGAGGCCCAGTGGTAGCGATTGTAGAATTCTGTTTTAAGGGTCGAGAAGAAAGATTCGGCTGCCGCGTTGTCCCAGCGCACACCGGTACGCCCGACGAATGGCAGAATCGGTAAGTTCTGTGCGGCGTCGGCGAGCTGCCGGGAGGTGTACTGACTAGATTCAACCGGTGGATGCAACACCGGCTTGTTGCAGCGATATTAGCTGCTCGTTGAATGCCTCCGCTGGGGTGCGCCAGCCGAGGGTCTTGCGTGGTCTGGTGTTCAGTGCGTGGGCGACTGCCTGGAGGTCTGCGCTGGACCACCGCGCCAGGTCGGTGCCCTTGGGAAAGTATTGCCGCAGCAAACCGTTGGTGTTTTCGTTGGTACCGCGCTGCCATGGGCTTTGTGGATCGGCGAAGTAGACCGGGACACCGGTTTCGATTCTGAATTGGGCGTGTGCAGACAGTTCCTTGCCGCGGTCCCAGGTCACCGACCGGCGCAGTTGTTCCGGAAGAGTCGTAATTGCGGCGGTCAGCGCATTCTTCATTGTGATCGCGCCGTAGCCGGCCAACGGCGGTCCGTTCTTGATCCGCGGAATGACACCGAATCCTTCTTCCCGCGGTAAGTGGATGAGTGTTGTGAATCGGGTTGTCCGCTCGACCAGCGTGCCGATAGCGGAGCGTTCCAAACCGATCAGCAAGTCGCCTTCCTTACGTTCGTGGAGGGGTGGATCAGGCCCGGTCGTAAGGTCTTGGTCGCTCTCCTTGGGACAGGTGGGTATGGCTTCAGGTCTCCCTGCCGGGCTGATCGTTGGTCGGTGACGGCTCACTGGGAATGGCCGCCCGCCTGTCCTGTTGGTAGCTCGACCGCTCATTGAGACTCGCGCGACGATCGTTGGGTAAGGACGTGCCGGCGTGGCTGCCACTCGAGGAGAACCCCCTTTGGTGACGGCGACGTGAGGATGGCTGATGACGGCGGTCTGGGTAGGAATGGATTCGGGGAAGTGGGCGCACCACTGCGTGGTCATCGACGCCGGCGGCCGGGTGCTGCTGTCCCGGCGGGTGGCCAACGATGAGGCCGCGCTGACCGGCCTGATCAGTGCCGTGCTGTCTTTGGCCGACGGTGATGAGGCTGTGTGGGCCACCGATCTCAACGCCGGTGGTGCAGCGCTGCTTCTGGCGTTGTTGGCCGACCGGTCGCAGCGGGTGCTCTACCTACCCGGTCGGATCGTTCACCACGCCGCGGCGACCTACCGCGGTGACGGCAAGACTGACGCCAAAGATGCGCGGATCATCGCCGATCAGGCGCGGATGCGGAGCGATCTGCAACCGGTCCGGGCCGCCGGCCAGGTCAGCGTTGATCTGCGGCTGTTGACCTCGCGTCGGACCGACATGATCTTCGACCGGGTCCGTCATATCAACCGGCTGCGGGCCACGATGTTGGAGTACTTCCCCGCTCTAGAAGCAGCTTTCGACTTCTCGAAGAAGGCACCGCTGATCCTGGTCGCCGGTTATCAGACACCGGACGGGATCCGCCGCATGGGCGTTGCCCGGCTCGCCGCCTGGCTCAGGAGCCGCGGCGCCCGCGGCGCCGACACCGTCGCCGCCAAGGCTGTTGAGGCCGCCGCCGGTCAACGCACGGTGTTGGCCAGCCAGGCGGTGGCCGCGCAGATCGTCACCCAGCTGGCCGGGCAGATCATGGCGTTGGACAGCGACATCGCCGCCCTCGACGAGCAGATCGCAGAGACGCTCGACCGGCACCGTGACGCGAAGATCCTGCTCAGCATGCCCGGCTTCGGGGTCGTCCTGGCCGCGACGTTCCTGGCCAACACCGCCGGCAACGTGACCACCTTCGACACCGTCGACCGACTGGCCAGCGTCGCCGGCCTGGCCCCGTCGCCGCGAGATTCCGGCCGGATCAGCGGCAATCATCACCGACCGCACCGATTCAACCGACGACTACTGCGAACCTGCTACCTGGCCGCGTTATCCAGCCTGAAGGCCAGCCCCGCCTCGAAGGCCTACTACGACCGCAAACGCGCCGAGGGCAAGTCCCACAAGCAGGCGATCATCGCGCTCGCCCGACGCCGGCTCAACACGATCTGGGCCATGATCCGTGACCGCACCGCCTACCAAGAGCCAGTCCCTGCACTACCCGCAGCGGCTTGACAAACAGCATTGAGATTCCCAATGGCCCGGCACGGCTCGGTCTTCGACCTCGGCGGGCCGCTCGCTGATCATCACTTCCGGGGTGACGTGAGCCCACGCTTTGCGGGATGCCCGCGCCCGTGGAGCGCGCAGCGCTCGCCCGGTCCGCAGACACGCGACCAGTTCTCGCTTCAGAGCACCCCTTCCCTGAATGTAAAGCGCCTGGTAGATCGCCTCGTGACTGATCCGCATGGACTCATCATCGGGGAAGTCCAGCTTGAGCCGGTGCGCGATCTGTTCCGGGCTCCACCCGGTGACCCATCGCCGGTCCCCGCGGTGCGGCTTGCCCCGACCCTTCCACGGCTCGGTCGCCGGCCCTGCGGCGACGGTTCCGTCCGGTTGGCGCACCCTGCCCGACAGGCGCTGCTGCACGTACTCACGCAACTGATCATTCACGACCAGTTTCGCTGTCTTCGGCCGCTGCGCGACCAGGTCGGCTTTCCACTGCGCGACCGAGGCCCGGTAATGTAACTTCCCGCCCCGGGTGGCCGCATTCCGGCGCAACTCACGGGAAATCGTCGAGGGATCGCGACCTACCCGCCTGGCGATCTCCCGTACCCCGGTGTTCTGCGCTTTCAGCAGCGCGATCTCTTCCCGTTCCGGAAAAGAAAGATACCGACCAGACAGCCCGGGGTGCTCAAACGGTGACATGCCGCCAGCGTGTCGGAACCACCGCGCGCCCACCGCCTGCGACACGCCGACCACCTCCGCGGCGTCCTCCGCCCACAGACCCTTGGCGATTTCTACCCAGAACTGCCGCTGCACCTCCCGCCGATGCGCCGGCGCCCCCGGCGACTTCATCGGCGATCGACCCGTCAAGGCCGTCATCCAACCCGCTGGCCTGCCCATACCCACCTCCGACTCGAGGTGTTGCGACGACCAGTTGAATCCGCCCTGACAGCCGCGGTCGGCGTGAAAGATGACTTTCCCTGGAAATCCACCTCGCAATGTGACCGCCCGGCGCAACGCGGTTTCCACCAGGTCGGTCCGCAGGTGGTCCTCGATCGCCCACCCGACGACCCGCCGGGAACACGCGTCGCGGACCGCGCACAGGTACAACCAGCCCTCATCGGTGCCCAGGTAGACATCCCACGCGAGTCAGGTGTCAAGCAGCGATCGGGGCGGCCTCGGTTTTGGGCTTGGGCCAGGCGGCTGCGTCGTCCCAGGGCTCTTGGTGTTGAAGGCACCACCAGAGTCGGCCGAGGAGCTTGTTGGCCAGGTTGCGCAGGGCGGCGTTGTGGCTGTCGCCGGCGGCTCTTCTTTTGTCGTAGTGCGCTCGGGCGCCGACGGACCTGGTGAGCATCGCGAACGCCCACCAGTGACAGGCATCGCCGAGGCGTCGGTTGCGGACCTTGCGTGCTTTGACGAAGTGGGAGCGGCCGGAGGCGCGGGTGACCGGTGCGGTGCCGGCGAAGGCGCGCAGCCCGTTCGCGGTGGCGAATCGGGCTGGATCGTCGCCGATCTCGGCCAGCACCCGGGCGGCCAAGAGCGGCCCGAGACCGGGAGCGGACCTCAGCACCGGGGCGAGCGGGTGGTTGTCGAACTCAGCCGACAGCGCCTGTTCCAGGTCGTCGACGCCGTCGAGCATCACGGTGATGATGCGTATCAGCGACGCGACGGTTCGGCCGAGCGCGGCCTCGACCTGCGGGGGCTGCCGTAACGCCGGCGTCTTCAGACCGGAGATGATCGCCTCGACCAGGGCGGGATCGTTGCGTCGCCCGCAGCGATGCAGCAGGACAACGACCCGACGGGGCGTGAGTTTCAGTCCTTGGGCCGGAGTGGGGGCAGCGGTCAGAACGGCCATCGCCGCGCGGTGCTTCAGGTTTGGAAACACCTGCAGCGCTTGAGGGTAGAACTCCAACAGCACCGATCGGAGGCGGTTGATGGTCTGATGCAGCGCCCAGATCCCCTCCTGGTGCTGACGGGCCAACGCCTTCACCGCCAGAGCGTTGTCGGTGATCGCTGGCATCGGCCGATGCTGATGCCGATCGGTGCGCAGGACGTCGGCCAGGATCGCCGCGTCACCCGGATCGGACTTCTTCCCCGACTGTCCATACCGTTCCCGATACCGCGCCACCGCCCGCGGGTTGATCGGATAGACGACGAAGCCGGCGGCCCGCAGCGCGGAAACGATCAGGTTCTTGTCTGTTTCGATGGCCACCGGGACGGCCGGCGGGTTGTCGGTGTGCTCGGCGAGCAACGTCATCAGCTCACCGAAGCCGGCCACGCCGGTGGTGATCCTTCGTCTGCCGATTACCCGGCCCGATTCGTCGACAACAGCGACGTCGTGGTGCTTCTCCGCCCAATCGATCCCGCAGGTGATTCCCAATTCGCTCTCCCGTTCGCTCGTCGATCCCTTCGCGGTTGAGCCCGAGGGTGCGTGCGGCGACCTAATGGAAGCGCTCGACGGCGCGGCATCTCACCAGCCGATCACGTACCCGGCGACTGGCGGGGCCACCGTCTACGTTCAGACCTCGACGGCCGGTTCAGACAAGGGAGTGGACACCCTCCAGCGGCTCACCACCACCATGCCCCCCGGCCTGGGCCGGTGATATCTCAGGGGCCCCCGCCAGTTCACCACGGGCACCAGGTCAGGGGACCCGGCCCTCCCATTAAGTGATGTCCGAGGTCCACACGGCGTTCAACTCGCCCCGGTCGAAGACCCGGCCGACCAGGTCCGGCAACGGCTGCGGGTCCGGCCCCGGCACTGTGGTGACCGGCAGAAACTTCCGTGGGCTGATGCCGACGATGCCGTTGCGCCGCATCAACTTGGCCACCGTCTTCCCGGACACCACATGACCGTCCTTACGCAGGTCAGCCAGGATCCGCGGTGATCCGTACACGTGATCGGACTGCGCATGGAAGTACACGATCCGCTCGGTCAACACGGCCCGCCGCTGCTGCGCCGGTGTCGGCGGCGCCTGCTCCCGGCGCGCCCAGTCATAAAACCCGGACCGCGAAACTCCCAGCAAATCAGCCATGCGAGTGATCGGGAAGCAAGCCTTCTCCGCGTCCATCAACCGGTACATTGCTACCGGTTCTGGTTCTCGGTCACGAAGAAGGCCGCCGCTTTTTTCAGGAACTCCCGATCCATCCGCAATTCCTTGTTCTCGATTCGCAGCCGCTCCAGTTCAGCGCGTTCATCGGCGTCCATCGGCGGTGGCGCATCGTCCAACCGCGATCGCTCGATCGCGACCCACCGGCCCAGCAATTGCTCACCGACCCCGATCTCCCGGGCGACGACCGCGATCGGCCGGCCGGTATCGATGACCAAGTGCGCAGCGTCCCGCCGGTACGCCGGCGTGTAACTCCTGCGACCGCCCTTCCCTGCTGCTGATGACATGACTGACATCCTTCCCCGCCAGACCCACAGATCCAGCAAGCGAGGTGTCCGTCAAACAGGGCGAACCCCAGTCGGTCGATCCCGGCTAAGTCTTTGAAGGAGGGACGACAACAACTGGTTCGGGATTGTGTATTACTAGACCGTCCTCGTCCGTTTTGACCTCCATGCCGTCCGCCCTTCTGTGGGGCGGCGTTGTGAGGTGAACAGGCGTCGAGCCAAACGTTTCATACTCATCAGCGTTGAAGAAGTCCCATTCGCCTTCGCAGAATATTTCGTACACCGCAGACTCCCGTCGGTCGCAGTTGCCGTCCGCCAACATTGTATTGAGACAATTCGATCCCCCATATTAACCTCGATCTTTCGTGCGCCCAGTGGAACAGGGGGTGACCTCGTGTCGGGGTGATCTGTTTGTTCATACTCGCCGTCGCTTGCCGGTGTGAGTCCGGTCCAGGTAGCTGTCAGGAGGCCCGGTACCAGACTGGCGGCTCGGTTTGGAAACGGTCCGGGTCGAAGCCCGGTGTCAAAAGCCCTTTTGGGGGAGCAACTGAGCGGTCCGCAGCATGAACCGAAGCCTGCAACGTCGTTAGAGGTCCTCCCCGTGAGGGTGTCGTTGGTCGCGGTAGTTGGTTCTGGCACACATTGCGGGATGGTGGCCCGGGCTGGCCTGACGCCCGTGTACGTGGTGCTCTGGGTCGGTGGCTCCTCGAGATTGTTGTCGGCTTCTGCTTCCGCATCTGTCGCCGGTGGTGATCGACGGCATCGACCTGGCCGACAACGCGGTTGTCGTCGCAGCGCATGGACGGTCGCGGGGGTCGTGGTGCCTAAGATGCTCCCGGGTATCGACCCGGGTGCACAGCCGCTATCAACGGCGGGTGACTGACCTTCCCGTTTGCGGGGCGGCCGGTGGTGCTCCGCCTAGGGTGCGCCGGTACTTCTGCGATCACGTCGGCTGCAGCGCAGGCACTTTCGTTGAGCAGGTACCGGGGTTGACCGAGCGAAACGGCCGCCGCAGCATCGGCTTGAACGGGGCGTTGGCAGCTATTGGGTTAGTTAGCGCTGGCAGGGCGAGCCGGATCCTGGCTGGCCGGAAGACTGGGCATGGCAGTGAGCCGGTCGACGCTGCTCTGCGTGATCCGTGGGCTGCCAGATCCCCCGGTCGGCCCGGTGAGAGTGCTCGGTGTCGACGAGTTCGCGCTACGCCGCCGCCATCACTACGGCACAGTGGTGGTCGACCTGGCCGACGGCCACCGGCCGGTCGATGTCCTCACCGGCCGCGATTCCGCGGACTTCGCCGAATGGCTGCGCGCCCACCCCGGTGTCGAGGTGATCGGCCGAGACCGAGCCGGCGCCTACACGGACGGTTGCCCGCGACGGTGCGCCGAACGCGATCCAGGTCGCCGACCGATGGCACCTGTGGGACAACCTGTGCCACCACGCGGAGCGCCTGGTCGCCGCGCATCACGCCTGCCTACCCGAGCCGGTTCCAGCGTCCGAGAACTCTGACCTTGGTGGCCGCGGTGGCAACCCGACGCGGTGCGGGTCGAGCACAGCCGGCAGCGGTACGACCACTGCAATGAGCTGCGGGAACGTGGCCTGACGATGCGAGCGATCGCCCGGAAAATGGACCGGACTTCCAGACCGTGCGCCGCTACCTCCGCGCGGACAACCCCGATTCGTTGCTGGCCGGTGGCGTCCGGGCCAGCGTGCTGGACCCGTTCAAGCCCTACCTGCACCAACGGCTGGCCGCCGGCCACGGCAATACCACCCTGCTGCTCGCTGAGATCACCGAGCAGGGATACACCGGCGGCTACAACACTGTCCGCCGCTACCTGCTGCCGCTACGCCACATCGAGGCGGCCGCGCTGGAGGCGCTGTCGCCCCTCCCTGGACGGCCCGGCGGTGCGTCGGGTCGCCGGGTGGATCACCGGTCTCCCGGGGTCTCGACCGGCCGACGATGAACGACTGCATGCGATCCGAACCCCGTTGCCCTGGACTCGACGCCGCAGTTCGCCATGTGGCCGGGTTCGCCCGGATGATCAAAGACCTGTCCGGCGACCGGGGAACGCTCGCCGGGTGGATGGGTGCTGTCGACGCGGACCTGCAGATGCAGCGGTCGTTCACCGCCGGATTGCGACGCGACCTGGACGCCGTGGTCGCCGGCCTCACCCCTGCGATACAACTCCGGCGCGGTCGAGGGCACCGTCAACCGCATCAAGCAGCTCAAGGCCGCGATGTACGGGCGAGCGAAACCTGACATGCTCCGCAAGCTCATTCTCTTGGGCTGAACTCCGGACTTGAGTTTCATGCTGTCGACGCCGGGTGGAACCTACTGGCCGCCGCTGTCCTGGGGTGGAAAAGCGCGCCCCCGCGGGCAGCTTGTTGCCATCCCGACCCGGAGCACGGAATCTGTGCCAGATCCAATTGAATCGACCACTCAGAGCCTACGCCCGCAGCGATGGACCGGCAGGGCGCGACCTAGCAGGCGTGGCCCTATAGGGGTAGTGGTACGCCCCAACGGGTGGAAGGCTGCCCGTATGGAAGCGAATACGCGGGCGCTGTGGGTTCACGGGCACTCGGCATGGCTCGAGACCAGCGTGGGCTTCACAATTGAGCGGTTTGGATATTTCGTCCGGATCAAAGGCAATGGCGACAACGATGCTTGGCTGCACTACAGTCTTCCAACGATGTTAGACGGGGGATTCTGGACGATTGATGATGTCGCATTGCAGCTCCGTACCTGGGGTGAAGCAGCCATAACCAAGGTCGATGTCTGGCAAGGGTCGTCCCGCCTCATCAGTGCCGAGACCGCCCTCCAATCGACGCACGGGGCGCATCGTTCGGAGGGTGATAGCGGTGAGCGCGTGCGGATCGTCAGAACCGGGTTGCGCTCCCCTGAACCAGTGACCGCTGCCATCGGTGTGAGCTTGTTAGTTCAGTCGAACAGGGCGCGAGATGCGGCCGCCATTGGATCCGTAGGTGTCACGCTGAAGTTGCTGCCCTAACCTGCTTGATCATGACCATTCCAGGAGTTTAGAAGGTCAATCGAGCTCCCGTCTGGATATATTTGTCCTTCGAGAAGTGCGCAAGAGTGTCTCGACGTTCTGGCGCGGTCTCAAAAACAAATTCTGGTTCACTGCCAGATGAAGTCATCGCATCGGCAACTTCCGCGGTTGCCGGTTCCACTCGCTCGACAGACTCAATGGTCAGAGGACGACTACTAACGTCGACGAAGGTAACCCGGACCTCGTCGCCTGAACGCAGGGTACCGGTGCCCGAGGCGACGACCTCAGCCACGAACGGGACAGACTCAGCCGCCCCATCGACGTCAATGGTAATAGTGCCGGACCCGAACGCCCGGCTGAAAGTCTGGACGAAGCCGTGATACACCTCGTTCGCTGCCATAGAGTGCAGGGTACCCCAACAGCCACGGTCAAATGAAGGATCCGGTGGTCCGCTGTATCGGGCAAGGCCGATGAGCAGGTCGCCGCCGCTCCGTGTGATCTGCGCACTACCTCCTGATGACCTCTACGCACCGACTGGCCTCTGGTCATGAGCCGAAGACGTTCTCGCGGTTAGATGGATTGAACTGCTCGGAGCAGGTCGACCAAACCATGACCCTGGAAGTACCTGTCTCTCCCTAGATCTGTCGCCGTGTCGGACAGAATTTTCTTGATGCGTTCAGGCTGCCCGATCAACTCAGGGTATCGGGCGATTAGGATCGCCGCGGCGCCGGATACGTGTGGTGCGGCCTGACTCGTCCCGTCAAGGAACATGTAACCGACGCTCCCGACGGGGCCAAGGACATGCTCCCCGGGTGCCAATAGGTCCGGTTTGATGCGCCCGTCTGCCGTTGGCCCCCGGCCTGAAAAGTAGCTTGTACCGTAGCGGTAGGGATCTACTTGATGTGTCGAGCCGACGGTAATCGCTTCCTCAGTGTTTCCTGGATCGGTCACGCTAATCATCCCGAATCCAGTGCCTTTACTCCGCACAGTTGACGCTCCAGACCCATCAGCGAGACCATCCGCCGGTGCATTGGTCTGATAGCCGGCGTTACCCGCGGCGGCAACCACAATCACCCCTGACCGAACCAGATTCCGTACCTCCTCGCATACAGGCGTCCAACCGCACGCATGGTTCTTGGGGTTGTAGCCGAGCGAGATACTCATGTTGGTGCCCACGATCATGAGATCACGATTTCGTGTATTCAGTTGGCGGATAAATCGCAAGGCCAGAAGCACACGGGATTCGTTGCCCTCAGAGTTGTCGCTGAGCACGCGGAAGTCCCAAAGCTGCATTTCCGGACAGAGTCCCTCGAATTCGCCTGGAACCCGCCCGGCCAAGATACCTGCGACGTGGGTTCCATGACTTGTCACTGGTTTCCGGTAGCCAGTAGCCTTATCGCTTCGCCAAGCGGGAACCGCGCAACTCTGAACGACGTCAACCAGATGATCTATCGGACCCTTCCCGCTGGCAAGAAATTGGAGTTTATCATCGGTTATCTTGGTGAGGTCGAATGTCTCGACGATGCGACTATCCTGACCAGATGCGCTTCGAAAAGCGGGGTGGGAGGCATTGATGCCGCCGTCTATTATTGCCCAGGTTTGATCAGTTGTACTAACGTTGAAGAGCCTCTTTACGGCGTCTGCCTTTACCGTTGCGAACGATCCGCCGGCGCGCGGCATGGCTACCGATACAACCGATGCCGGTGTAACGATCCTGTCGAGGCTGATTGACTCGATGGTGGAACCTTGAGCTAAGCGGCTGGTGCTCAGCATTGTCGGAAACAAGGCGCGGTTCAAGTCGCCGGCGGCGAGGTCCCTCTCCGAATCGAGATCTGGGTCGTAGCCCCACATGCGGGCAAGTAGCCGCAACAACCAGCTCGCAATCTGTTGGTCGCGAGGGTCAAATCTTACCCGAGACTCGCCTGAGTCTGGTCCGTTGGGGGCCGGCCGCTGACCCCGGTCATCTCGTAGCGCTTGACGCATTGGCGTATCGCTTGAAAGCAATTCGTCAAAGGGAGTCATTAACTCGACCAACTCGGTGTTGGTGAGGGAGGCCACCACGGTCAACATACGACCCCAACGGGTCTGCGGAAGCAGTACCCGAACCAGGAACGGCAAATCGCATCGAGCGAGCAACCAGTCTCCAACTAGACCGATTTGAAAGACCGGAGCAGTTTGCGTTACGGTCGCAACGTGCTGGAGTTGGGCGGCAACGTCGCGGGCGTTCGCGCCAACCGCGAGTTGCAGCAACAACGGCAGACGCGCACGAGGACCGCGCATTGCGTAGCCACGCCACACTTCGTATAACGCAGGGCTGTCAATTGCAGTTGCAACGTCAGTATCGGCGTATGCCCGCTCGAAACGTTCGCTAGGTATGCCGGCCACTTGAAATTACCGATTTAGCCGTTGTTAGGATCTTATGTGTCATCTTCCACCAGCCGGGTGGCTTCCGTGGGCGGTGCCTTCGAGTCACTGTCGGGGATCGCGGCAGCGTCAAGGCTGCCGGTAAAGAAGGTAACCCTATGGAGCCTGAACAGCGGAGTAACATTTGCCAGGCCGGCAAAGGTCTCCGATGAGTTATACGTAGAGGCCAACTTGAAGCCGGCAGAGATGGTGGCGAGGTCGACTCCCTGGACGTTCAACCCTGCCTGGGCAGATAGCTCGTATGCCGCTGCCGACTCGCCACTCGCTAGAAAGGTGGTTGATTCGGCTATCGCGACCGACGTGACGATTCGTCGGCGCAAATCCCAAGTCCAGCTCGAATACTCACCACGCACGACGTCCCAGAACGCATCGATGCTCTTGACCCGATTGAACCGAACACCGGCAGCCGAAAGTAGATACTTATCCCCGGAGGAAAACGTAACCTTGGCACCGACTTGCCCATCTGTGATGTATTTAAAGACTCCTGGTGCAGCACCGATCGACGACTCAATGTTGACCCCGGTTGCGGATGCACTCACCCATGGCGCTCCGGCAGCGTTGGCGTCTTCTTCCGTATCGTATACAACGCCCCTGTCTGCGACATTGCCAATCGGAATCCAAACCCCCGATTCCCTCACGACGATGTCGCCCAGCTTAAGTGGCTGAGCAGGTGGATAATTGAGCCAGTACCCTGTCTGGTCTCGTACTGCCTTCACGAAGTCGCCCGCACCAGTCACCAATACCTCCTCAAGGCGTTGATTGGTTGACCGTACCGCACAAGCAGAGGACGCGCACGAACCGATTCGTGGCGTTGCAGAGCAATCATGTGCAATAGGTCGCATGTCGTACTGGTGTGCTGCCAGGGTCAGCGTCGATCTTTCGTGGTGCGGCGGTGGCGACCTCAGTGGGCGCGCCTTCATTGATCCTTACGATGCTCCTTCCGTCGGTGTGCGATTCGCTCGCCATGCGTCCCTGGGTGCCGGTTCCACTGGCCAAGGTCGCCCACGATCCGGGCGACGTCTTCGGTCAGCCCGGGCCCCCGAGTACTGCGCCCCACGCCGGCTCAAAAAGTCCACGTACTCACGGGTGCCGCCGGCTCCGTCAGCTCGCCTCACGACAGCACGAGCCAGCATCGCGGAATCTTGGCCAGAACCGACTAGCTCGACAATTCACTGATGGCGCACGACCGGCTCGATTAGAGTCCATACTCGATAACTAAGAGGATGTCTCGGAGCGCGTCCGGTGCGAACGCTGCCCTTCCGGCGGGATCGGCCAAAGTTCCCGCATCATCGACGACGAGTGAGTGAGTTGCTTTCAGCCCGCCTGCCACGCCGGCATCAACGGCGATGGACGGAAGCCCTCCGAACTGGTCGCCGAGGGTGGCCGGATCACTCGGGGTGGAGAATCCCGTGGCTGGGGTGCCGTTGATGGAGATCTGCAGTGATCCCACATTGGCACGGTCGGTCGGGACGATCACCATAGCGGCGCCGGCCACCTGCAGTGTTCGACGCTGTAGAAACAAGGGAAAGTGCCGGTCCTCGATGTCAAACGTCGCGACTGTTCCTGCCGGCGTACTGATCAGACGGTTAAATGCAGTCGAGTACTCCTGCCTCAGGCTAAACACCCGCGTGAGGGTATTATCGGTCAGGTAGTTAAGCAAGGCTCCCTCAAGCGCGGCGTTTCCCCTCTCTACATCCTGTCGGAGACCCCCATCCTCATCGGCGACATAACTAATGTTCACGATGATGTCGTTGATGCTGTGGTAGTCGAACGGTCGGAACCCGGCTGGTAGCTCGAGCAGCCACTCGGTGACCGCTCCGGCTCCTTCGAAAGGCAGGTACCTATCGTCTCGGAACGAGAACTCGAAGATGCCAGCGTCGCCCTGACCCGTGCTTGTAGCCACCGACGCCGAGCCGAGCACGGGAACCTCGTGGAGCGCGGCCGCCCCGAGCACCGCCTCCTTGCGTATGAAGCTACGCTCGAGGGTCAGCCTGGCGCTGACGTTAGTGTAGGGGCCGGTGATGCAGGGAATTGTCAAGCGAACCCCACGGATCTGGCGTCTGTACTGACCCGGGTAGTAGAGGTCGAAGTAGAACTCTGGGATCGAGAACCTGCAGCTTGCGGACTCTTTGAGGTCGATCAGTGCGGATGGTGCAATCTGTGACAGTGAGAAGCTCTGGTTGATCTCGGCCTGACGTCTGCTCGACTCGACGTAACGGCGGTCCATGTTGTTCAGCCCGACGACCAGCCGTTCGCCCGCCAAGAGCCCCGAGCGTGATGCATCCCATTCGCCGCCGACGAACGTCGAGCTGTCGCCCTGGCGTTCGAAGCGATACGCCCTCTCCGCCAGCCGCGCCATCACAAGCGCATCCTCGTACGCGGCACGGTGTAGCTGTTGAAGAGTCCGGGATAGATACGTATAAAGGCCGAAATTGCTGAACTTGTGCGCGAAGAAGTCCATCACCTCGTCCTGCTGGGCGATGGCTTGCTCGTGCATCTGCAACGCGCGGCTCGCCATGTCACGCCGAAGATTTGCGATAACTAGGTCCTTCTCGATCACCTTCACGTCATGCTCGGCAAGCTTGCGCTGGTGCTCCCAACCTTCGGCACGGCGTTCGAACCCGGCTGCGAGCCCGGCGATGGCTGCCGTGATATCGGCCGCCTGCCCGATGATCCCCATGGCAGCGGACCAGTTCTTGAGACTGTTTCCCACCTCCTGACCGCCGTACTTCATGGAGAACGGCGATCCGACCTGCGGCAACAGGTAGGTGATGCCAGCAGCGACGGCGAGGGCG
Organism: Nakamurella sp. GG22; assembly: GCF_052976845.2. Taxonomy (NCBI): domain Bacteria; kingdom Bacillati; phylum Actinomycetota; class Actinomycetes; order Nakamurellales; family Nakamurellaceae; genus Nakamurella; species Nakamurella sp. GG22. The sequence goes on along the minus strand of NZ_JBRIIO020000039.1, from coordinate 24,385 downwards.
GTCTGCGTCGCCCTCACGCCCATCGACGTCAGTTGCGCGCCGGTCTGCGTGAGCTCCGCGCCGGTAAGTCCCGTGGAGAGTAGCTCTTCGTAGAACTGTTTGCGGTACTGCGCAGCCGCTTCGCGTCGGGCGACGACCTCGATCGCTTCCTCGGCGACCTTGACCTCGTTCTTGCGCACCTCGGTCAGTAGCGACAAGACGTTCTTCTGGTGGATGTTGCGCAGCTTGTTGAGATCTTCAGCATCTCGCTTCTCCAATGCGGAGAGGAGCGCGGCCCCAAACCCTTGAACGGTCGAGGCGTACGCCCTCGCCTTATCCACGAGGTAGCGGTACCGATAGGGCGGTAGCGCCCCGCTGGCGGAAGCCAGGAGCTCCTCGAGGCTGACGCCTGCGGCCGCACCGCCCACTAGTAGCCCCGGGTCGAGCTCGGGCGCGAAGAGCGGTAGCAGTCGGAAGACCCCGTTGATGTCCTGGCAGTGACGGATCTTGTACAGACGTTCCTCGACCCGGTCCCAGTACTCTCCGATCCGGTTGTTGGCGGGGACGCAGAACACGGGACTGATCTGGCGGCCGAGCGACACACCCCAACCGGGCAGCCACTTGACCTTATCGTAGAAAGAGCCGTTCGTCACGATCCCGGGAACCGTCACGCGGTTCTTCGTTGGGGCCTGGTGAATGATAAAGCTATCGGCGACTGTGAAGCGGCCGACCACGTTGCGCACCTGGACGGGGGCGCTGGCGAGGGCTGACGTAAGGAGTTCCCGACGGCTGGCGCCGGGACGGGCCGCCGCAGCGGCCGAGTCGAAGGCGCCAGACGCCGCGGCCTCGACTGAAGAGGTCTTCGTACCGCGGTAAACGGCCTTGGTGGTGCGCGAGGCCAGCCGCGAGTCGACGGCTACCAGATTCGACCCGAACAACGGTGAGAACGTCCGGACGCCGGTGGACATGATGGACTCGATCTCCATCAGGAACTCAGAATCGTCGACCAGCATCTTCTTGATCACTGAATAGGTCTTCGGTATGACCCTTCCCTCTCCGCAGTCGCCAAGTTGGGCTGGGCGGTCGCCTAGGAGCTCGCGCGCCGAGATGTATGTGAAGGTGGCCTCACGCAGCAGCTCCGGGTTGAGCTCGGCGAATGCCCTGATGAACAGCTCATCGCCCCAGTCCAGAAGGTTGTCGATGTACTTCATCACAATCGCCTTCTGGTACGCGCTGATCCGCAGGCGGGCGATCGCGTGAGGGTTGAACGGGTCGCGCTTGTACTGCTCGATCGCGGCGGCGTTTGTCAGCTGCGCTCGCAAAGTGTCGAGCGAGAGGTTGCGGAACTCGCGGTACCGCCAGTTGCGGTCGAGCTCACGTCGCTGGCGCTCCTCGGCCGTCAGGCCGGCAGGGATCTTGGTGATCGTCTCCGAGGCAGTCGGGTCGAAGACGTAGTGATACCAGCGTTGGGCTTCAGCGAAGCGCCCTTGGCTGTTGAAGTGGTCCGCAATGAGAAACGGGATGTGGAAAAATATCTCCCTGAGATAGCTCCCGGTCGGCCCATCGAAGTCGAGCTCTGCCGTCTTGGAGGCGTCGAAGACCTTCTGGGGGTCCAGGTTGAGACCGGTGGGAGCTTCTGCGAAACCGAACTGCGTCTTCGTCTCCAGCAAGGCTTCCAGGCCCTGGTTGAACAGCACGTCGGCGATGTTCTCGCTGACGCTGGTGTTGAGACGCCGCAGGTGGTACCTGCCGTCGGCGCGCGCTCCGTGCTGTAGGTAGAAGGCGTCTCGCCGGGTTTGGATGATCACGTCCCCGACGGACCCGTTCACGACGTCGAGACTTACGTCGCTCGGTGCGTCGCCAATCCGGTTGACCTTGAACCTGTCTTGGAGGTAATCGGTGATGACTTCGTCCCACTGCGGTCCGGTCCACGCCCCCGGACTGCCGGTCGGGTCGGTCGCGGCGAGCTTCTGCGTGTAGAACGCAGGTCGTGTCTCGTCGAGCAGGAGCGTCGCGTAGGTGTAGGTGTCGAAGCAGGGCAGGCCTGACGGTGCCGAGTGCAGCTCGCGGCGCGTTCCGTTGCTGATCAGACGGGACCATACGAGCTCGGACGGCAGCAGTGAGGTGAGGTCGAAGTTCCCGCCGCTGAGAGCCCAGATGAGGATGAAGAGCCCGGGGTTCAACCACGGCACACCCTCTTCGCTTGATGAACCGGTGTACTCGTACTGTTTGCCGATCTTGAACCGGTAGAGGTCGACGGGCGACCACAACTGAAAGTTGACGCCACGGATCGCCATCTGCTCGCCGGACGCTGGGTAGAGCTGGTCCCACTGGAAACCTTCGAGAGTGTAGTCGTCTCTTGGGATCTCGTGGGGCACGTCGTCGTACAGTGGCTCGAAGTTCGAGTAGAAAGTGAACTCGAACCAGATGATCTCCTGCTTTGAGGTGTCCTTCGGCACGATGGGATCGAGCACCACGCCGTTGTCTTTGTAGGACTCAGGGAAGCTGTTGGCCACGAACGGACTCTCGTCGAGGCGCAGCTTCTGGGGCGTCGTCCAGCGTCCGTCTACCTCCCGGCGGCTGAAATCGACATACGCTGTGTGCTGGTAGCCGGTGAACTTGCTCGCCCCGTCCTTCACCGAGTTCTGCGCTTTGGTGACGTACCGGATCCAGAAGACGAACAGCTGGCTGTTGTGCACTACGGGCGCGATCTTGCGCACTGGGACCTGGATGTTGAGGGACTCCCAGTTTCCCCAGTGAGTGGCCTTCGCTGCGTCGCCGATACCGAAGTGCACGTTCTCCACTCGGCGGTAGTAGAAGACCGGGGGGTCGTCCTGCGTAACGCCGAAGAGGTGCAGGACGTCGACCTCGCTGTCTTCGTCGACCTCGTGGTAGGAGCCACAGATGGTCAAGTGAGCGACCTCATCAAAGCCGCGCAGGTACTTGCCGTACGCCTCGATGATCGCCTCGTCGGTGACCTCCCGCGAGAGTAGGTCCTCCTCGAGTTCGACGAATAACGGCGTCTTGTCGTCCCGGAGCTCGGGCTCGATGTAGTTCTCGGGGTACAGGAAGACCTTGCGGTTCGCCTCCCACACCCGATAGTTCTTTCGCCACGCCCACTCGTCGTCGATGACCGACTCAGGTGGCACCTGGATCGGGTTGGGGTCCGATGCCAAGGTCCCTTCCAAGTTGCGGGCGCATCGGTGGACGTATAGCTGGACGCTGTCGATCGCCGCCGCGACACGTGAGGTGCGCATACAACCCTCGACCTCGACGTCGAGCAGAAAGTAGTGGTAGAGGTCGTCGACCTCGTTGAAGATCCTGGATCCACCGTTAACGAGGTAGTTGACCAGCCCGTCGCGCCGGCGTGACAACAACGCGTTCTCGATCGGCTCGATTGTGGTCGACCAAAGGTCCTCGTCCTCGAAGGACGCGCGGATTGCGGACTGGATCGCATCGCCCGCGCTGGCGAGCTCGTCGTAGTCGCTTGAGAGGGCAAGGGTCAGCACATCGGCGCCAATGCGCAGCATCTGGACGAAGGAAGAGGCACGGATCAGCTCCCGAACCGCATCTATCGCGGTAGCGCTGAGTTGCGTGTTGACCTGGAGGGACTGCGATAGCGCCGTGCCGCAACGAAGGAGCTTGGCCAGCTCCGTCTGGTCGGCGTTCGCGAACCGGTGCACTGGGTGAAACGCTGCCAGGACCGCTTCGAGATCCGGCGCGTCGTCCTCATTGAGGACGCGGTCGATGACGATCTCCCGCAAACCGGCGAGCTGACGGGCGGACGCGGTCGTGATCGCGTCGAAGTCGGCGATCCCGAAGATCGCCTGGTTGTCACCGATGAACCGGATCCGCTCCGGCGTGAATACCGTGGGGTCGCCGAAGACTGTCGCGACCCGACAGAGCCGTCTGATCAGGTCAGCCGTCGCGGAGGGTGCGGTGGTGTCGCCGAGTAGATCGACGAAGTAGACGTCGTTACCGAGGTCCACCCCAAGCACCTGGACGAGGGCGTCGAGGTGATCAACGCCCACACCTAGGGCGATCGGCAGCATCGACCCCAAGATGGCCGAGCTGTGATGGCCGAGAATGACGTCCTTGATCGCTCCAGCGAGAGACGTCGGCACCCCTGCCGGAAGGGTGAGCGGCGTCGTCGTCGGGTCCACTCCTGCCCCCACGCGGTAGCCCGACTGGGAGTCAGCGGGCACAACCAGGGCCGGGTTGGCCGCCACGATCGCGCGGGACTGAGCGTCGGTGATCTCTGCACCGGTTGTGGTCTGGGGCACTGCAGCGGCAAAAATGTTCGTTGAATCCATGTCGATGACGATCTTGGCGGTGCTACCAGTAGCTGCCCGCAGCACCAGGGAGAGATAGTTGCCGTCCGGGTCTTCCACCCCGGTGCTGGCGGAACGGAATGCTCGCGTTGCGGTGGCTTGGCCATTCCAGTCGAGCACCGCAGCGTCGACCGTAGTCGCGGCCGCGAACGTGACTGTCTCGGTCGGCTCACTTCGTCCACTGCGCACCGGCGTGTAGGTGACCGACTCGCCGCCTGTGAGCGGTGCGAACGGCGTACGGCTGGTGACCGACGGAGCGGTCGGCGCTATTTCCGCGAACACCGTGTCGGCAAATACGATTACGCCCGACTCGGCGACGCTGTCGACGAACTCCTGGGCGACGACCGCGGCATCCCGCAGGTCCCCGGCCGCTGCCGGCGAAGGGTGGGTCGCTCCGCGTGCTGTCACGGGTGGCGCGGGCGTGAAGATCGCCGTGGAGTCGGCGGCGACCTCCAGCTGGGAGTCGGCTCCTGTGCCCGCCGCCGGGCGGAGAGACAGGTGCTGTCCGCCGATGTCCTCGACGCCGAATGCGTCGGAAGGGAAGGCAATGACGTTCTGCACCTGAGAGTTCCAGTCGGTGATGGTGGCGGCCAGGTGAGGATTTACGCCGAAGGTCACTGTCTCCGCGTTCTGTGCCGTCCCGCCATTGCTGGCGATCGAGGTAACCGTCTCGCCACCCGCCGTGCCGGCGACAGGGCTGGAACTTGTGATGATCGGGGGCAAGCCTGGGCGGGCGATGTCGACCAGCTCGCCGAGATCCCATCCGCTCGCGTTGCACCACGAGTGCACCCGGAACAGCGCGGCGAGGTCGGCGGCGCCGTGCACGTGCGCCAGCGGAATCTCAGTTGCCAACGCGGCGAGCGCGAAGAGTTCCTTCGGGCTAACTCTGAGCAGCCTGCTCAACCGTGCGTGACGGTATAGCAGGGTCAGGTTCTCGATGGTCAGGTCAATGTGCTTGTCGTTGTCGTTTGCCGACTCTAGGTCGATGCCGAGAGGGCGGGCGAGGCCTCTGACAAGGTCCAGCAGCTCGGCCTCCTGGACGCCGAGACCGGCGAGAAGACGATGGAGGTTCGGGTCGACCGCCGCGGGCGGCGCGCTCGCCAAGCCGGCGTGAAGGAACGAGGTTGCGGGCTGGGGGTAAGGCCCCGCAGCGTCGACAAAGCGGGACTTGTTGAACAGACGGTCGAGAAGGCTCACCGTGAGCTGGACGTTGCTGGGTGCGGGCTCGGTTGCACCGACGCCCATCGTCGGGTCGGTGGCCGGACCCGTCCTGACGAGGGGTAGTTGAGGAATCGGTGACCATAAGGCGAGAAACTCGTCAATGCTCACCGCGCGACGGTCCATCTCCTCCTGGATCCACGCGATCGCGGCGACGACTGCGGGGCCGAGGTCTGCCCCCATGGCGGCCTGGTGGACGTGGCGCAGCGCCAGGTCGAGTTCGCCGATCCGCCATCCCGTGGCGCGCCAGAGCCGGACGAAGCGATGCATCCTGTCGAGAACCGCGGGGGTCAGCCCCTCGATGTGCTCAATGTCGTTCTGGACGCTCTGCGCGCTCCGCTTGCTGCCCCTGACCCTGACCGTGACGGCACCGTCTGCGGTGACGTAATGGGTCGCAGTCAGATCGGCCAGCTCGCTCCTCGACACTGCGAGGGGAGGGAGAAGTTGCTGCGCGTCGAAGCGCTGAATTGCTCCGCCGACCAACGTGAACGGGATGCCAAACATCGCGATCAGGAAGGGCAGGCTGGTGTTCGGAGTGACGATCAGGTCGAAATCCTTGGCCGGCAGGCGCAGCCGAGCCCTCGCCAGTTTGTCACCCGAGACATTGGCGGCGGACGCTACGTCACCCAGGGTCTGCTCGAAGTGCCGCAGGTAGCCCTTGACCTGCTCGAAGGCGAGATTGAACGGTAGCCCGAAGGTCTTTGCCGAGTTCTGCAGCGTGTTCTTGTAGACGCTGGCACGGACGGCCACACGATCGTCGAGCCCGCCGGCGAAGCCGGTCGAGAGAGCGATCTGGTTCTCCAAAATCTCGTTCACGATGACGAGGTATGGAATGGGCGTGTGGGAATTGTGGCAGGTGACTTCGAGCTTCCAGAGATCAGGGCGTCGCTTCCGCAGCGTCAACGGATGCGTGGGCTTGCTCGCGAAGACAGGTTCCGTGATGTGGTCCTCGACGAACGTCATCAAGTCGACGAAGTAGGCGGCTGGGCTCAGGATGGAGTTGCAGTGCTTGCAGTCGCAGAAGTCTTGGTTGCCGAAAAAGTCCTCGAAGCCCGGGATCTCCTTGAGCCAGCCACCCAGCTTCGGGCTCATGTTGCCGACCGCGAAGTCGACAAACTGGCCCTTGATGATGTCGATGATCGATCCCACGTGGGCGGACAACCCGGAGGCAATCCCTTCGGCTTTCGCCTTGTAGGCGGCGACGTCGGCCGCGGGCAGGCCGGTCTTGGCGACGATCAACTCCGAACGGGTCATCGCCAACGTTAATGCGGAGCGGAATCCCCCAGCCACCAGCTTCTCGGCCGTGTCGATGTCGTCAGTCACGGCCAAGGCTCGTTGATAGACGCGGGCATTGGCGAGCATCATTGCTCTGTCGTCGTCGTCCGCCGCCGCGCCGAATGACAACCGCGCAATGTCGTCGCTGCCGTGTGTGAGGTCGGCGCCGAGCGCACCGGGGTTGTCGGCGAGAAAGCCGTTGGCAAGCTCGATCCGGCGTGACACCTCGCCCTCGCGGTCGGAATCGCTGAGCCGGCGGTCATCGAAGACCGAGGCCAGGCGCATGCCGGCATATCGATTAGCGACGCCAACCGTGTTCTCGAAGTGGGCCTTGAGAGTCGCAACTTCGTCCTCGCTGAAGGACGAGTCGTCCAGCGAGCTGAAATCGCGGACGCCGATGATCCCCACGCCCGGGTTTTGGTCGCGCATCGCGTGCAACGCGGAGTTGTCAGCAACGATCGCCGCTACGTCTGTCTCGCGCAGCCGCTTGTGGAGCGTCTCGGTGGGGAAAACGCGCTCGACCTTGTGCGCCAAAAGAACCGCATACTCTTCAGGGTCGATGCCGCCCGGAGGAATTGTTCGACTCTCCTGGATGAGACGTACCCAGTCGTCACGTCCCATTCCGGCGAGTTCTTCGATATCGGCGACACGAGCCTTGGCGGCCCTGACCAGTTCGGGACGGTCATCTAGCAGGTTGAACATCGCTGCCCCCAACCCTGCTTTTCGAGCCTCGTCTGCCGAAAATGAGCCGTCCTCGACCAAGGCCCTGAGCCGGTCGTCGGTCAGCTCGTACACCGACCCCACCCGTTCGACCAGCACAGTGGCGACGTTGTCAGGCAAGCCCATTGCATCGCTGACCAGGTAAAGCCTCGCGGCCGCCAGATCTCGGGCAAATTCCGGATGGAAGGCGATCGGCTCGTCGAGTCGCAGCAGGTCGCCGATCGAGACATCAGAACTAGGTCCGATCGCGGACGGTCGTTCGATCGACTCTTCGAGTTGGTGGAGTTCGTTGAGCGTGTCCTCATTCTGACCAAGCTCGGCTTCTTCCTGGATGGCTACTCGCAGTGCGTCGATCGTGGCGTCACGAAGGGAGGTCGCTGGAGTCGAGCCAGCGATGTTCAGACGGCGCGTGCTCATGATCTCGCGCAATTGGCCGGAGTTCGCGTCGAGACGCTGGACGGCAGATTTGGTGATGCGGTCCTGGAGCCGGATGATAGCTGGCTCCGCGCGACGGGCATCCAAAGCGAGTAGCTCATTGACGCTGAGTTGTGAGTGCTTCTCCAAATACAGCAACTCCTGCTTGTCCATAATGTTCTCCCTCATTAGTCGGGCCAGATACGCGCGTCAGGTGCGCAGAAGCCGACGACGAAGTCCATGGCCTCGAGAATCACGTCCTCGACCGCTTCGTCGGCCCGTTCGCGTATTGACTCCAGTGCTTGGTAGGCGTCGTCGCGCGTACCGCCGATCGCTTGGAAGTCCCTTAGGACATCAAGGAGACGTCGTAGGTCCACCTTCGCGGCTGCTAGAAGTGCATCACGCAGCGCAGGCCCGTTCATAGCTTCTTCCATAGGCTTTGGAGGCTAGCCAAAGCGTTGTTGTAGGCATCTAGCGTCATTTCGTACGCTGGCTCGATCAGTCCGTGCGTTGGGCTGTCCTGGTTGAACCGAAGCTCAGTCCCGAGCTCACTTTCCTCGATCTTCCACACAGGGTCTTTGCCTGTACCGCCCAATTCTGGTGGTCGTCGGTGGGGTGGAAGATTAGCGGGTGTGTCTGGAGACACGGACATTCCGCCGGTGCCGGGTTTGACGGACCCACCGACGACCGGGATATCCGTTCCCGGCCCTGGACCTGATCGAACGCCGAGCTGGCGAGCTGAAGAACCAACTTGAGGAGTACCCATCGCTGTTTCGGTCATGCCCCTGTACAGCGTGCGGCCTTCGTTAGCCGCACTCGCCAGCTCGTCAGCGCTCTTGGTTGCGATCTGAGCAGCCTCGTCAACGTGTTTGGTGGCTGTGGTAACCAGGCTCGCCGCCTCGTCGCCATACTTAGTGATGACGGCCGCAACGTCGCCGGCCTGGCTAGCCGCCTTCACTGCGCGCCTTCCGAATTTGCCTGCGGTCGCCGCCCATCCCGCGAGGGGGATCATCGCCGCAAAGCTGAGCGCAGCACCTGCATAGTCGCCGCGGGCCAATGAAATGAGGCCGTTAAGCCCATCGGCGATCTCGCCGAGACCTGGGATCAGCCCGATGATGTCGAGGCCGACCTGGACATGGTCGACTACGGCGGCGGCGACATCGGCGATGTCGTTGAGCGGGTCCGCGAGCCAGGTGGGCAGAGTGAGCCAGCCAGTACCACCGCGCAGGCCGCCGCGCTCGCCCTCGGGTTCGCCCCCCTCGCGTCCCTCGGGGCTGCGACCTGCGTCACCCGAGCCTCCGGGGTCTGTGGCCCCGGCCGTACTGCCGCTGACACCGTCCGGACGGACGCCGCTGCCACCTTCCGCCCCTGGCTCACCACGGGGGTCGCCACCAAACGCGCCCGTTGTGCCGGGATCGGTGTCGTTGCCTGGGTCGGCCCCGCCCTCCTCTTCGTGCGAGCCGGACGCTTTGGTCGAGGGTCCTTTGTCGTCGGATTTGCCCTCTTTGCTGGGCTGGGCCCCGTCGGGCTGCCCACCACCCGGTGACTTGCCGTCCTCCGAACCCTTCTCGCCGGACCCTCCCGTGCCTCGCTTCTCGTCCTTCTTCGCCTCGGTGCGCTTCGCGCCCTCGCCCCCGCTGCCGTCCGCAGTGCCAGTGTTGTCACCGTCGCCTTCGCCGGGTTTGTCCTTGGCCGTCCCCTTGGATTCTTTGCCGTGGCCCTGACCTATTCCGGGCTTACTTCCCGAGCCCTCGCTTCCCCCGACGGGGAACAGGTCCGCGCCGGTCAGCACCCCCTCAGGCAGTGGACCGTCGAGGACGGACCAGTTGCCCTCTGCTGGGTTCCAGACCACGGCGCCCTTGATGCGTTCTTTCGAGACATATTCGCTGACCTCCTTATAGGCGGCCTCGGTGCGCTGTGTGAGGGGTAGAGGGCGCTTGGTCGGGACCGATTTCTGGCGCTTGAAGCCGACCACCGGGTGTGCGAAGTCCGTTTGCAGCCCGTTGAAGTCGACGAACGTGATGGGGTTGTTGCGAACGAAACGGTAAAGGTTGAACCCGTCGGCGGGACCAATAGGGTCGGGACTGAGCCAACCGCCGATGAAGGGCGCGTAGTAGCGAAAGTCGTAGCAGTAGAAGCCGGTGGCGTCGTCGCAAATCTGCCCGCTGTAGCGGTTGTCCTTCAACCTCGAATCCCTGGCGCTCCGGCCGGCGATGAAGCTCGTCCCCCCGTAGGGGAAGTACTCCTCGTAGGTTATGAGTCCGCCGGCGTCGTCGAGCTCGAGGGAGATTGATCCGAGGTGGTTGCCGACGACGTAGTGGACTATCGGAGTGCCGACGGTACTGGTCTCCAGCCCGGTCTGGTCGACCGTCCACTGATAGATGGTGGCGAGTCGTAGCGAACCGTCAGCAACGTGTGACGTCTGGCGCAGCAGCGAGGTGTTGTTCCCGCGTCGGATGCGCTTGATCTCGCACCCGTCGAGATATGTGATCTCGGTCGTCGTCACCTGCCCGGTGACGAGCCGCTCGGTGATGCGGCGAACTCGCCGGCCGTCGGCTCCGTAGACGTAGTACTCCGCGTCGTCGGGTTCGCCCGTCGCGGTGCGGTCGATGATCACGGCCCGCGTGAGGTTGTTGTCGTGGTCCCACTCCATCCACCGCAGGTGGGGCATAACCGTCGTGTTGCCGTTGGCGTCGAACGACAGCTCAGGGTTGACGGTCGGTGTGCCGTCGAGCCCTCGGCTCGGCACTGATCGGTTGGAAGTGGGCGAAACCGACATGTCCGTCGTCCAGCTGTTCGTCGCACCTAGGTGCTGGATGCGAGTGATGTTGCCGGCCAGGTCGTAGCCGTAGGTGCGTCGGTAGCGCTCGACGGCGGCGCCATTGTTGAGAGATAGGTGACGCGTTCCCTTGATCGCATCCGGCGCAGACAGGCCCGACCGGTAGTCGTGCTGCAGTAGCCCCTGGTGGACTCGGCCGGTCGCTTCCACCAGCTGGTAGAAGGCGTCGTAGGTGTACTCCGATGCCGAGCTCGTGCTCAGGCCCTGGATGAGTGGGGTGGGTGCGGCGGGTTCTTGCGCGTGGTCGACCAACCTGGTGACGTTGCCCACGGGGTCGTAGGTGATATCGACATCGAGATACGTGCGACTTCCGGTACCGGTGCTCATCTGAGTTGCAAAGTGTGTCAAGCGGAACATTTCGGCGTCGAAGTCGTAGCTGGTTTCCATGCCGTTGCCTAGGTGAACCAGCGTTCGCTGGCCGCGTGCGTTTGCTTGGATCGCAGTGGCGATGACCGATTGGTTGAGCTGCCCATCAGCCGTCGTTAGCCGCACCTCGCCGAGATGGCCGGCAGCCGTGTAGTCGTAGTCTCGGGTGGTCCCGTCTGGGAGGAAACGACTGGCTGGCCGTCCGAGTGCGTCGTAGTGAGTTTCTGTCCGGTGGACAGTGCCTCCAAGAGAGACCGCACCCAGGGTCGACCAGTCGGCGATGATGCGGTGAGCGTCGGGGGCGTCGCGCAGCCGTCGACCACTGGACCGAACCTGGCCGTCCAGGTGGTAGAGTTCGTGCGTCAGCAAACCGGCATTGTCGTACTGCTCGATTACCCGCCCGCGGACGTTCCTGAGGTCAGCCTGTTCGACCAGCGGATTGTCACCGTAAACGGTCCGCTCGATGACCGCATCGAATCCGTTGGGCCTGCGCAGGCGGGTTGAGGTCCGCCGGCCGTTCACGTCGTACGCGTGCTCGAAGTCGGCCCCGCGTCCATCCCATCGACGGATGAGACGGCCGTGGACGTCGTAAAGGTTCCACCGCTGACCACTGTCGGGTGAGTCTTCGGACAGCACTCGCCCCAGCATGTCGTGCCGATAGGTAAACATGACAAGGCCGCGAGGATCGGTCACCTGCTCGGTCAGTCCCCGCGCTCCGAGCTTGGTCACGGTCACTCGCTCTACCCCGCCCGGCCCAGTTTCGCGCAGCGTCGTGGTGCGCCCTAGTACGTCTATCTCGACGATCGTCGGGGTGCGGGCGAGGGCCTGCGCCATGGTCAGCGCGTTGCGTTCAGGGTCGCCGGGAGGCAACGCGCTCCGCGCGGTCTCGTAGGCCGATCCGACGACATTGTCGACAGCGTCCGAGTGGTGCGTGCACCAGGAGCTGTACATGTTGGTGACGACGGTGCCGTTGGGAAGATCGCGGCGGATCACGCGACCAACCGCGTCGTAGCGGGTTAGCGTGGCCACCCCGTAGGAGCGCAGCTCCGCGTCGGCCTCGAACGCCGGGACCGTCGAGAACAGCGGCTCGTAGCTACGGACAATCCATCCCTTGTTGTTGATGACGTCGTGGCCGCTGGTCAGCCAGCGTGCCGCTGCGACGGAAAGCATGGGCTCGCCGCCGGCGCCGACGACTACCGCTCCGTTGGCCCCGCGCTGAATGGCCGGCCCGCCGTCAACCCGACGTTTTGTCTGCACCGGCCGGGAGAACCCGTCGCTGTAGGTAATAGCCATGGCGATCCGCCCGGTGGCAACCGGGCCGCCACCCTCGCCGTCGTAGACCAGTTGCTCTCGTTCCAGCACGAGGGTGCACGGTGGTCCGTCCCCTCGCTGGAACGCCTCCGGGTCGTGCATCGTGAACCGGCTGGCACCCTGGACGAATCGTGCAGGATCGGCAAGGACGTCCCCGACGGCATGGTCTCCGCGGTGAACGTACTTAGAGAGCGGCTCGGAGCCGACTGGGTGCGGTTGCCCATCCGCCCCGAGCTGACGTCCTCGCGCGCTGACCACAAAGGCGACGCCGAGGGGGTCGTACAGCGCCTCGTTGACGTTGCCGTTGGCATCGACGACCGCGCTGGATGCCAGCACCTGATAGTCGGGTGTGCTCTCGATCCGGTTGCCGAAGGCGTCGTCGATGGACACCACCAGCAAGTCGTGGGCGTCGAAGGCGAAGACCTGCCTGCTGCCGCCGGGGTCGGACTCTTGGATCAGCCGATGGAACCGCGGCCGCTCTGCGTAGCGGTAGGTGGTGGCCTCGGCCCACCAATGCCCGTCGGCCGAAAGATAGCGCCCTTCGACCGTGAGCATCTGGCCGGTGATCCGCCCGCCGAACGAGCCGGCGACCGCCGACTCCGGGAGCATCGCCCGCTCGACATGGTGCAGCAGCGTCGTCGATCCCACTCGGCCACCGGGCAGCGCTGCGGTGAGCTGGTCATCCCAGTAGACGTTGCGGTTCCAGGCGAGCAGCCGGGCCTGGGGGCTGGAACCGGCGGCAACCTCGTGGAAGTCGATCGTGTTGGCCAGTGCCGTGGCGCACTGTCCGGCCACGTCGCTCCACCGGAAGACGCCGGCCGCGGGCCGCACCAGCCCCGTCAGCTCATAACGACGGTCCTGTTGCTCGATACCGACCTCGAATCGGTCGGCGTCGTCGAAGTTCACGTGCTGCCGCAGGTGGAGCTCGGCGAACAGATCACTCTGTTCCGGGTTCGGAGCAGGGCCAACCGGACGTCGCGGGTAGCCGAGCGACAATCGGGTGTTGACATTTCCGAAATCGTCGGTGTGGAGCACGAACTCGTGCGCGACTCGCGGGTCGGTGGCGTCTCCTTCGTACTCGTAGCTCAGTAGCTCGCACTGCGCGAACGTGTACACCGGCTGGCTACGGTCCGGGGACGACTGGAGGTGGCGGACCCGGTAGCCAAACTCGACAGTGCGGAGAGGATGTGTCTCCCGGGTTCCGTCCGGTCGGGTCGAGTAGATCTCCTGCCGAATAGGCATGCCCGCGAGCGCACGGTCCGCGTCCATCTGCTCCGCCGTCGTCAGCTCCGTGGTGGCCTCCACCCTCGGCACACCGACGTGCGCGGCGCTGGCGTCACCCCGATAGAAGAGCCCGCTCAGCCCGGGGTCCAATGGGGCGCCCGTGTGATGCCAGCTGCGCACGACGGCCGGAGGAGCGGACTCCTCAATGGCGGCCGCGCCAGCTGCTTGGATGGCGTCGGAGTCGAACGACGTGACCAAACCGAACCCGCCGAAACGGCGCTCGCGGTCATCGAAGTATCCATCTCGGTACTGGTAGCGGGTCACCATCGAGGCACCGAGGACACGGTCGAACCCCTCGAATCGAGTCACGACGGAGTGGTGATAGGGCATAAGCGTCTGCCACGGCTCCATCGACGACTTGTCGCGGAGGTACTCACGTGCGGAGCTCCGGTATTCGAGCCGGGCTTCGCGGCCGACACCGTTGCTGACCGACAGCAGGGCGCGCGATGGCGTCGAGCTGCAGAGCCGGAGGTAACTGATCGCGTGGCCCTCGTGCGACGCGAGCGGAGTCGACCAGACCACGCAGCGACCGCCGTCACCGAGAAAATCCAAGATGTGCACAGCACTTGCGCGGTCGATGTAGGGGAGGCCGGCAATTCGCACCATCGGGCCGAAGGAATTGCCGCTCTGGTTGCTCCAACAGCGCACCTCGCCGTTGCCGATGTACAGGAGATCGGCCGTCCCACTGCCGTCGAGGTCGACGAAGCGAATCCGAGCTCCGTCCATCTCGTAGAAGCCGTCGATCTGAGGAGCGCCCTCCATGACGATGCCAGCGCCGAACTTTCCGTCCCCGAGGTGGGGCCAGTACTCGACTCTGCCGTTGTCGACGCGGACGAAGTCCAACGCGCCGTCACCAGTCATGTCGAGGAAGAACGTCCGCATGCGGCTGTCCTGCGTCAATGTGGGCGCGCCACCTGCACCAGCGTCAGGCTTCGTGAGCTCCCTGGGCTCGGCGAAGCCGTCCGCGCCCAATGACGGGTACCAGACGAGGCGGTCCAGGTGGTCGATGAGGAGGTCGGCATGCCCGTCGCCGTTGAGGTCGATCCGTTGAACTCGCGCGTTGACCAAGTCGATGCGCGGGAGCCCATTCAGTGACCTGAACCCCTCCCACTCATGGGTCGCCCTGTCACGGCGGAAGTGTCCAGCTTCCCGGCCCTCGATCGACACAAGGTGTAGGTTGCCGTCGCCTTCGAGGTCGTCGAACTCGAAGCTCTCAGAGATCGCCGCGGGCAATTCGTCCACCGCGACCAAGGGCCCGAACCGGCCTTCGCCCAAATTCTCCTTGTAGTACCAGCAGCCCTGATTGCGATGCAAAAAGCCGGGGACTCCTTCGTTGCGCAGGTCGACCCATTGGTACTCCCGACCGCTGAGTCCGGACGGAAGGTCGGTGACACCGTCGCAGACCTCGAACGACCGTGCCGGTTCGTTTGTGCCGTAGACCATCGTTAGCGGAGGAACCGCCCGATCTTCGCTGACACCCGAGGTGAGATCCCGGCGATAGCCTCGCCGTCGGATCTGACGAAGCATCGAGCCCGCCGGATGCTCGTCGTAGGAAAGCTCGAAGGCATTCACCAGGCACGGCGTCGCGCCGAGCTCGGGGAACCGGTGGAACATCAACACCCTGCGACAGAGACGATAAGTGCGCAAATCGAAGCCTGGCAAGCAAGTAGAGAAAGGATCGAGCCGAACGTCCCAAATAGCATCGTCCAGCACCTCGCCCGGCGTCGGGACCGCCGCCTGCGCGTGCTCGCCATAGTCGAAAACCGCCTCGAATCGCCATTCGTTCGCCGGGTCGACGAGCGCCCGATGACCCATCGGGGTGCTGTTGCCGTACAGAATCCGCTTGATGTACCGCTGGGACGGCGCGTCCCCAGTGCGAGCCCGAGGAGATTCGAACGCCGAGGTGGTGTCGACGCCGTCCGCATTTTCCTTCTTGTACTGATAGACGATGGCGTTTCCCTTGGGGTCGTACTGCGCTTCGAGAAGCCATTGGAAGACACGTCTATCGGGGTCGGCTGGATCGGCGATCCGCGTCGAGTTGTCGGCAGCCTGTCCGAATAGCGAGATCACGCCGTTGCGTGCTCGTACCACCCAGTGTGTTCGTCCAGTCGTCCTTCGCGTCCACTTCTCGAATCTCTCGAACGAACGTTCCACGGCGGGTCTGAAGCGCTCAATGGTGAAGTTCCCGTGTTGGGATATGACGGCCGGCCACGACGCTCCTTGGCGCGTGCGGTAAGGCACCAAGCGATCCCCACCCGCATAAAGATAGCGATCAGTCGTGGGTGAATAGTCAGGCAGCCCTCGACGGGTGTCTAGGCCGATCGCGGGAAGTCCAGCGAGGCCCCACCCGACCCCAAACGGGGAGTTACGGCCGGGCGTAGCGTGCACAAGCGCCAGATCCGGAGTGAACATCGACCGGCCCGGGCTCATCGACAGCGGAACGGTCAACCGCGCTATCCCGGTGAGTGCCTCAACCTCGACAGTATGGTCAATCGAGAGCTCAGAGAGTGTCACCTCCCGCAGACCCACCAATTCCAACTCCGTCCCTCGAAGACGGACATATTGGAGATCATGGTGGCATAGGCGAGGTGCCAAGGCATTAAGGATCGCCCCTCATCACCCAATTGGCCTCCGACCGACCCTGCGACTGTCAAGTTGGTGCCCAACGGCCAAGTCGTTAGTAGTGGCCGAAGAGGCGGCGCGGGTAGGGCAGACGCTTGTCGCCCCACTAGAACAACTAGCGTGGCCGGCCCTAGGGAGACTAGGAACGCGCCCGGATCGGCCGGGCGACAAGGCAACCACGTGCCGAAATCACACCCCCAGGATCAGCTAGCGCGATCGTGAGTTCACCGACGCTGACACGGCAGGACAGGGAAGGAGCCGTCAATCCGCGTTGCGCAAGCGCATTAAAATGAACTTGTCGGACCGGCGAGCAAGCACCGAGTGGGTTCAGATTAAACTGCAGGCCGAGGCTGATTCGCTAGGTAAGCCACTGATGTGCCCGGAACATGCGGTGCGCGCTCCACCCAGCCACCGTAGCGCTCCGAGTTGCGTTTGATAAGCATGTTTGGCCTGGCGTACTTCTAACCCCCACGGAGTAGCGCCGAGGCCTTGTGCATCGGTGGTTCCGGCTCTCGCGCAGATCGCCATAAGGACAGTCGTCGGCTTGGGCGCCTCGATCCCGCTTGTTGGCTGCGCCGAAACATCGCCGACGAATTATGGTGGAACCTCGGCGACGAGTTAGGCGAGGCGACGCCCGTCCTGCGGAACAAGCAAAGGTAAACGACTTACTCGACGGCTAGTGGTCTGTCGCGCGTTTGGTCCAGACGAACGGGTGGGATGGGTCGTTACCGCGGCTGACGAAATGGACTGTAGTGAACTCGGTGAACAGCTACTTTGATTCCCCCCACAGCAGCACGCCGGAGGGCGGTTCATGGATCGATGACCAAGGCGTCCGGGGAAAGCCGGGTCGTGTTTGCCGGCACGCCAATTACCGGCGCCTCGAGTACACCGCATGCTGCGGCGCTCATGTCACCGGGTACGAAAATGGCAGTGGAAAGCAAGCTCACCGCCTGGCTTGCTGGTCCGCAGGTACCGAGGGCCCATGGTGGTTGACTCGGCAACTGTCGGTTTGGTGACGGGGCGATGGCCTGTGACGCTTCCAGGAACAAGTGTGCGATCGATTCTTGCCAGCCCTACCCATTATTTGCCGGGAGTGTATTGGACTTCCTGGACAGCCTTTTCCCCTGGGAGCGACGCGCCTCGGAGGGTGAAGTATGCCACGGCCAGCGACCCCGGCGTGTGTGGTTGGAACATTGCGTAACTGCCATGTCGCACGTCCCTCCGCCGGACCCTTATCGATCAGTCAATTGCGCAGCTAGGTTTGCACTAGAACCGAATCGACAGAGACAACCGCGCCATCACTTGACAACCCGAGACCTCGGCGGACAGCCTTGGTTGTACGCTGCCTCTGCAGGTTGGCCAGCGAGCACGTGACGAGGCAGTGAGCACGTGACCAGGCAGTCTCTGGTGGGGACCCTGGGGTCGTGCCTGAATTTGTCATATAGATCGGTGGCGGGGCCGCTGGGTCGCGACAGATTTGCCGAAGCGTTGGGTTGCCTGGTCGAAGGCGGCATGGTGGGACTGGGGAGATCTACGGCTGCAGTACTAGGCGCTAGTCCTGCGAAATGGGTGGATCCGTGGCCCGAGGCAGAAGCGTAAAGTTCTCGATGCCGATTGACGCAGCCGAATGACCGGCTGCGCGCTGTTAGGTTCACCGCGGCACTAACCAATTGACTTGCACCAAACGCCATTAGACATCATGTGGTCTCGCGTCATCTTTCGTTCAGGAGCACCTCCCGCGCCGCACTCATAAGCTCGCCACCGTACTCGACTTAATCCGTTATCGCTTACGCCCCATCGCGCCACCGCTCCTGCGAGGGGGTCAGGCCTCGAACGACGAGAGATCCAGCTTCACACCGACCTTGAGCATGTTCGGGTCCAGACCGATGATGTCACGATTCGCCTCGTAGAGTGCTCTCCATCCGCCCGGGACTCGCAGCGTGCGGGCGATGGACGCTAAGGTGTCTCCTCTCTTTACGATATAGATTTTTGGATTCTCAGGCGTTTCCGCCCCGGTGGGCGGCCGCGGTGGAGTGACATGGTCTAGCTTCGCGACACGCAGCTTCACCGTCACGATGCCTTCCGAAACCCCTAACCGCAGCAGGCTCTGCTCGAGCAACGGCTGCGACACCTTTTCGGTCCCCGCCGCGACCTCCTTGCGGTACTGATTCAGGCCTGCACGCAGCACGGCAAGCGGCTGAGCTGTCAGGCGAGTGACGGCATTGGCGAGGCGACCCTCGCCTGCGCCGCCAGGCTGTGGCCCACCTTCCGCCTCGCGGAGCGTCATTAGATGCGCGACCTCCTGAACCACCGGGATTCCTACCCCGCCGAAGATCACGGGTAAGCCATCGAGCGTCGCCCGGACTATGTCGTGGTACTCGCGTTGAACCGGCATCGCCAACGTCAGCAAGGTGTCCAACAGCACCCGGGAGCCGGTGTACGCCTCTCTCGCCGTAGCCAGCGGCTCCGGGGCGGACTGCGACAGCAGCTTGTTGTGCAGCCACGGATACAAGCCAGTCTGCGGATCCTCGCGCCAAATGCGTTGCCAGCCTGCGACGTATGGGCGCAACCCGTCTATCAGTTGCCAATTGACCTCGACTGGCTCGGCATGGGCCAAGGCCGGAGACCACTCCCGCCCCCATCTGTCGGCGCCCCAGATTTTGTCCAGGGATTCGCTCCGAGACTCTGCCGCGGGTTCAGCTGCCGAAGCCCGGACGCTGTACCGCAGCGCTGGTGGACCCGGGTCGGGAGGGTATTGGTTGTCTCCTCCCTCCGCCCGCTGGAACGGCCAAACGGACACATCGACATACGCCCGCACGACTCCCTCCTCTTGCCCGGGCTCTTGCACGAACCGACCAACTGCGAGCGCGTCGGCGCGATCGGCACCGGCGACAGCGCGCAGCGTGGCTGGCATTCGGCGGGTCATCTCGGGTGGGAGCTGACTGAACCCGCGTACATCAAGGCTCACATCGATTCTCGGCGCGTAGTCCCATTGTTCCTTTGCGTCTGGGGGCGTGAACTTCGGGACGTAGGGGATGTGGGCGGCCTGCTCAGCGCGCATCAGCTCGTCCTCCCAATCTACGGCCGCCCGCTCCAGCGCCTCACCCAGCTCGATGGCTTTGTTGGCGACACTGTCGCAGGCCAGCATCAATGAATTGCGGTCCTCACCGTCGACCTCAGCCACGAGACCGCCAAGGACTTCCCGGACGAATAGTCCATTCAAGCGCACGGACTTGCGGCGCCCATCCAGATCGGCGCTGTTGGTCCGCGCGGCCAGCTCAGGCCACTCACTTTCCAGTTGCGTGAACGCGCTCGCGGCGACGGCCCACGTGTCCGGGTTTGGTATTAGCCGGTTCGGCAGGTTCACCGCGCCGGGCCACTCGCGCTCGCGCGCCACCGCAATCACCAGCGCGAGGTTGTCTGCGGCGCTAGCGCTCGGCGAGGTCAGCTCCGTGGCCAGTGACGCGAAGTCCTTGTCGCGACCCACCACTCGCGACTCGATGTTGCCCTGACATCGCTCGGTCGCCCACCGGTAGAACTCGCCCTCGAAGGCCTGGTATTCAGCTACCGTCATCTCCGGTTCTTCCGAACGTGCCGGACGCCCCAGCGCCGTGTCCATCGCCAGCTTGAGCTCCTCGCGCTCAGCCTCCCTGAAGTACGCCAACAGGTTCCGCTCGACACTCGTCAGCGCCTCGCGCTGCTGCTGCAGGCCGGCCAAGACTACGTCGACCTTCTGGCTCAACCTTCGATTGCCCAGATCGATACGGTCCATGGCCGCCATCACGTCGGCGTAAATACGGTCCAGACGCCGTTCAATTCGGTCGAACCGCCCCGACATGTCCTCGCGCAGGTCGCGCATGTCGGTACGCAGATCTTCTATGGCGTTCAGGATGCGCTCAGTGTCACTTGGCCCGCCGCCAGCGAAGAGACTGATTAAGGCTACTGCCGCGCCAATGAAGTTCCCGGTCGCTGCCATCGCCCCGGCTGCGACAGCCCCAGTGATGACGGCGGTTGAAATGTTCGCGGCAACCTGGACAAGCTCAACACCTGCGCGGGCCACCTGAATCGCCGCTCCGCCAACCCGAGCGACTTCTCCTGCAAGCTTCGGGTCGACGAGGCTCATCAGTGAAGTGATCACCTGCAGGCTGCCCTGGGCTCCGAGGAGCACCGGCTCGGCTTCCCGGACGATTTCGGTCCGGCGTGCGTTACGTTCCTCGGCCGCATGCCGCTCCGCCTCCGAGGCCCGCTGCTCGGCTACCCACCCCAGCACCGTTTCCTGACCTGCACGGATCGCGGCGAGCTCGGAGCGGATGCCCTCGGTGCCGTCTTTGATGGTTATCTGCAGTTCCCCGAACCGCTCGTCCAGCTCCTTCTTCAGCTCCTCCGCATCGATGACCAGGGTGCCGTCGGAGCGCACCGCTTTGCGGATCGCGGGTCCGAAGACCTCCCCGTGCTCGAAGACGATTCCAGCTGGCGTCGCTGGCATCTCGGTACGTTTGCCTGCTAGTTTCGGCGCGACGTAAGTCGACTCCGTGGCACACAGCCGGTCGCTAAGGCAACTGTCGGTAATGAAGTTGATGTCGTCGTCGAGGGTGAGGTCGCTGATCGTCAGCTGACGTTGCCAACGTGAGGACTCGACCGCGCTTTCGAGGGCGAACCAGTCTTGAACGGGTGTCAGACCCATCGCGTCTTGGGCTAGACCTACCACTGTGCTCAGCACTTTCGCCGTCGCCGAGGGCGCCCCGCCCAGCAACTTCTCGGCAAAGCCGAGAACAACAGGCAGGTCGTTCTGCGCACTCCAACTACCGGTCCGCCCTTCCTCGACGGCCCGGCGCCAGGTGAGCCCGACCTCCTTGGCCTGGCGGACCGCTTCGCGAGGCTCAGTCCGCGGTCCTGAGCGCCGCAGATCCTCCTGTTTCAGTTTGCCCAGATACACGAGCTCCTTAATGGCGACCTGTCGGTCGATCACGTCGGGGTAGTGCTCCAACAGAACGGCCCTCAGCAGAGCGGGGTCCCGGCTGATCACGATCTCGTCGCCCATGACGCCTCCCGTTAGAGCGGAAACAAGCTAGCTTCCGCATACTCGCCACCGCCTCCATGCTGCGCGGTCCTCCTCCGCCGAGCAACCCCGGCCACAACGGCGACCGGTCGAATCATCCTGTTGGTGCACTGAACGGAACGACGGGTTTGCGTGGCGCCCGCCTACGAGCATCAGAGACGGTTTCCGGGACGCGGGTTCGGCGCAGGCGGCCTCTTTAGGTGCGAGTCGACGCTCTCGACCTTGTGCAGCGGGCGTTGTCTCCCGAATCTCCGGCAGCGCGCCCAATTTGACCCTCGCGCATTTCTTGCCCCAAATGCATGCGCTGCCGTCCAGGGACGGACGACGGCCGCCAATACGCCCCCAGTGTCGGCGCGTGACGCCGTGTTCGTCTGCCGAGTCAGCGACCTGGCACCGCGGGATGGCGACTGGCCCGTGATCGGAGAGTTGCGGGGCTGGCCCCGCGAGTACGGCCCCTTGCCTCAGTTCCAAATCCCCCATACCCGCCTGACCAGCAGGGGCCGCTGACCATTCACTGTGATCACGACCCTGGTCCACTCAAGCGGTCGGTTGTTACCACCGATCCGACGACTCACCGCCGCGCTACCACACGGGGCCACATTCTCGGCGCGCCTAGCGATCGAACGGCTGACCACGATCGTTCGACCGCATGCCCTCACGGTCGATCGTTTTTAAACGATTTTCAGAAGCGTAGTCGCGTAACCGCTGCCCGCCGTTAAGACCCCACAACGCCCCGGCGGCATCAGTTTGGCTGATGGGAAGTCTGCTGCATTGTGGGCAGGCCTGTCGTTCGACCGAACATCGTAAGGGCTCGCCAGCTTCCGTGAACCGGTCACGCTGAGGGTGATCGCCGGGTTACGGCAAATGAACCAGATACGGCCAACCGCCTCCGTCACGCGGAGCGATCTCGCCCGTAAACCGTTGTCTGTTGTTTTTTGTAGCCCTTTTGCCAAACTATTTGGCACCGTGGCCGCCTGTCGACGGCTAGCTGATGGCACGAACGGACGTTGGTGCGGCGGTGCGGGAGGATTGCTGGGTGCTGACCCTCGACGCAGCGACAGTCGGCGAATCGTTTACCGGTGACTGTGGAACCGCGTAGGCTGCCTTCCAACGGCGAATGAAAAGATAAAGGAGTCCAGATGGCTAAGCAGCAATCGGTGACGCTGGTCGACGACCTCGATGGTGGAAAAGCAGCGGAAACCCTGCGATTCGGGCTCGACGGGGTGCTGTACGACATTGATTTGAATAAGCGGAATGCCACCGCGCTGCGGAAAGCCCTCGCCGACTTTGTCGACCACGCTCGCAAAGTGAGGCCGCCTCGCAGCACGGCTCGACCCAATAAAACGCGTGGCGGCGCCGTCGCTGCCACCCCTGCTCAGATCCGGGCGTGGGCGGGTAATAGCGGGGTCGCGCTGTCGTCCCGCGGCCGGATCCCCGCGACCGTGCTCGAGCAGTACACTGCGGCGAATTCGTAGGCCAGTCAACCGCTCACTCCGCAGGCCAGGTTGGACAGGATGCTGTGGGCTGTCCGGTGACCCAATTCCGCCGTGCCTAGTGACCCCGGACAGGGCGGCCGAAGGGCATCGGTTGTCGTTGCGTGATGGCGGGCCTACGGGGTGGTGCCGCGACCGGTTATGCGTCAGGCCTGGATGAGGTGGGCGCCGAGTTCGCGTTCGAGGAGGTCTAGCAGTGTTTCGATTTCCGGTGGTGGTTCGGGGTCGGGCCAGTACTGGGTGCCGGTGACGTAAATGCTGGTTTCGGTGTGTCGATCGACGACGCGGAGTGCGCGCCGGTACGCGACGCGTTCTTCACGGTGACGTTTGACGTGTGCGCGGACGTCGTCGATGCATCCGAATTGTTCGGCCAGCATCGTGAGGCCGTGTGCTGTGGTCAGTGACCAGCGGCCGCGGTGTTGACGGGTCAGGTTCCATGCGGCGAGGGTGTGCAGGGCGTCGTGGATCGTTGACCGGGCGAGGCCCGTGCTGGTGATCAGGTCGAAGCTGCGCACCGGCCGGCCTGGTTGGGTTTCGAGTGCTTCGTAGACGATCGCGGCGGGGTGGCCGAGTTCGCGGAACACGGGTCGTAGCGCGTGGAGTTTGCCGTGTCGCCAGCTGATGGTGGTTGCCCGCGTGGTGATCTCGTCGGGGATGCGGAGTTGGTAGAGGTCGCCGGCCAGGCCGCGGTCGTTCTCGATGAGGTCGATCAGCGGGTCTGGTTCGTCGCGGAGCTGGCGTAGGTGGGCGGCGACGGTGGTGTGGTCCAGGCCGGTCGCGATGGACAGTGATCGGACTCCGAAGGCGATGTAGCGAGAGCCGCTTTTCATCGCGGCTTCCCCCAGTGCCCGGAGGACCCAGCGGATGCCGATGCTGCTGCGGCCCGTGTAGCGGGTCCGCTCGAGCAACGTCATGGCGGTCCACCAGGTACGCAGCCATTGGTATTCCGCGGGGGTCCCTCTTCTTTGTTGATCTTGCTGGGTGGGTGGTGGTGCCCCCCCGTGTGATGGTGGCTCGCTTGTGGGGGATTTATGGACATGGCGGGTTTGCGGTGAGGTGGCCTGTTTGGTGACCCAGGTGACGGCTTTGCGCCAGTCGGCCAGGACCGCGGTGCGGCGGGTGCGTGGGTTGCGGTAGCGGGTGTAGAAGGCGGCCAGGCCGGGCCAGGTGCCGTTGTGGATGCGGGCGAGGACGGCGGGCAGGGTGAGGCCTGCCCAGACGGCGGCGTCGAGGACGGCCTGCCGGGCTTCGGAGGGGGACCGGTACTTGGTGGTGTCGTAGGTGCCAGTGGTGGCGATGCGCAGATAGTCGGCGGTGAGCTGCCTCGGCCCGCTTGGGCGGGGGCGGTACCCCTCGAGGGGGGCGTCGGGACGCGTTGCGGCGTCGTCGATGTGGTGCCGTACGTGGACGGTGGCCAGTTCGGCATCGATTCGTGCTCGATGAACCGGGCGCTTAATAGCTTAATCACCGACTG
>NZ_JBRIIO020000038.1:0-46889 GCF_052976845.2 Nakamurella sp. GG22 | reverse complement strand
GTCACCACAGGGCGCGTTCGGACGCCGACGGCATCGGCGCCGCGACGATTACACTTGGCAGGCGGGCAGTGCGAGTGCCAGCCACCACATCGCGCGCCGTTTCCCGCGAGCAGGCGGGCGGCACACCGTGGGAGTATCCGAAAACTGGAGGTGATCATGACGGCGGACGACAGGCGTTTCGAGGTTCTCCGCGCGATCGTCTCCGACTACGTCGCGACGCGCGAACCGGTCGGGTCGAAGTCACTGGTCGATCGACACCAGCTCGGTGTCTCGCCGGCCACCATCCGCAACGACATGGCGGTGCTCGAGGACGAGGGCTATATCGCCCAGCCGCACACCTCGGCGGGCCGGATCCCGACAGACAAGGGCTACCGGCTGTTCGTCGACCGGCTCTCGCAGGTCAAGCCCATGTCCTCGGGCGAGCGAAAGGCGATCCAGGCCTTCCTGTCCGAGGCGGTCGACCTCGAGGACGTGCTGCGTCGCTCGGTGCGCCTACTGGCCCAGCTGACCCGCCAGGTGGCGGTGGTCCAGTACCCGACTCTGTCCCGCTCGCTGGTCCGGCACGTCGAAGCGGTGGCGCTGGACCGGCGTCGCCTTCTGCTCGTGGTGATCACCGACACCGGCCGGGTCGAGCAGCGGCTGGTCGAGCTCGAGGACGACATCACCGATGACGCGCTGACCACGCTGCGCTCGCTGCTGGCCAGTCAAATCTCCGGCCGCCGGCTGGCGGACGCCGCGACGGCCGTCAGCTCGCTGGCCGCGATGGCCGATCCGGCCGTCCGGCACGTCGTGGTGCCGTCGGTCAGCGTGCTGCTCGACGCACTGGTCGAGCACCCGGAGGAGCGGCTGGTGCTGTCCGGTACGTCACACGCGACGGGCGCCTGGGCCGATCAACCGGCCAGCCTGCACGGCGTCCTGGAAGCGCTCGACGAGCAGGTGACGTTGCTCAAGCTGCTCGCGGCGCTGGAGACGCCGGACGCGGTGATGGTGTCGATCGGCCGGGAGAACGCCGACATCAACCTCTCGACGTCCGCGCTGGTTTCGGCGGGGTACGGCAGCGGAACCACACTGATGGGTGGGTTGGCGGTCGTGGGCCCGACCCGAATGGACTATCCGGGAACGATGGCCGCCGTCCGTGCTGTTGCACGCTATGTCGGCGAGATCGTCGCCGGCCGCTGATTTCCAGATCGCTCCGCAAGGGCGAACACTGAAGTGCGGCAGTACGAGATGACAGCTGCCGAACGACTGCGGCAGCACTGAACGGCAGCACAGACCGAATGGCATGACGTCACCCGCGCGGCGGGTGGATGGAGCAGGTGCGGGTGATAGCCCGCGGGAAGGCAACTGGTGCAGAGGGTGGCACGGGACTATTACGGCCTGCTGGGCGTGGCCAAGGGCGCGTCCGCGGACGAGATCAAGCGGGCCTACCGCAAGCTGGCGCGGGAGTTGCATCCCGACGTCAATCCCGATCCGGCCGCTCAGCAGAAATTCAAGGACGTCACCGCGGCGTACGAGGTCCTGTCGGACCCGGCCAAGCGGCAGGTGGTCGACCT
The DNA here is from genome assembly GCF_052976845.2 of Nakamurella sp. GG22. Taxonomy (NCBI): domain Bacteria; kingdom Bacillati; phylum Actinomycetota; class Actinomycetes; order Nakamurellales; family Nakamurellaceae; genus Nakamurella; species Nakamurella sp. GG22. Next base: position 45,336 of record NZ_JBRIIO020000038.1, on the reverse strand, counting down.
CGGCGGCGACCCGCTCGGCGGTGGCGGCGGCGGGCAGGGCGCGCCCGGCGGGATGGGCGATCCGTTCGGCGGCATGGGCCTGGGCGACATCATGGACGCCTTCTTCGGCGGCGGAGGCGGCGGTGCACGTTCCCGCGGTCCGCGTTCGCGGGTGCGGCAGGGCGACGACGCGCTGATCCCGGTCGAGCTCACGCTCGAGGAGTGCGCGACCGGTGTGGCGAAGGATCTCGCGGTCGACACCGCAACGCTGTGCTCGGTCTGCCACGGCTCCGGGTGCGCCGAGGGCACCAGCCCCGCGACCTGCGACATGTGCAAGGGGTCCGGCGAGATCCAGCAGATCCAGCGGTCGCTGCTCGGTCAGGTCGTGACGTCCCGGCCGTGCCCGGTCTGCCGCGGGTTCGGCGAGGTGATCCCCGAGCCCTGCCGGCAGTGCAGCGGCGAGGGCAGGGTCCGTGCACGTCGGACGGTGCGGGCCAACATCCCGGCAGGCGTCGGCGACGGTATCCGGGTCCGGTTGGCCGGCCAGGGCGAGGTCGGCCCCGGCGGCGGCGCCCCCGGCGACCTTTACGTCGAGGTCCAGGAGTTGCAGCACGAGCGGTTCACCCGGGACGGCATCGACCTGCACTGCACGGTCCACGTGCCGATGACGGCGGCCGCGCTCGGCACCTCTATGGGCCTGCAAACCCTGCACGGTGTCGAGGATCTCGACATCCATCCGGGCACCCAGTCGGCCACCGTGCTGACCCTGCGCGGGCAGGGCATGCCTCGGCTGCGGGGCACCGGGATCGGGAACCTGCACGTCCACATCGAGGTGGTGACGCCGACCAAGGTGGACGGCAGGCAGGCCGAACTCCTGCGTGAACTCGCCGCACTGCGCGGCGAGGAGCAGCCGGAACTCGCGGCCCGCGCGCACAACGGGGGATTCTTCTCCCGCATCCGCGATTCCTTCGTCGGGAAGTGAACGACGGGCCCACCGACAGCGACGCCGGCCGAAAAGGATCCGACAGCGGGCAGGCTCATCGCGAACCCGGCAGCTGGCCGTACTTCCTGGTCGATCGGGTGCCGCCGGCCGGGCCCTACCTGCTGACCGGTCCGGAGGGCCGGCATGCCGCCACCGTGAAACGGCTGCGCTCGGGCGAGAGCCTGGTGCTGACGGACGGCACCGGAGTGATCGCGGATGCGGTCGTGACCGAGGTGCGGCGTGCCGAGCTGACAGTCGAGGTCGGACCGCCGACGGTCGTCGAGCCGCCCGCCGTGCGGGTCACCCTGGTCCAGGCGTTGCCCAAGGGCGACCGCGGGGAACTTGCCGTCGAGCTGGCCACCGAGGCCGGCGTCGACCGGGTGATGCCATGGGCGGCGCAGCGGTGCGTGGCGCGCTGGAAGTCGGCGGAGCAGGCGGCCAAGGGTGCCGAACGCTGGCGGGCGGCCGCCCGGGAGGCGGCGAAACAGTCCCGCCGGCCGTTCGTGCCGCCGGTCGCCGACCTGGCCCCGACGGGGACGGTCGCCGAGCTGGTCCGCGCGAGTGATGCTGCCCTCATCCTGCATGACGCGGCAGCCGCCCCGTTGCGGACCGTGGCGATCCCCGGCAGCGGTGACGTGGTACTCATTGTCGGGCCCGAAGGCGGCCTGACCGAGGAGGAACTGACGATGTTCACCGCGGCCGGTGGCGTGCCCGTTCGGCTGGGCCCGCAGGTGCTGCGGACGTCGACCGCCGGGGCCGTCGCGCTCGGCGCGCTGGGTGTGCTGACCGGTAGGTGGACATGACCGGCGGTCTTCCATCGAGCGGTGCGGTGCACGTGCTGATGCGGCCCGGCCGATGAAGATCGACACCGTCGACTACGCCTACGGACCGCATCCCAGCCAGACGGTGCAGCTGTACCTGCCGACCGGCAACCACCTCTCGGTCGCCGTCGTCATCCACGGCGGTTACTGGCGCGCGGCATACGGCAAGGAACTGGCGGAGCCGCTCGGCCGCGATCTGACCCGATTCGGGGTGGCCGCCGCCGTGATCGAGTACCGCAGGGTGGGCGAGGGCGGCGGCTGGCCGACCACGCTCGCCGACGTCGCCCGAGCTGTCGACTCGTTGGCCGGGCCCGGCCAACACGCGGCGGACGGCCGGCTCGAGCTCGATCGGGTTGCCGCCGTCGGCCATTCCGCGGGCGGGCACCTCGCCGCCTGGCTGGCCCACCGTGGGTCGCTCCGCGCTGGAACGGCCGGATCCGTTGGTCCGGGGGAATCGCACGTGCCTGTCGTCGGCGCGGTGACCCAGGCCGGTCTGCTGGATCTGGTGGCCGCCGCGGACGAACGCCTCGGGGAGGGCGCCGTCATCGCCCTGATGGAAGGGGAGGCGCGCTCGCTGCCGCAGCGCTACCACCACGCGTCCCCGCTGGCCCAGGTCGGTGACGGTGCGAGGGTGGTCTGTGTGCACGGCGACGCCGACGACACCGTGCCACTGCGGCAGTCGGAGCGTTACGTCGAGGCGGCGCTGCGGGCCGGTGATCCGGCCCGGTTGATCCAGCTGCCCGGCATCGGCCATTTCGAGTTGATCGACGTCGGGCATCCGGCCTGGGCGGCCTGCCGCGATCAGGTCCTGCGGATGGTCTGAGCCACCCGCTCCTCGCGGTGTCCCTGTTCCATCACAGTTCGCCGCGGCAGCCAGGTGCTGAGCAGCAGCGCCACCACCACCAGCACCACCTGGGCGATCGTGACGGCCGTCTGGGCGACTGCGTCCGGCCCCGGGAAACCCTCGAGATGCAGGGCGTGGAACAAGGTGTGCGGAACGGCGTAGACCGCCGTCGCCGCCAGCGCCACCTGGACCAGCGTTCGCTCCATGGTGACGGCGGCCGCGACGAGGACCAGCGTCAGGGACAGGCTCAGCGCGCCGACGTCCCTGGTCAGGTGCTCGTTGTACTCCGGGAGGAGCGCCACCCAACCGCGACCGCCGCCCGGGAAGTCGCGGTAAAAGCTCTCCGGCGCGAACAACGCCCAGCCGCCGACCGTGCCCTGCACCACGGCGAGCACCACGAGCAGGACCCGGACCGCTCGGCGCGCCGTCATGACTGGCCCGCGGGGGTGCGATCGCGGAGGTACTCCCCGAATGTGATGCGCCCGTCGCGATGATCGGGAGTCACGTTCCAGCCTTGCCGCAACGCCGCGGCGATCCTGCCCGGAGCCTTGATCGACAGCACCGCCCGTCGCTTGGATGCCGCCGCCAACCAGGCCGCGGCGAGCTCGCGCATCGACAGGACCTCGGGACCACCCATGTCCGGGACGTGCTGAAGGGCCGGACCGCCGGCGAGTTCCACCAGGCGCTCGCTCACGTCGCGCACGTCGATCGGCTGGAAGCTGGTGGACGCCAGCACCGGGAACACCGGGCTGTGCGCCAGGACGCGGCTCATCCCGGCGATCAGGTCGTGGAACTGCGTCGCCCGCAGGATCGTCCACCGCAGGCCGGACGCTTCGATCAGCGCCTCGGACGCGAGCTTGGACCGGTAGTAGGACAGCGGGATGTGGTCGATGCCGACGATCGAGATGTAGATCAGGTGCGGGTCGCCGCCGGCGCTCCGGGTGGCGTCGATCAGCCTGCGGGTCAGGTCGGCGTCGCCGCGCGCCCCGGTGGCGGCGTGCAGGATGACGTCCGCCCCGGCGACCGCGCCGTCGATGCCCTCGCCGGTCCGCAGGTCCCCGACGACGTGGCCGTGGCCGGGCCGCCTGCTCAGGATCCTGACGTCGCCGCCGGTGGTGCGCAGCCGGTCGACCAGCGGCCGGCCGAGGGTCCCGGTTCCCCCGGTGACCAGGTAGGTGTCGCTCATCGCGTGTGGTGCCTCTCCTTCGCGGACCCGGCACCGCGCCGGGCCGTTCGAAACATGTGACACCGGCCGCGCGCCAGATGTGACAGGCCGGCTGTCTGACGGCCCGGATGCCTCAGCGAGCGATCGGCTCCCGAACGACGGGCGCGTCGGTCCACGCCGACCGTGAGTCGCCCTGTCGCACGACGGCAATGGCCCGGACGGCGAAGTAGGCGAGCAGACCGATCGGTGACAGGAAGATCGTCAACAGCAGGATCGGGCTGATCAGCCACGGACTGATGCCACGTGCGCGACTGTCCCGGTACATCCAGCGGCCGATGAACAGGTCGAACGCGATCAGCTGCGCCCAGACCGCCGCCGCGCCGTGCGAGGTGCTCAACACCTGCCGGAGCACGTCCAGATCGGGAGAGCTGACCGCGGCCCAGAACTCCGGGAAGATGGGGATCATCACCATCAGGTAGATGACCAGCGGCGGCAGTGCGATGAGCGGCGAGGCTGAGATGCGCTGCGTCCACCGCCAGCTCGGCAGCAGGATCATCAACGCCCAGAAGGGCGCCGCCACCGCGAATGTCAGCCCGAACAACGCCTCGGTCATCGGGTCACAGTCCCGACCGTCCGGACTTCCCGTGACGCCCGGATGAGCACTGCACCGGCTGGGACCGCCACCGCCACGATGACGGCGCCGAACGCCATTCCGGTCAGCAGGTCCGGCCGCACGATCGATTGACCGCGCAGCGCCTGCCAGGTGACGAGAGCAACGACTGCGGCATACCCGACCGCGGCCAGACCGACCAGCTGAGCGCGCAGCGTGCTGTCGCGCAGGACCGCAACCCGCCGCGATCCCAGCTCGAGCACTATCAACAACACCGGAAGTAATTGCAGCGCATGCATTCCGACGAAGTGTGGGATGCGCAGGTCACCGCCGACGGTGCTCCAACCCAGCAACGGCAAGCCCGGTCCGCCGTCGGGCAGGCCGACGGTGTGGGCGCCGGCGATGCCCTGGAAGTCCTGCAATTGGGCCGCGGTCGGGATGGTCATCAGAAAGCCCAACGCCATGCCGGCCACGGAGATCAACGCACCGGCCCGTATCGCCAGGTTCCGAGCCGGGTCGGGCCCGGGGCTGGCGAACAGCACGACACTGATGACCAGCGTTGCCGCCCAGACGACCGCGATCGACGTGCCCATCACACTGAACATCGCACTGTCCAAAGCGGTGCCGACGTTGAAGTGACTTGTCATGGTGCGCAGCGCCTGACCGACGATGATCACCATCTCCACGCCCAGAAGCACGGCTGCAATCGTCCCGGCCCACCACGCGACCCGACGGCCGCGGCGCAGCTGACCGATCAGCCAGCTGAACGTGACGCCGTAGATGCCCACCGACAACGCGAACTTCAGCGGCTTTGCCCATAACGGCAGGCCGGTGATCGTCCGATCGTCGACGATCAGGCCGACGGCTGCCACCGCAGCCAGCACCGCCATCGCAGTCGCGAGCATGAACAGCGGGCGGTGGGCGCGAACGCCGGACGCCGGGGCGGCGGCCGTTCGGGGTGGGCTGTCAATGACCATGACGTTGCTCCGTGGGAGTCGGCGAAGAAGTGGGGCGGCTTTCGTGTCGTGACGACAGTCGTTGCACTGAAGCGTTTTCCTGTGCCATCCGGCGCAGCTGCAGGGTGAGGGTCTCGCCGACGACCATGCCGATGACGGCGGTCTCGACCATGGCGTCCGCCCTCCCCGTCGCACCGGACTGCGCAACCGCGGCGAGGTCGGCCGCGGCCGCGATCTCGGCCGCCCTCGCGTAGGGCTCGAGAATTCCCACGAGGGTTGGTTGATCGAGCGATGCAAGGGTGGTCAGGACGGCAGCGGCACCGTCCCGTCCGGGGTTTGTGCTAGAGACCTGCCAGCCGAGCCTGTCAACGAGGTCGTCGATGGTCTTCCGGGCAGCGCTGAACTGGTCGTCGTCCGTCGCCACGGCAGGCACGGCCATGGCCTGCTGGACCAGACCGAGCACGCTGTGCACGCTCCGACCCGGGAGGTCGAGCACGGCGGTGACGGCACGGGCGGACGCGACGCTCATTCCGCCGATGTCGATCAGTGCCCGGACGAGCCGGATACGTCGGAGGTGGTCTTCGGAATACTCCGCTTGATTGGGATGGGTGCGGTCTCCGGCCGGGAGGAGCCGTTCTCGCAAATAGAACTTGATGGTGGGGATCGGGACCCCACTGGTCTCGCTCAGTTCTTTCATCCGCACGAGCAGATAGTAACACTATCCGATAGTCCAGCTATCTATCCGGGGACACCCTGATTCCGTTCGGGGTCGACCCTGGTACTACTCACCCTCGCTGAGTGGCCAGGTCAGACAGCGCCGGCTCGTGGCGCGACGATAGGTTGACCGGCATGCCGTACACGCGCGACGACTGCCTGTTCTGCAAGATCGTCACCGGGGAGATCCCGGCTGACGAGGTGCATCGGGACGACCACGTGGTCGCCTTCCGCGACATCCATCCGCAGGCGCCGGTGCACATCCTGTTGGTGCCCACGAACCATTACGACAACGCCGCCGAGGTGGCCGGGGACGACCCGCACGCGCTCGCTGCGCTGGTGCTCACCGCCAAGGCGGTCGCCCAGGCCGAGGGCATCGGGGAATCGGGGTACCGCCTGCTCTCCAACACCGGTGCGGGGGCGGGGCAGACGGTGTTCCACGCCCACCTGCACCTGCTGGGCGGCAGGAAATTCAGCGAGGCAGGCTGACCCACGGCCCGGCCGCGCCGGAATGAGCTGGTCTGCTGCACCGTTGCCGACGGTAGAATCAATGGGTACGCACCCGTCAGGCAATCGGCGGCAGACAACCAGCGAAAGTAGGCAGTGCAACAGGTGCCGGATTCCCCGTCGGCCGCAGCGCGGTCCGACCTTCCCCGCGGTGATCACCCCACCGTCGACAACCTGACCCCCGTCAGTTCCTCCGACCCGTCCAGGGTGGCAAACAGCCAGGTCAGCACCGCCAACACGGTGCCGAGCGCGGCCGAGCTGTCTGCCCGGACCAGCGAGCGAACTGTCGGCGAATCGACCCTCGTCGTCGCCGACGAACGCCAGATGATGGGCCTGCTGGGGTCGCGGGACTCGTTGCTCCGGCTGCTGGAGGAACATCTCGCCGCCGATATCCATGTTCGCGGTAATCGGATCACGTTGCGCGGCAGTGCCGAGGACGTCGCTTTTGCCGAGCGCACGTTGCGTGAATTGCTGGCGCTGCAGGAATCGGGCTCGGTCATCACTCCCGATGCCGTCCGGCGGACCATCGGAATGCTGGCGAATCCGGACGGCGCGACCGATTCTCCGTCCCAGGTCCTCGGGCTGAACATCATCTCCCGCCGCGGCCGGACGATCCGCCCGAAGACGCTGAACCAGAAGCGCTACGTCGACGGGATCGACCAGCACACCATCGTTTTCGGGATCGGGCCGGCCGGTACCGGCAAGACGTACCTTGCGATGGCGAAGGCCGTGCAGGCACTGCAGGCCAAGCAGGTGACCAGGATCATCCTCACCCGGCCGGCAGTCGAGGCCGGTGAGCGGCTCGGCTTCCTGCCCGGGACCCTGTCCGACAAGATCGATCCCTACCTGCGTCCGCTGTACGACGCGCTGCACGACATGCTGGACCCGGAATCGATCCCGCGGCTGATGGCCGCCGGGACGATCGAGGTCGCGCCGCTCGCGTACATGCGTGGCCGGACGCTGAATGACGCGTTCATCATTCTCGACGAGGCGCAGAACACCACGCCCGAGCAGATGAAGATGTTCCTGACCCGGCTCGGATTCGGCTCGAAGATCGTCGTCACCGGTGACGTCACGCAGGTGGACCTCCCCGGCGGTCAGCGCTCGGGATTGCAGGTGGTCAGAGAAATCCTGGACGACGTCGACGACGTGCTGTTCTCTGTGCTCACCTCGACCGATGTCGTCCGGCACCGGTTGGTCGGCCGGATCGTCGACGCCTACGAACGGTGGGACGCCGAGAACTCCGCGGACGGCACCGGTCACACCGCACCGGATCGGCAGCAGCGCCGGCTGGGCAGGCCGCCCGGCGGGCACCACAGGGAGTCCGGTCGATGACCATCGAGGTCGCGAACGAATCCGGCGTTGCCGTGGACGAGCTCGCGATGGTGTCGGTCGCGCGGTACGTCCTGGACCGGATGCGGATCAACGCACTCGCCGAACTGTCGATCCTGCTGGTCGACGTCGAGGCGATGACCGAACTGCACGTCAAGTGGATGGACGAGCCCGGCCCGACCGATGTCATGAGCTTTCCGATGGACGAACTGGACACTGCCCGGCGTCCCGACGAGGCCGGTCCCGGACCGGCACTGCTCGGCGACGTGGTGCTCTGCCCGGCCGTCGCAGGGAGCCAGGCCGAGCAGGCCGGTCACTCGCTCGACGACGAGCTGCACCTGCTGACCGTGCACGGCGTGCTGCACCTGCTCGGCTACGACCACGCCGAGCCGGCCGACGAACGCGAGATGTTCCGGCTGCAGAACGAATTGCTCGACACCTGGCGTGATCACCGGGTCGCGGTGGCCCGGCAGGCGAGGCTCGCCGCCGTCGACGCGGCCGTGCTGGACACCGTCGGGCTGGCCGACGTCCGGTCGGAGCCCGGTACCGAGTCGAGCGGGCGGGGCTGATCCGCAGGTGGACAGCATGGATGTGCTGTTGCTCGTCCTTGCCGCCGCACTCGTCCCCATCGCGGGCGTGCTGGCAGCAGCGGACGCGGCAATCACGACGGTCTCACCCGCGCGCGTCGAGGAGCTGGACCGCGAGGGCAGGCGGGGCGCCGCCTCGCTGCACCGGATCACCGAGGACAGGCCCCGGTACACCAACCTGTTGCTGCTGTTGCGGACCGCAGCAGAGATCACCGCGACGGTGATGGCCGCCAAGGTGGCGCTGAGTATCTGGGGATTCCAGCTGTGGGTCGGGCTGATGCTGGTGGTGGTGATCGTCGTGATCACCTACGTCGCCATCGGGGTGCTGCCCAGGACGCTCGGCCGCCAACACCCGTACACCGTGGGGCTTGCGCTGGCCGGGCCGACGAGGGGCCTGGCGAAGGTGCTGTCGCCGGTGGCCTCGCTGCTGATCCTGATCGGCAACGCCATCACCCCCGGTCGCGGATTCCGGGAGGGCCCGTTCTCGTCGGACGTCGAACTGCGCGAGCTCGTCGACATCGCCGGCAGCAGCGGGGTTGTCGAGGAAACCGAACGCGAGATGCTGCAGAGCGTCTTCGATCTCGGCGACACCATCGTCCGCGAGGTGATGGTTCCGCGCACCGAGGTGGTCTGGATCGAGCGCGACAAGAGCCTGCTGCAGGCACTGCATCTGGCCACCAGATCCGGCTTCTCGCGGATCCCGGTGGTCGGTGAGGACGTCGACGACGTCGTCGGTGTCGTCTACATCAAGGACATGATCGCCCGGGCACTGTCACTCGCCCCCGGCGAGAGCGGCCCGCCGCTGACCGAGCTGATGCGGGTGCCGGTGTTCGTCCCGGAGAGCAAGAACGTCGACGCCCTGCTGCGCGAGATGCAACGCGACCGCACCCATTTCGCCCTCGTCGTCGACGAGTACGGCGGGCTGGCCGGGATCGTCACCATCGAGGACCTGCTGGAGGAGATCGTCGGCGAGATCACCGACGAGTACGACGCCGACACCCCCGCCCCGATCGAACCGCTGCCGGACGGCCGGTACCGCGTCTCGGCCCGCCTCTCGGTCGAGGACCTCGGCGAGCTGTTCGACGTCGAACTCCCCGACGACGACGTCGACACCGTCGGCGGGTTGCTCGCGCAGCTCCTGGGTCGGGTGCCGTTGCCCGGCTCGGAGGCGACGATCAACGACCTGCACCTGCTCGGCGAACCGGGCCTGGACCGTCGAGGTAGGCCACGGGTGCAGACCCTGCTGGTCCGCCGGCTCACCGCCGAGGAGCTCGGCGAGGAGGCCGCGCAGGAGGCCGCCGAACGTGAGGCGGACCGTGCCGAGCGGGCCGACCGGGCCGACCGCGAGGAGAAGGCGGAAAGAGCCGAACGCCGGGAGAAATCCGAGAGGGCCGAGGCCGAGAAGCGGCAGAAGTCGGAGAAGGCCGACGCCGCGAAGAAGGCTGCCAAGGCCGCGGCGCGGGCCGAGAAGGCCCGCCGCGCACAGAAGGCGGCGAGAGACAGAGACAAGGCGGCGGCAGACAGAGACAAGGCGGCGGCGGACAGAGCCGACCGGGAGGCTGCCGACGGCGCCAAGGCCGGGGGTCCGGACGGCGCAGCGAACAAGGCCGGGAAACAGTCTCCGAAGGCCCCCGCAGCGGATCCCGTTGTCACCAATGGCTCGGGATCCACCCGTCAGCTCGACAACCCTCAGCTCGACAGCCCGGCCGAACCTCGCACGCCGCCCACCATCGAGGATCGGACTGTCAGCAGATGACCAGCCAACACCAGCAGGACGCCGTGCCGGAACTCGACGCGGAGGACGCCAAGCTGGTCACCCTCGCCCGGGGTGCACGCGCCCGGGCCGGCGCGGCGGAGGGTGCCGCCGTCCGCGACGACGACGGCCGGACGTACGCGGCCGCCTCGGTCGCCCTGCCCTCGCTGCGGCTGACGGCCGTGCAGGCCGCGGTCGCCGCCGCCGTGTCGTCCGGTGCCACCGGGCTCGAAGCGGTGGCCGTCGTGGGCGATGCTGAGCAGCTGGACCCCGATTCCCTCGCCGCGGCCGCCGACCTCGGGACCCCGGTCGCGGTGCTCGCGGCGGTGGACGGCACCGTCCGTTCGAGGACCGCGCGGTGAGCGCTGACCACCGATCCGGATTCGCGTGCTTCGTCGGGCGGCCCAATGCGGGCAAGTCGACGCTGCTCAATGCCATGGTCGGCGAGAAGATCGCCATCACCTCGGACAAACCGCAGACCACCCGGCGTGCGGTGCGGGGGATCCTGACCCGGCCCGATGCGCAGCTGGTCATCGTCGACACACCGGGCATGCACCGGCCGCGGACACTGCTCGGTGAGCGGCTGGGCGACCTGGTCCGGACCGTGTGGTCCGACGTCGATGTCGTCGGCTTCTGCCTGCCCGCCGACGAGGCGGTGGGGCCCGGTGACCGCCGGATCGCGGCGGAGTTGAAGGAGCAGGCCGCCGGCACCCCGGTGATCGGCATCCTGACCAAGACCGACAAGGTGTCCCGGCAGCGAATCGCCGAGCAATTGCTGGCTGTATCCGCCCTCGCGGATTTCGCCGAGATCGTGCCGGTGTCCGCGGTGGCCGGCGACCAGGTCGAATTGCTGGCCGACCTGCTCATCGCGCGACTGCCGTCGAGCGGTCGGCTGTATCCCGACGCCGAGGTCACCGACGAGCCGATGGACACCCGGATTGCCGAGTTGGTGCGGGAAGCGGCTCTTGACGGGGTACGCGAGGAATTGCCGCATTCCCTGGCGGCGTTGGTCACCGAAATCGTGCCGCCCGGGTCCGACGCCGCATCCAGATCTGACCTGACCCGGGTGTTCGTCACGATCTTCGTCGAGCGCGACTCGCAGAAGGCGATCGTGTTGGGGCACAAGGGTTCCCGACTCGCCGATGTGGGGAGACGAGCCCGGCTGCAGATCGAGCCACTGCTCGGGACGAGGGTGTATCTCGATCTGCATGTGGCGGTCGCGAAAGATTGGCAACGCGATCCGCGACAGCTGCGCAAACTCGGATTCGACAACTGACACTCATCCGCCGCAGCAGCACGGAAGGGGCAACGGTCGAGTGAAGGCGGTGACCCACCGTCATGCCGCGACGCGCCCGATGTTCCATGCTTGTTAAAACGGGCGTCCCGATGTTGCCCTTTATGCCATCATGCGTGTATGGGGAGACATGCCAGGGGGGCGGCCCGTTCGCGGGTGCCGGTGGCCGTTGTCGTCTGGACCGTCGTCGTGCTGATCGTCCTCGGGGCGGGGGCACTGCTGGGTGACCGGGGACGAGTCGCGGACAGCCAGGATCCGGTGACCGCCTCGGCGGTCGTCGTCTCGTCGCTCGCGTGTTCGGACGGGACGGGCACGACGCTGGTCGACGTCCTGGATCCGGCCTCGCCGTTGTCGGCCGGCCTCGTCCGCGCCACTCTCGACGCCTGTGGGTATCAAGAGGGGCAACAACTGTCGGTGCAGTTCGCCTCCACCGATCCGGCGCGGGTTGTTCTCGCCGGTACCGCACCGGCAGCAGGGGCAGGTCTGTTGCCGCTCGGTGTCGCGATCGCTGCGCTGCTCGCGCTCGGCGCCGGCCTCGCGGTCTGGATCGACAGCAGGCGGCGGCCGCGGCACCGCGCCGTGGGGACCGCGCGCCATCTGATGGACCACGAAACCATAGACACAGCAGGTGATCCGGCAGCGGATCCCGAGCCCGAGCCGGTCGTCGAGTCGGCGTCCGCCCGTCCCGCCGGCGCGGGGGATCGTCCGGACGAAGAGGCCGGGGATCGCGTCGCCGCCCTCGCGGTGGCAGGCCGCCGCCGGGCCGGCGTCGAGCTGAACTTCCCCTTCTCGTCGACACTTGCCGCGAGCCTGCACGACGAGTTGTTCACCCACCGCAGCGTTTCCAGCTGACGCCCTCGGCGAACGCCGTCCGCCTCACCAAGCCGCGCGGCCGTCGGCCGTCGGCAGCGCGGTTAGGGTGGGGCGCGTGCCCACTGCCACCAGGCCGACCCCTTCGGTACCCGCCCCCCGCGCCCGCAGATCGGTTCAGCGGATTCCGCGTGCCGACTACCCCGTCGAGCGCCGCAAACTGGACAACGGCCTGCGGGTGGTGTTCGCGCCGGACCGGGGCGCCGGCGTCGTCGGCGTCTCCGTCCACTACGACGTCGGCTTCCGGTCGGAACCCGAAGGCCGCACCGGTTTTGCGCACCTCTTCGAGCACCTGATGTTCCAGGGCAGCGAGTCGCTGCCCAAGCTCGAGCACTTCCGTCTCGTGCAATCCTCCGGCGGCGTCTTCAACGGCTCCACGCACACCGACTACACCGACTACTTCGAGGTCGTGCCCGCCGGTGCGCTGGAACGGGCGCTGTTCCTCGAGGCCGACCGGATGCGCGCCCCCAAGATCACCGCCGAGAACCTCACCAATCAGGTCGACGTGGTGAGCGAAGAGATCCGGCTGAATGTCCTCAACCGGCCGTACGGCGGCTTTCCCTGGATTCAGCTTCCGGCGATCCTGTTCGACTCGTTCGCCAATGCGCACAACGGATATGGCGACTTCGTCGACCTGCAGGCGGCCACCGTCGCCGATTGTGCCGAATTCTTCGAGACCTACTACAGCCCGGCCAACGCGGTCCTGACGGTGTGCGGCGATGTCGACGTCGACCTCGCCGCCGAGCTCGTGACGCAGCATTTCGGTGACATCCCGTTCCGGCCGGCACCGGTCCGGCCGTCCTTCGACGAGCCGTGGCCGATCTCCGTCCTCGAGGGTGAGGTGATCGACCAGCACGCCCCGACGCCGGCCCTGGCGGTCGGCTGGCGGCTCCCCGACCCCGTCGCGGACCTGCCCGGATACCTGTCCTTCGTCGTTCTCGCCGGCCTGCTGACCGAGGGCGAGTCCTCCCGCCTGCAGAGCTCCCTGGTGGCGAAACGCTCGCTGGCGACGGACATCTGGGCGAGTCCCGGGTTGCTGGGCGGTCCGCTGGACTCCCGTGATCCCGATGTCTTCGTGCTCGGTGCGCTGCATCCGTCCGACGTTCCGGCGTCCACCGTGATCGACGCCGCCGCCGAGCAGATCGCACTGCTCGGCGCGAAGGGGCCCGGAGAGCTCGAGATGCAGCGTGCCCGCGCACGGTTCGCCTCGGCCCTGTACCGCGACAACGACAGCGTGGCCAGCCGCACCCGCTCGCTGGGTTCACTGGAACTGCTGCACGGCCGCGCGGAACTGCTCGGCGAGCTGCCCGATCTGCTCAACGCGGTGACGGCCGACGACGTCGCGGCGGCCGCCAGATCCCTGGACCCCGGACGCTGCGCAGTGCTCCGCGTCGTCCCGGCGGGGGACCGCTGATGAGCCCCCGCACCGCGGAAGAGATCGGCCGCACCGCGATCGGAGCCCGGCCGGTGCCGCCGATGAGCCTGACCGGGAAGATCAGGGCTCCATCCCTGCAACGCGCCGAACTGGACAGCGGCCTGACGGTGATCGCGGCCCGCAAGCCGCGCAGCCCGCTGGTCGAGGTGCGGCTGCGGGTCCCGTTCGGCGGGACCAGCCGGGTACACGCGGCGCGGGCGGAGATGCTCGCCGCGACGATGCTGCTCGGCACCGGATCCCGGGACCGCGAGCAGGTCGACGCGGAACTCGCCCTGGTCGGTGGCCATCTCGACGCCTCGGTCGACCCGCAGCGGCTGATGATCACCGGTTCGGTGCTCTCCACCGGCCTGCCCGTGCTGCTGGCGGTGCTGGCGGACTGCCTGACCGACGCGGCCTACCGCAGGTCCGACGTGGTCGGTGAGCGCGAGCGGCTGGTCGAGCACCTGGCGATCTCCGCCACCCAGCCGTCATCGGTGGCGCACCGTTTCCTGCAGGAGCGACGCTTCGGGGAACATCCCGCCGCCTGGGACACGCCCGAGCCCGAACTGGTGGCCGCCGTCGGTCCCGCGGTGTTGCGCCGGTTGCACGAACGCAGTCTGGTCCCGCGCGGTTCGACCCTGGTGCTGGTCGGCGATCTGAGCCCGACCAGGGCCGTCGACATCGCCGGCGCCGCGCTGGCCGGCTGGACCGCCGATCCGGCGGTCACCGCCCGCGGTCTGAAGCCGCCGCCCGCGGTCGTCGGTGACACCCTGCTCGCGCACCACCGACCGGGCGCCGTGCAATCCCAGATCCGGCTGTCGGGTGCGGCGGTCACCCGGCACGACCCCAGCTACCCGGCTCATCAGCTGGCGAATCTCGTGTACGGGGGCTACTTCTCGTCCCGCCTCGTCGAGAACATCCGCGAGGACAAGGGCTACACCTACAGTGCGCGGTCGTCGCTGGAGTTCTGGCCGCAGTCGGCGGCGGTATCGATAGCGTTCGACACCACCACGCCGTCGACCGCGCCCGCACTGCTGGAGGCCCGTTACGAGCTCGGCAGGATCAGCCTGGTCGCACCGACCGCCGACGAGGTGGAGTCCGCGCGCAACTACGCACTCGGCACCCTGGCCACGTCACTGTCGACCCAGTCCGGGCTGGCCTCGACGCTGTCGATGCTGGCCGGCACCGGGCTGGACGAGTCCTGGCTGAAGCACCATCCGGTGGCGCTGGCGGCGGTGACGGTCGACGAGGTCGCCGCTGCCGCCGCCGACATGCTCGCCCCGGCCCGGTTCACCGGTGTGGTCGTCGGTGACGTCGGCGTCCTCGAGTCGCAGTTGCGCGGACTCGGCGACGTGGACTTCGCGTGAGCACCCGGTACGAGGCGATCCCCGCCACCGCACCGGCGCTGACGCCGAGCTTCCGGATCGACACGCCGCTGCTCTCGCGCGGGAACGCCGACCGCTCCGAGGATCTGCGCGAACCCGCCCGGATCGAGCGGGAGTGGCCGCGGGCCAGGGTCCTCACCGTCGATCGGCGCGGCCGGGCGGCGATCGACCCGGGCACCGCGAGGCTGGACACCCGCGCGGCCCTTTCCGTCGGCGACGTGCCACCGGTCGATGCGGTGCTGCTGGGCGCGGTAGGGGAGGTCGACCACTGGGCGGTGCCGGGCGATGTCGACGAGGGCGGCGGGCTTCGGGAGTGGGGAGCGCTGCTACCGGACGCCGACGCCGGCCTGCTGACCACCGCCACCGCGTTGCTGAGCTGGCACGCGGCGGCCGGGCACTGCCCGCGCTGCGGTGAGCCGAACACCCCGACGCCGGCCGGCTGGTCCCGGATCTGCCCGAACGATCACCAGGAGTTCCCGCGGACCGACCCCGCCGTCATCGTGCTGGTCCACGACGGAATCGACTCGATCGTCCTTGCCCGGCAACCGATCTGGCCGGCCGGCCGGGTGTCGGTGCTCGCCGGGTTCGTGGAGGCGGGGGAGTCGCTCGAGGGCACGGTGGTGCGCGAGGTACTGGAGGAGGTCGGCCTGTACGTCAACGGGGTCGGCTATCTCGGGTCCCAGCCGTGGCCGTTCCCGCGGTCGCTGATGATCGGCTTCGAGGCGCGCGCCGAGCGGGGCGCGCCGATGGTGCCGCGGGACGGCGAGATCGAGGAGGCCCGTTGGTACCACCGCGACGAGATCCGCGCGGTGCTGGCCGCCGAGGCCGATAATCCCGGGGCCAAGGACGCGTGGCTGACCGGCAGCACCGACGCCGATCCCGCCGTCATCCTGCCCGGTCAGGTCTCGATCGCCCGCCGGATGATCGAGGGCTGGGCAGCCCGGAGTTGACGCCCCGAGCCGGTGGACCGGGGCCGCGCGGAGTTGTCCTCATTGCGCCCGGCGGTCGGGACACCTGTGCGAAAATGCTCCGGTGATGAAGGACGCACTGGCCGGGCTGGACGAAGGTCAACGAGCCGCGGTGCTGGCCCCGTCGGGCCCGGTGTGCGTGCTGGCGGGCGCCGGCACGGGCAAGACCCGCACCATCACGCACCGCATCGCGCACCTGGTCGGCACCGGCAGCCACGCCTCATCCGAGGTGCTCGCGGTCACTTTCACCACCAGGGCCGCCGGTGAGATGCGGCTGCGCCTGCGCTCGCTCGGCGTGCCGGGCGTGCAGGCCAGGACGTTTCACTCCGCCGCGCTCAAGCAACTGCGGTACTTCTGGCCCCGGTCGGTCGGCGGCCCGCTCTGGCCGGTCCTGGAACACAAACTCCGACTGGTCGCCATCGCCGCCCGGCGGGCCAACGCCGGCACCGACGCCGCCACCCTGCGTGACCTGGCCGGCGAGATCGAGTGGAGCAAGGCGACTCTCGCCGGTCCGAACGACTATCTCGCCGCGGTCGCCAAGCACCAGCGGGACACCCCGCTGCCGGCGGAGACGGTGGCCAAGGTCTTCGCCGGTTACGAGGCGGTCAAGCAGGAGGCCGAACAGCTCGACTTCGACGACCTGCTGCTGCACACCTGCGCCGTGCTCGAGGACGACGAGGCGGTGGCCCGGGAGTTCCGCTCCCGCTACCGGTGTTTCGTCGTTGACGAGTATCAGGACGTCACCCCGCTGCAGCAGCGAACGCTGGACGCCTGGTTGGGCGGCCGGGACCAGCTGACGGTGGTCGGCGACGCCAACCAGACGATCTACTCCTTCGCCGGGGCATCACCGGGATACCTGCTGGGATTCGAGCGGCGGTTCCCGAACTCGACGGTCGTCCGCCTGGAACGCGACTACCGGTCAACGCCGCAGGTGGTCTCGCTGGCGAACCGGATCATCGCCGGCTCCAGCGGACAGTCCGCGAAGTACCGGCTGCGACTCGTGGCCGCACTCCCCGACGGGCCCGAGAGCACCTTCACCGAGCACCCGGACGAGCAGACCGAGGCGACCTCGGTCGCCGCTGCCGCCGCAGCGCTGATCGAGGGCGGTCAACCTGCTTCCGGTATCGCCGTGCTGTATCGGATCAACGCCCAGTCGGAGGTGTACGAGGCCGCGCTGACCGCGCGGGGCGTTCCGTACGTGGTCCGCGGCGGCGAACGGTTCTTCGCCAGGGCCGAGGTGCGTCAGGCGCTGGCGCTGCTGCGCAACGCGGCGCGCAGCCAGGCCGATGCGGGCGCTGATGCTGGTGCTGATGCAGGCGCCGGTGCGCCCGGCACCGCCCTCGACCCGGCCGCTGACGGTCGACCGGGCACCGGCCTGCCACTGGTCCCCACGGTGCGCGGGCTGCTCGGCACCATCGGGCTGAGCGAGCAACCACCTGCCGCCGGCGCGCTGCGCGACAAGTGGGATTCGCTGACGGCCATCGTGACGGTGGCCGAAGAACTCGCCGACGTCGACCCCGCCGCAACGCTGGGCACTCTGGCTGCCGAACTCGACCAGCGCGCCGAGGCCCAGCATGCCCCGACCGTCGAGGGGGTGACCCTTGCGTCGCTGCATGCCGCCAAGGGGCTGGAGTGGGACGCGGTCTTCCTGGTCGGGCTCACCGACGGAACCTTGCCCATCCAGCATGCCGAGACCCCCGACGAGATCGAGGAGGAGCGCCGGCTGTTCTACGTCGGCGTCACGAGGGCGCGGACGAGGTTGGCGCTGTCCTGGGCTTTGTCCCGGACGCAGGGCGGCCGCAAGACCCGGCGCCGCAGCCGGTTCCTGACCGGCATCGCACCGGATTCGGCGACGCCGGGCAAGCACGGTGCACCGGGACGTTGCCGGGTGTGCGGCGCCCGGCTGCTCGCCCCCGCACAGGTGAAGGTCGGCCGGTGCGCGGATTGCCCGTCGGCGGCCGACCCTGATCTGGTCGACGCGTTGCGCAGCTGGCGGAAAGCCAGGTCGACCGAGGCGTCGGTTCCGGCGTTCGTGGTGTTCTCCGACGCGACCCTGCTCGCGATCGCCGAGCGCCGGCCGACGGACAACGCAGGATTGCTCTCCATTCCGGGGATAGGCCGGGCGAAGCTCGATGCCTACGGCAAGGACGTTCTCGGCATCGTCGGGAGCACCCGATGAGCGTGCGGATTCCGCCGTTCGGGTGGTCACGACGGGTTCTTCCAAAGTTTCCCGACTTTCTCCGTTAATTCTGTTGCGCGGCGATCCACACCCGCCCTAATGTCATCGGCGGTTGGTGCGACACCCGAGCGGCCCTCACCAGGTCGGCAGGGTGAGCTCAGCAGCTGAGATCGGAAGCCATACAGAATCGCGGCAGGCGAGAACGCCCGCCGCGCAGCCCCTCCGCCCAGGCGGGGTTCGGACGCAGAGGAGGTGCCGAATGTCCAATCTGAAGAACACCAGCGGTTGGCTCGGTGCCGGCGTCGCGGATCCCGCGTGGCATGGCGCCGACGCCGTGATGGCGCGTCCGCGTACGGGGCTCATCGTCGTCTTCGGCGACCGTATGGCCCCTTCGCGGTCCGGAGTGCAGCTACAGGCCTGACGGCCCGTCAGCCGCTCGCCTCCGGCCGCGATTCGCCCAAAGGGACGAATTCGCGGCCGTTGTGTATCTCCAGCACCGTCACCGGACTCCGAACCCCAGGCGGGGCCGATCCAGCTTCTGTTCACCATCCATTCCTCTCACGGAGAAGAGACACCCGTGATGCAACTGCTCGACCTACCAGAGACCACCTTCATCGACAATCTGCCCTGCCACACCGGTGACCCGGATCTGTTCTTCGCCGAACGTCCCGACGAACTGGAGAAGGCCAAGGCGCTCTGCGCCGACTGCCCGATCCGCGAACAGTGCCTGGCCGCGGCCCTCGACCGGGGCGAGCCCTGGGGTGTCTGGGGTGGCGAAATCTTCGACCACGGAGTCGTGATCGCCCGCAAGCGACCACGGGGACGGCCGCGGAAGATCGCAGCATGACCGGGTCCCGCGGGCCCGGTTCGGCCAGGAGCAGATTCAACCGCTCCCTCACCCGTACCAGGGTCGACCGGCCCGGCCGGTCGGCCCCCACCATCCGGTTTCCGAGAGACGTTGCCTCGCAGCTGAACTCGCGAAACTTCAAGTCCACCAACCTTTCTGCACAACGGGTGACCGGAGTGCTCCTTCCACGGAGGAATGACATGAGTTCCATGATCGAAGATCTCGCTCGCGACCGAATGCGCGAGATCCAGCGGGACGCAGAAATGACCCGCCGCGTCCGGCGCGCCCGCGCGCTGGACCGGGCGGCCAAGGCTGCTCGCTCCTGACGCGACAGCGACCGGAGCGATCGACCACTGAATCCCGAGAGCGCGACCCACTTGCGCCTGATCACAGCGCCTGACCATCTCGCAGCTGACCACGCTGCAGTCGACAGGCGCACCCATCGAGCGCAGAACCGAGCCCCCGATCCGAGTGCGGATCGGGGGCCCCGGCGTCCCTGGACCACGACAGCCGGCGGGATATCGTGCCGGGATGGCCGGCCCGTCCCTGCATCCCGACCCGTCCGGGCCGGCGAGCTGTTCGATGTGCGGCACGACCGTGGCCGCGGCGCCGATCACCTGGGTCAGGGAACGCGACCCGCGCAGGGGACCGGTCTGGATCTGCGACCGTTGTGCCCGGCAGAATCTGCGCGGGATCGAGTCCCGCCTCGATCAGGAATGGTGGTGACCCACCGGGCACCCGGACCGGCCGGTTGAAAGCTCAGTCGTCGTCGGAGAAGCCGGGGAGGTAGCGATCGACCATTTCCCGGAACGGCGCCCGCGCGTCCAGCTGGCAGAGCACCCCGATGGACCCGAACGTCACCCGGTGGATCAACAGGTATGACGGCGGGAGGTTGAGCCGGCGGGCCATCTTCGACTCCTCGCTGGAGAAGTTCGACATCCGGGCTGCCTGCTCCTGCATCCAGCTGCGGGTGAAGTGAAATGTCTCGTGGCGCAACGGTTCGATGAACGGCACGACATATTCCATCAGCTGCTGCGGGTCGGGGTGGTAATCGGCGGGCACGAACCCTTCCGCGCGCAGCGCCTCGAGGACGTCGTCGGCCCGGCCGTCCAATGCGAGCCGGGTGACCCGCCCGATGATCGGCGGGGCGCCGTCGGGCAGCCGTGCCACGGACCCGAAATCGATGACGGCCAGCCGGCCGTCGTCGGTGAGCATGTAATTGCCCGGGTGCGGGTCGGCGTGCAGCAACCCGACCATCTCGGGGGCGGCGAAGTGCAACTCGGTCAGCAGCGAACCCGCGCGGTTGCGCTGCTCGGTCGTCCCCCCGGTGATGATCTTGCTCAGCGAGGTGCCGTCGACCCATTCCGAGATGATCACCTTCGGTGCGCTGGCGACCACCCGTGGAACCAGGAAACCATCGGTGCCGGCATAGGCGGCGGCGAACGCACGCTGATTGTCGGCCTCCTGCGCGTAATCCAGCTCCTCCAGGATCCGGTCACGCAATTCGGCCAGCAGCGGCCGGATCTGCAGGCCGGGAATGACGACACCGATCAGCGGCGATACCCGGAACAGCTGGTCCAGATCGGCCCGCAGAGCGGCGTCGGCGCCCGGGTACTGCAGTTTCACGGCCACCTCGCGGCCGTCCCGCCACACCCCGCGGTGCACCTGGCCGATGCTCGCGGCCGCGGCCGCCGTGTCGTCGAATTCCTGGAAGCGGGTGGTCCAACCGGTGCCGAACTGCTGGGCCATCAGCCGGTGCACGGTGGCCGGCGGCATGGGCGGCGCGGCGTTCTGCAGCTTGGTCAGCGCCTCCCGGTACGGGGCGGCGTACTCGTCGGGAATGGCGGCCTCGTAGACGCTCAGCGCCTGGCCGAATTTCATCGCACCGCCCTTGAGGGTGCCGAGCACCTCGAAAACCTGCTCGGCCGTGCGGCGCTGCAATTCGGTGGAGATCTCGTCCCGGTCGCGGCCGGCGAGACGTTGCCCAAGACCCAATGTCGCCCGGCCGGCTGCGGACAGCGGCAGGCTTGCCAGCCGAGCCGTTCGGCTCAGGGCACCTCTGGGGATGTCGGACACTGCACCATTGTGACAAAGTCCGGCCCCGGCCGGGCCGATCGCGCGCCCGTGCCGCCCGCGACCTGAACTTCCCGAGCGGCCGGTTACCGCAGAGCCACTGTGCGGCAGCCACATTCGGGGTGCTGTGACCAACTCCGCCGGCGCGCCGTCGGGTCGCCCTGACGCCATTCGAGAGTGCCGTCGACGGTGCTCGGCCGGCAGATGCCGTCCACGTGCTCGAGTACCTGCCCGACGGCGAGACAGGCCGCGGCCGTCAGCAGGAAGACCGGAACCTGCTGCGGTGCGCCGGTGAGCTGACTGGCCAGCGTCGGCCAGGCGGGGTCGGCGGCCGTCCGGTGGCGGTGCACGCAGGACAGGCAACTGGAACGCCCGGGGAGGACGAGCGGCCCGACGACGGTGCGCGCCATCCCCGTCGCCACGCAGAGGTGCGGAATGCTGTCCCGCGAATACCCGGCCGCAACGGCAAGGTCGGGCGCGGTGCCGCCCACCATGACCACGAGTGTCGGATGTTGGTGCGCCGCAGGCGTGTGCACCCGCAGGGTCGGGTATCGCGCACGGAGCTCCGCGGTGAACTCCGGCGCTCGGTCGCCCGCCGTCCCATCGGCGAGGTCCTGGCCCACCGGGGCCGGCAACCACTCGCCGGGCGCCGCGCGCTCGTGGTGCAGGTGCCCGACCCCGGCCGCGGCGAGATGCGCGGTGATGGGCTGCGTCGCGGCTGCGGTCCCACGAATGACGACCAGCGCGTCATCCCTGGCCTGCAGGATGCGGCTGGCGGCGGCGTGGCCGTGGCGGTGGGTGAGTGCGGCACGCTCATCGGCCAGGTGCGCGCCGACCGTCAGCGCTGCAGGGCCCCTCGCGGCCTCGCTGGGAACCAGCACACCGGCCACCAGGAGTTGGTCGAGTAGCCGCCGCCAGTCGTCCGGGTCGGCCCGCTGGCCGGCCAGCACGTCACGGAGCGCCGTCGATCCGTCCATCGAGGACAGGATCCGCAGCGCGCCGTCGGGAGCATTGCGCACCACGACGCAGCGAGGCGCGTCCGTGCCGATCTGCACACTGCCGGGTTCCCGCTCGAGAACCCTGGTGCCGAACGGGAGCGCGTACCGCCGGGACAGGTCCACCTGACCCGGCACTGTCCGCGCCGATTCTGTGTGCGTCACGATGCTGATCACCCCGGGAACAGGGTGCAGCACCGAGCCCCTCCCGCCCGTGGGTTGTCCACAGGCGGTTATCCGCAGACGGTTGCCCGCGGACGGGGGGTGTCAGTGGTGGGTCAGGCCTTGCCGAGGATCCGGTTCATCTTCGTTCCGCAGACCGGACAGATGCCCTTGGCCATCCTGCGACCGTTGGTCTCGGCAACTTCACCCTCGAAGTCCCGCTTCTCCTTGCACTTGACGCAGTAACCGTTGTAGGTCTCGGCCATTGGCCTTCCTTTCCTCGTGGGGCCCGGGCGCGGGTGCACTCCGGGACCGCGTTTCACAGCCCGTGGCCAGTGATCCTTCGACCGGACCGGCGCTCACCGTACCCGTCGCTGAGCGTGGAAACGCGGATTCCTCGCTCAGCCACGGGCTTAATGTTCGACTGGGCGATTCGTCCCGGGACCCGCGGGCATTGGCGCCCCGCGGGTCTGCACCGCTCGATCGGGTGCTGGCAAACTGGCGCGATGGTCTACCTCGCAGAGCCGAAACGATACGAATCCATGCCCTACCGCCGCTCCGGACGGAGCGGGTTGCACCTGCCTGCGGTGTCCCTCGGTTTGTGGCAGAACTTCGGTGACGTCGACCCGCTGGACCGCCAGCGCGCCGTCCTGCGGCGTGCGTTCGACCTCGGCGTGACGCACTTCGACCTGGCCAACAACTACGGCCCGCCCTATGGATCGGCCGAGACCAACTTCGGCCGGCTGATGGCCGAGGACTTCAAGCCCTACCGCGACGAGCTGGTGATCTCCACCAAGGCCGGCTACGACATGTGGCCGGGCCCGTACGGGGACCTGGGGTCGCGCAAGTACCTGCTGGCCTCCCTCGACGCGTCGCTGGCCAGGATGGGCCTGGACTACGTCGACATCTTCTACTCGCACCGCGCCGACCCGGACACCCCGCTCGAGGAGACGATGGGGGCGCTGCACACCGCGGTGGCGTCCGGCCGCGCCCTCTACGCCGGGATCTCGTCGTACTCGCCGGAGCGAACCAGGCGGGCCGCCGCGATCCTTGCCGAGATGGGCACACCGCTGCTGATCCACCAGCCGTCGTACTCGATGCTCAACCGCTGGATCGAGGACGCCCTGCTGGACACCCTGGGCGAGCTGGGGGTCGGCTGCATCGCGTTCTCCCCGCTCGCGCAGGGCATGCTCACCGACCGGTACCTCGACGGGATTCCCGCGGATTCCCGGGCGTCCCGCGGCGGGTCGCTGTCCAAGGACCTGCTGACCGACGAGGCGCTGGAGCACATCAGGGCGCTCAACGAGATCGCCAAGGGTCGCGGTCAGTCGCTCGCCCAGATGGCGCTGTCCTGGGCGCTGCGGGACGAGCGGGTGACGTCCGTGCTGGTCGGCGCATCGTCCGTGCAGCAGCTGGAGGACAACGTGGCGGCGATCGAGAACCTGGCCTTCGACACTGACGAGTTGAATGTGATCGAGGGGCACGCCGTGGATTCCGGCATCAACCTGTGGAGCCCGTCGAGCGCCGTCTGAGCGGCTGACAGCACCTCGGCCGGCGGCCCCTGAACTCGTCAGGGGCCGCCGACCGTTGGTCACTCGGTAGGACTCACACCGCTCGCGGTGCCGGTCCTTCGTCATCGGGCTTGGTGTCGGGCTTGGTCCCGGGCTTGGTGATGTCGGGCTTGGCCGGGTCGGTGGGGGACTCGGCATCGCTCGGACCGGGTGCACCGAGCAGCTCCGTCTCGATGTCGCCGAGGCCCTCGAGCAGCGCGGTGAACTCCTTGTCCCGGGCGATGAACCCGGCAGGGTCGTCCAGGTCGGCGAGCGACGGCAGCAGATCGGGGTGCGCCCACAGCGCGTCCCGGCCCTCGATCCCGCGTGACGCGGTGACCTCTCGCCACAGGTCGGCCGCCACCCGCAGTCGGCGCGGCCGCAACTCCAGCCCGATCAGGGTGGCGAAGGTCTGCTCGGCGGGACCACCGGTGGCCCGGCGGCGTCGCAGCGTC
This sequence comes from Nakamurella sp. GG22, assembly GCF_052976845.2. Lineage (NCBI taxonomy): Bacteria > Bacillati > Actinomycetota > Actinomycetes > Nakamurellales > Nakamurellaceae > Nakamurella > Nakamurella sp. GG22. The sequence continues at coordinate 20,894 of NZ_JBRIIO020000038.1, read as the reverse complement.
TCCCGGAGCGCCGGTCCGCCCGGCAGTCGGTCGCCGACCGCATCGGCGACGACGGTGTCCACCCAGCCCTCGACGAGGGCGAGCAGCGTCTCCAGCTGAGCCATCGCGGCTTCCTGGCCCGGGGTGATCTTCGGCTCGAACATGCCCTGGCCGAGTGCGGCCTCGATGCTCGAGGGATCCGACGGGTCCAGCGAGGACGCGAGCTGCTCGACGGCGGAGAAGTCGACGGAGATCGCCTTCGCGTAATCCGTGATCAGCGAGATCACCCTGGCCTTGAGCCACGGCGTGCCGGCGTACAGCCGGTGGTGCGCGGCCTCGCGGACGGCCAGGTAGAGCCGCACCTGGTCCTCGGGCAGGTCGAGGCCCGATCCGAACTCGGCGATCGACCGCGGCAGCAGCGCGGCGGTGCCGTCGGGACCGAGTGGCAGGCCGACATCGGTCGACGTCAGCACCTCGTTGGCCAACTGGGCGAGGCCCTGGCCGATCTGCGATCCGAAGGCCATGCCGCCCATCGACCCCATCATCGCCAGCAGCGGACCGGCCTGCGCCTTGGCCTGGTCGGGGAGGCCGTCGATCCACGCCCGGGAGACTTGTTCGGCGATGGGGGAGCAGAGCTTCTCCCACATCGGCATCGTCGCATCGACCCACTGCCGCGGCGTCCAGGCGGTCGACGTGCGGGCGCCGGCGGGCATCGAGGTGGCGCCGTCGAGCCACACCTCGGCGAGCTTGATGGCGTCGGCCACCTTGGCCACGTCGATGGAGGACGCGGGGTGCGACGCGGGCAGCTGCGAGGTGGCCAGCTGCCGGGCGAGCTCGTAGTTGACCGGGCCGCTGGACGCTCCGGATGCTCCGGCCTGCGACATCATCTGGCCGAGCTGCGAGAGCATCGATCCGAGTTGATTGAGGTCGAAACCACCTGGTCCGGGGCCCTGACCGGGCTTGCCCTCAGGGTCGTCGTCACCTGGAGGGTTGAAGCCGAACGGCAGATTCGTCATAGGGCCACGGTACTGAACAACACCCCACCGTAGGGACTCAGCCGGCGCCTGATCGCCCACGGCGAACGGTTCACATCGGACGCCCCGGCTTTCGCGGCGGTCCTCCCATGGGGGTACCCCCTACGCTCGGGACCCATGTCCTGGTTCTCGCGCATGACGCTGCGCGGCCGCACCGTGCTGGTCGGGTCATCCCTGACCGCGGTGCTCGTGGTGGCCGCAGCGGTGATACCGATCCCGTACGTCGCCGTGGGACCGGGCGTGACCTACGACACCCTCGGCGCGGTTGACGGCACCGAGGTGATCACGTTCAGCGGTGAGGACATCCCGGCCTCGGCGAGCAGGGACGAAACGTCCGACGGTCACCTCAACATGACCACGATCTCGATCACCGACAACGTCCCGCTCTTCGAGGCACTCGGCCTGTGGGCGACCGGACGGTATGCGCTCGCCCCCAGGGAGGACTACTTCCCGCCGGACAAGACGGTCGACGAGGTGAAGGAGCAGGACGCGCAGGCGTTCCGCGACTCCCAATCGGCCGCCGAGATCGCCTCGCTGCGGTTCCTCGACTATCCGAGCGTCACGTACGTGGGGGAGATCGCCGACGACTCGCCGAGTGCCGGCGTGCTGCAGCCACAAGACCGCATCATCGCGATCGACGGCACCCCGGTCACCGATTTCGCTTCCCTGCAGGCCGCGCTGAAGGACACCTCGCCCGGCCAGGTGGTGGCAGTGAAGGTGCTCCGTGACGAGAAGGAGGTCACGGCGAAGGTGACCCTGGGCAGCAACGAGTCGGTCGGTCCGCAGGGCTTCCTCGGGGTGGGCGCGGTGGAACGGCCGGTGGCGCCGTTCACCACCTCGATCGCCCTCGAACGCATCGGCGGTCCGTCGGCCGGACTGATGTTCACCCTCGGCATCATCGACAAGCTCACCGATGACGACCTGACCGGCGGCCGGTTCGTCGCCGGCACGGGCACGGTGGACGCCGACGGAAAGGTCGGCCCGATCGGTGGGGTGCTGCTCAAGCTGATCACCGCGAGAGAAGCAGGGGCGACCGTCTTCCTGGTCCCGGCCGACAACTGCGCCGAGGCGGTGACGGAGGTGCCCGAAGGCCTCCAACTCGTCAAGGTCGGCACGGTCGACGAGGCGGTCGACGCACTGGAGACGCTGAAGGCGGGCGGGACCCCGGCGGGCTGCTGACCCGACCTGCGCCGTGGCGCTCAGTCCTCGAACGTCAGGTGCAGCGCCGCGATCAGGTTGGGTGCCAGGTCCCCGCCGCGCAGCGGTGCGTCATCGTGCTCGCCCCGCATCCGCATCAGGCAGGCGCCGCCCTTCGCGTCCCGCAGCACACCGGCGACGAGTCGCGCCTCGGCCCGCGCCGGGTGCCTGGCCGCCTGGTCGGCGGCCTCCGCGGGATCGTCGGAGAGGTCGGCGCCGGCGTCGGGCGGCAGCACCACGATCTCCTGGACCAGGACGCAGCCGGCGACCTCGGCCGGCCAGGAGATCTGGGCGAGGGCCTCCGAAAGTTCGCCCTCCGGGAGCGATTCCTGCGCGATCGGCGTGTACACGGCCGCACCCAACGACGGAGCGAGGTCGGGCTGAGCGGCCATCAGGTCGGCGGTGGCGACCAGCGCGAACAGCTGCGGCGCGGCATCCCAGCCGGCGGAAGCCGCGAACTCCTCGACCTCGGCAACGGCGACCGCGAGGTCGGGGTCCTCCCACCAATCCGGCGTGCTCACGCGGATGATCTTCGCACGCGGCTCACAGACCTCTCGCCGGTCCGGATGGTCCACTTCGGCGGCACAGCAGTACAACGATCCCGTTTCGGTCGACCTTTCGGCCAGGGAACCTCTGAGCGGTGCCTACAGTTGAGTGGGCGGGAGCCGGTCAGGCTGCGGTCAGGCTGAGGGTCCCACGAGAGCGTCCGCGATGCGGTGTGTGCACTGCGCGCGCTGGTTCTGCACCGAAGTTTCGACCCGAGGAGTTCACCAGTGGCCATGCGGCCCCCCGTTGGTTTGCCCACCATGTCCCGACGCGCCAAGCGGGTGCTGATCGCGCTGGTCAGCCTCGCGGTTCTTGCGATCCTGTGGTTCCAGTTCGTCGGGATCTATGTCGACTGGCTCTGGTTCGGCGAGGTCGGGTTCCGAGAGGTCTTCACCACCCAGGCGGTCAGCCGCATCATCCTTTTCCTGATCGCGGCGGTCGTCGGCGGCGGGCTCGTCTTCGGCTCGCTATATGTCGCGTACCGGTCCCGGCCGGTTTTCGTTCCTAGCAACGAGATCGACCCGTTGGCCCCGTACCGGACGATCGTCAGCACCCGGCCGAAGTTGTTCCTGTTCACCATTTCCGGTCTGGTGGCGCTGATCTGCGGGTTGTCCGCGCAGTCCAACTGGGCCACCGTCCAGCTGTGGCTCAACGGCGGAGATTTCGGCACCACTGACCCCGAGTTCGGCAATGACGTCGGCTTCTACGTCTTCACCCTGCCGATGATCCAGATGGTGCTCGGCTGGCTCTTCGTCATCATCGCGATCTGCTTCATCGCCGTCGCCGTCGTGCAGTACCTCTTCGGCGGCCTCCGGCTCAGTGGCCCCGGCCGGAAGATCACCCCGCAGGCCACCCTGCAGCTCTCTCTGCTGGTCGCGGCCTTCGTTCTGCTCAAGGCCGTGCAGTACTGGTACGACCGCTACGAACTGCTGTTCTCCAACCGCGGCGGCACCTTCACCGGCGCCTCCTACACCGACATCAACGCGGTGCTGCCGGCCAAACTCATCCTGATGCTGATCGCCGCGATCTGCGCGATCGGTTTCGTCGTCGGCGCCTTCACCCGCTCCATCAAGCTGCCGGCGATCGCGCTGGGCCTTTTGGTGCTGTCCAGCGTGCTGATCGGTGGCGTGTGGCCGCTCGTGCTGCAGCAGGTCGTCGTCAACCCGAACGGCATCAACCGGGAGCCGGAGTACATCGCCCGCAACATCGACGCGACCCGCACCGCGTACCAGATCCGCGACGACCAGATCAATTACGTCGACTATCCCGGCGTGCTCGCCGGCGATCCGCGGGACATCATCAGCGACACCGACACCCTGCCGAACGCCCGGCTGCTGGACCCGAACGTGCTGTCGCCGACGTTCACCCAGCAGCAGCAGCTGCGGAACTTCTACGGCTTCCCGGACCAGCTGGCGATGGACCGCTACACGGTCAACGGCAAGACCCAGGACTATGTGGTCGCGGCCCGTGAGCTGAACGCCGACGGCCTCAACGACGCGCAGAAGAACTGGATCAACGAGCACATGGTGTTCACCCATGGCGACGGTTTCGTCGCCGCGCCGGCGAACACGGTCAACAACGGCTACCCGGATTACAACGTGTCCGACATCGCCGCCATCGGCCGGGAGAACAATCCGATCCCGGTGGCGCAGCCGCGGACCTACTACGGCCAGCTGACCACCGATTACGCCATCGTGGGTGCCGCCGAGGGCGGCGTCGCCCGCGAGTACGACACCGAGACAACCCGCTACACCTACAGCGGCAAGGGCGGCGTCTCGGTCGGGAACCTGTTCCAGCGGGCCGTTTTCGCGACGGAGTACGGCGAGGCGAACTTCCTGTTCTCCTCCGAGATCAACGCCGAGTCCAAGATCATGTACTACCGCGACCCGCTGACCCGGGTGCAGAAGGCGGCGCCGTTCCTGACCACCGACACCAAGGCCTATCCGGCCGTGGTCGACGGTCGGATCGTCTGGATTGTTGATGCGTACACCACGGCGACGAACTATCCGTACGCCCAGGCTGTGACGCTGTCGGACGCCACCAACAACTCGCTGGCGGCCCGCGGAGCGACCGGCCAGGCCAACACCCAGGTCAGCTACATCCGCAACTCGGTCAAGGCGACCGTCGACGCGTATGACGGCACGGTGACGCTCTACGAGGTGAAGGCGGACACGCCGGATCCGGTGCTGAAGGCCTGGGAGGGCGTGTTCCCGGGTCTGGTGAAACCGGCCAGCGACGTGTCGCCGGACCTGCAGGCGCACTTCCGGTATCCGCAGGATCTGTTCGAGGTCCAACGATCGCTGCTGGTGCGCTACCACGTCGACGATCCGGTCGACTTCTTCCAGAGCTCCGGTTTCTGGCGCGTGCCGAACGACCCGACGGTCAGCGAGGCCATCCAGGCGCCGCAACCGCCGTACTACCTGCAGGTCAAGCTGCCCGGCTCCGACACCTCGAACTTCGAGCTGACGAGCGTGCTGACCGGGTTCCAGCGGGAGTTCATGAGCGCGTACGTGTCGGCGTCGTCGGACCCGAACAATTACGGCCAGCTCACGGTGCTCCGACTACCCACGTCAACCCAGACACCTGGTCCGACACAGGTTCAGCAACTGTTCCGAACGACGTCGGAGGTGAGCAGCCTCGTCACGTTGTCCACCCAGCAGGGCGGTGCGCGGGTGATCTTCGGCAACCTGCTGACGCTGCCGGTCAACGACGGGCTGTTGTACGTCGAGCCGTTCTACATCCAGGGTCAGGCGTCGTCGACGTCGTTCCCGCAACTCAACCGGGTGCTTGTCTGGTACGCAGGGCGGGTCGGTGTGGGCAGCACGCTTCAGCAGGCGTTGACCCAGGCGGCCGACAACGCGCCGGTTCAGATCACGGCGGACGGCAGTACGACGGGCAACCCCTCGCCGACGCCGACTCCATCCGGCGCGAACCCACCCACCACCGCCACGGCAGCTCCGCCGGCTGATCTCGCGGCGGCGGTGGCAGCCATGGACACGGCTACGACCAATTTGGACAACGCCAAGAAGTCCGGCGACCTCGCCCAGATCGGTGCGGCAACCCAACAGTTGGAGGATGCAGTCAAGGCTTACCTGACGTTGGCGGACCAGGCCAACGCAGGTAACAGCGCCAGCCTGGCGCCGGTGCCGTCAGCCGGCGGGTAGCATTTCGTTCGGCCCAGATCGGGCGGCGCGGGTCTCGATCCCCTGTCGTTCACGTCACATCCCTTGTGGCGTAACCGATTTGGTTGTGGTGACATCAGCTTGTTACAGTGGTGTCACCACAACAACGCGGGGTGGAGCAGCTCGGTAGCTCGCTGGGCTCATAACCCAGAGGTCGCAGGTTCGAATCCTGCCCCCGCTACTCAACGAAAACGGCCCTCGGATTCAGTCCGGGGGCCGTTTTCAATGTCGCCGCAAGTGACGTCGAGCCGCTCGATGGGTGCTCACCCTCTACCAAAACCCAGCGGCCGCGGCATCAGTCGGCGAGGACGAACCACACGGTGACCAGCCCGAGCAAGAAGGTGCCGTTGGCCAGCAGTCCGGCCGCGGGTCGGGACTTCCCTCCGGTGGCAACGGTGCCCAGGAGGGCGAAGTCCCACAGTGCGTGCAGAACCATGCACACGAGCAGACTGCCGGTGGTCATCCTGGTGATGTACAGCGTCGTGCCGGCCAGGAACGCGACGGCGATCTGTACGGCCGTGGTGCCCGCTGGCTGTCCGAAGAACATGTTGATGCCGTGCAAGAGTGCGAACAGCGTCGTCGAGACGAGGAACACGGCCACCTCGGTCCAGCCGCCCTCTCGCGGACCGACGATCAACAAGCCGCGGCACAGCAACTCCTCGGCGACACCGACGAGCACCGTGCCGACCGCCAGCACTGGGAGCAGTCGCGCCTGCGGTGAGCGGAAGTCGATCGACGTCCGGCTGATCAGTGCTGCGACGGCGAACAGCGCCGGCACGATCAATGCCCAACCCGGCCCGGAGCGGACTGTCTCCGAGAGCACGGCCGGCCACCAGCCGAGCACTGTGGTCGCCGCAATCAACAAGGCCGCTCCGAGCCCGATCGGCACGACGATGCCGCGCAGGATCGAGCCGCGGGATTTGACGAGCGCGTCGTAGCGCACATGGTTGATCCGCCACAGCACAGCAACGAGGACCGTGTAGACGACGAACAGCCCGATCGCGATCAACGGCTGGGTGTCGGTGGACACTTGGCACCCCCATCTAAGGGGCGCGTGATCACACCACGGCGGCACGATGCCGCACGGCTGACGGCAAGCCGTTCCTGTTCGCCCGGAAAAATCTAACCAAGAAGGACGAACCGGACGGATGAACCTTTACCGCACCACTGCGACCGAGGTCCTTCGATACTGGTTGTCGACGATGGTGTTCCGGAGGACGCCCAGCCGGTCGACCTCGACCTCGACGACGTCACCGGGGTGCAGCAGCCACGGGGGAGTTCGGGCGTAGCCGACCCCGGAGGGAGTTCCGGTGGCCAACAGGTCCCCGGGTTCGATGGTGAAGGTGCGGGAGATCAGAGCCAGCGTGTCGCCGACCGTGTACACCATCTGATCGGTGGTGCCGTCCTGAACGGTCGTGCCGTTCACCCGGGTCCGCACCCGTAAACCGTCGCGCAGGTCGCCGACCTCCGCGGCGGGGACCATCGGCCCGAGTGGCCCGGAGTTGTCACCGTTCTTCCCGAGAATCCATTGCGACGTGAGCTTCTGCGCACGGCGGGAGGTCAGGTCGTTAAAGGTGGAGTAGCCGACAACAGCCGCGAGGGCCTCCTCGGAGGTGGCGTCGACCAGCCGGGCGCCGACCCAGGCAACGACTTCGCCCTCCCAGTCCACACCGTCCTCGTCTGCGGGGACGGGCACCTGGGCGCCGTCGACGGTCAACGACCGGGTCCATCGGGCGAACAGGGTCGGATACTCCGGCATCTGCTGGTCCCGGTAACTGCCCTCCGCGACGTGCTCGACGTAGTTCAACCCGATGCAGATCACCCGTGCCTGCGGCAGAACCGGTGGCACCAGTTGCACCGAGAACGTGCCGATGGCATCGGCGGTGGCGGGCCGGGACAGGTAGCCGGCGGGGTCGGTCCAGAACTGTTCGAGCGTGCCCAACGGGGTCACGCTGTCGCCGTCGTCGGAGAGCGACCCGACGTTCACTGGCTTGGATTCGATGCGGTACCCGATGATCCTCATTTCCGACCTCCGGCGTCCGTTTGTCGTCGACCCGGTCGGCACCTACCCGGGTGAGTTGCGGTGTACAGCTGGGACTCTCGCCTACGGACCCGGATCGGGCGACACGAAGTCGTTGAAATTCGGGGCCAGGCGGCCGGCGTGCATCGGCACGCAGGCATCGGGCGGCGTGGGTAGGAAGGTGACGCCCTGGTCCTGCCACATCCCCAGCACCCGATCAAGGTGTCGCATCGCGCCGTTCGGCAGGTCGTGCAACACCATCGTGACCGGCGCTGTGGCGGCGGCGTGCATCTCGATGGCCCGGTCGGGCCAGCCGTCGGGATCCTCGTAGTCGCGGGGGACGGCATTCCACAGCACGACGGTGTGCGCGCCGTCCTGCAGATATCGCGCGGCAGAGGCGTTCAGCAGATGCGGGCCGAGCCTGCCGCCCCCGCCGTTCGGCCGGAACAGCTTCTCCGGTTCTCGCAGCGGGCCGAGCAGGGCATCGCACTCGGCGATCTCATGGACCGCTTCCGCGCCGCCGCGGCGGCCCAGTGGCACGCCGTGGGTGAGTGTGTGGTTGCCGACCCCATGACCTTCCGCGCGGGCACGTGCCGCGAGGTTGCGGCGAGCTGGATCCCGCAGTTTTTCGCCGATCGTGAAGAACGTGGTGAGAATGCCGCGCCTGGCGAGGGTTTCGAGCACGAACGGGGTGACGTCAGGTTCGGGACCGTTGTCGAAGGTCAGGCAGATGGGCTGTGTCGGGGTAGGTGGTTGCGGTCCGCCCACCATGTGTCCCACCCTCTCGGTCCGGAGATGTTTGAGTGCAGTGCCGCGGTACGAGGTCCGCCGGCCTGGATGCCAGTGGACGGTACTCCAGATTGTCAGCGGGTTCGGCTGGCCCCGGCGATCGTTCCGGGTGATGATCGAAATGGGGTCGCTGAGGGCAGGAGCAGGCGGAGCATGACCGTCACTCCTCCCACCAAGGAAAGGAACACCGATGGCTTCCGTCGACCACCCCATGCAGGCCACGTCGGATGAGGTCGCCGCAGCTCCCGGCGTCGTCTTCCGTAACGGTCTGGTGCTGACCATGGACGGTCAGCGAACGATCATCGAAGGCGGTGACGTCCTCGTCGTCGGCACCGACATCGTCGCGGTCGGCAACGGTCTCGAGGTCCCCGAGGGCACGGTCGAGGTGGACGCCACGGGCGGGATCCTGATGCCCGGGATGGTCGACACCCACCGGCACATGTGGCAGACCGCGATGCGTGGCTACGGCTCGGACTGGACGCTCACCCAGTACTTCGTGTGGAACTACCTCGAGCACGGCCGCAAGTTCCGGCCTCAGGACTACTACGCGGGCAACCTGCTCAGCGCCATCGAGGCAGTGGACGCAGGGGTCACCACGTCGGTGGACTGGTCGCACGGCCTGGCGACCGTCGACCACGCCGAAGCTGCCGTCGATGCCCTCGAGGAGGTGCCGGGCCGCTTCGTGTTCGGTTACGGCAACATCCATGCCGCCCCATGGGAATGGTCGGCCCGGCCGGATTTCCGGTCCTTCGTGGATCGGCGGATGCCGCGCTCGGAGATGCTGGGATTCCAGATGGCCTTCGACGTCACCGGCGACCCGCAGTTCCAGGAGCGCGCCGCCTTTGAGGTCGCCCGCGAGCTCGGCGCCCCGGTGACCACCCATGCCGGGGTGTGGGGCGCGACCAACGACAACGGCATCCGGCTGATGCACGAGCACGGCTTCATGACGCCCGGCAACGTCTACGTGCATGCGGCGACGCTGAGCGACGACTCCTACCAGCGGATCGCCGCGACCGGCGGCATGGCATCGGTGTCCGCGGAGTCGGAAGCAAGCTGCGGGCAGGGATACCCGTCGACGTGGGCGCTCCGCCGACACGGCATCGGCATCTCGCTCTCGGTGGACACGAGTGTCTGGTGGAGCGCCGACGGGTTCTCCGCCATGCGGTCCACACTCTCGGCGGATCGGGCCAGGGAACACCACGAGGCGCATGCCACCGGCGACACCGTCACCCACGTAGGCCTGCGCTCCGGCGACGTCGTCGAATACGCCACCCGGGGCGGCGCTCGCGCACTCGGCCTCGACTCGATCATCGGCAGCCTCGAGCCGGGCAAGCGCGCCGACGTGGTGCTCATCAAGAACGACCGCTCTCCGGCGATGTTCCCGATCCTCCACCCGTACGGTCACGTCGTCTTCCAAGCGCAACGAGGTGACGTCCACACGGTCCTGGTGAATGGCCGGGTGGTGAAATACGACGGCGAGTTGGTCGGTATATCCCTGGAAAAGGCGCGGACAGCCGTCGGTGAGACGGTCGATTACCTGCGCGGAGAACTGGGCGACGCGGAGTGGCTGGCCGGGATGAATCCGGACATCCCGGAGTCGAAGGTCCTCGACAATCCCTATACCTACACAGATTACGCCGACAAGTCGACGCATTCCCATGGCTGAGATCGCAGCCGTCATCGCGGCCACACACCACCCCTTTTACTACAAGACCAGCCAGCTGCCACCCGACGAGCGGCCCCCGTTCGCCGAGGAGTGGATCACCAAGATGGCCGCTTTCAAGGAAACCCTGACCCGGGCGAATCCCGGTGTTCTGGTGATGATCGGCAGTGACCATTTCCATCAGCTGTGGCTGGACAACATGCCCCAGTTCCTGGTCGGCAAGGCGCCCTTCTTCGATGCCAACTGGTACAACGAGGAACGCGAATTCGGCCTGCCACGCTTCACGCTGCGGGGGCAGGAGGACCTGGCCGCGCACATCCTGCGCAAGGGCCTGGACGCCGACTTCGACCTCGCCTTCAGCAATGAGCTCCGCATCGATCACAGCGTCACCTGCCCGATCATTGCGCTGCGCCCCGAGGCGGACCTGCCGATCGTGCCGATCTACACCAACATCTTCGCGCCGCCGCTGCCCCAACCGCGGCGGTTCGTCCAGCTGGGCAGGACGATCCGCGAACTGGTCGAATCGTGGGACAGCGACCAGCGGGTGGCGATCATCGGCACCGGGCATTTGTCCCTGGAGCTGGGAGGTCCCCGCCAATTCGGCGAACACGGCCCCGATCCGCACTTCGACCGCAAGGCCGTCGAATGGATCGGCAGCGGCGACATCGAAGGCTGCCTGGCCGAAGTGACCCTGGACAGCCTGCACGAGCCGGGAAACGCGACCCACGGCTTCATGGATTTCATGCTGATGATGGGTGTTGCCGGTGACGGCGTGAAAGCCGACTACATCGAAACTGTCGACCTGTTCCACACCATGGAGGCCTATTTTACTTGGTATCCGAACGGAGGTGCACAGTGAGCAAGTACCTGCTGGACAAGTTCCTGTACACGGTGGACCGCGATCCCGATCTGGTCGAGCGTTACCGCTCCGATCCGGCGGGCACCGTTGAATGGTGGGAGGCCGAGATCGCGGGCAAGTTGCTGAACTGCACCGACGCCGAGAGAACGACCTGGCTGGCGTTCACCGACGCGGAGCGGCAAGCCCTCGCCGCACACGACCACGTAACGCTTTTCCAGATGGGTGCACACCCGTTCCTGACCCTGACGTTGTTCATTGCCATGTTCGAGCGCGACCACGGTCCCCTCGAGTATCAGCGGGCCTACGGACGGGCGCTGGATCACGTCACCAGGCCGTATCCGGACATCAGCACGTAGCCCAAGGGAAGGTCGCCATGCGCGCTGCCGTCGTGCACACCCTCGGTGAACCGCCGACGCTGGGCGAGAGCCCGGACCCTGCGGCGGCCGATGGACACAGCGTCGTTCGGGTGACGGCGGCGCCGATCGTTCCGCTCGATCTGCTGTGTGCCACCGGCACGTCCTACTTCGGGCGTCCCGCCGTCCCCTACGTGCCGGGCGTCCAGGGCGTTGGCGTCGTCGAGACGTCCCCGACGCTTGATCCCGGCACTCGCGTGTGGTTCGCGACATCAGCCGGCATGGCGCCGGGGAACGGCAGCCTGGCAGCGCGATGCGTTGTCGCGGAGGACGATCTCGTGCCGGTGACCGCCGACCTTCCGGACGTGGCGATCGCCGCTCTGGGGCTGTCGGCCGTCGCTGCCTGGATGTCGCTCACCTGGCGCGGCCGGTTCCGTCCGGGTGAGCGGGTGGTCGTGCTCGGCGCAGGCGGCGCCGTCGGGCAGGTCGCCGTCGGCGCCGCGCGACTGCTCGGTGCCTCTCGGGTGGTGGCGGTCTGCCGGCCCGGACCCTCCGAAGCCAGGGCCCGCAGAGCCGGCGCGGACGACGTCGTCGCATCCACCCACGACGTGGACCGCCTCGCCCGGGACATCGCCCGGTCGGCCGGCGGAGATGTCGACATTGTCATCGACCCGGTGTTCGGCAAGACCGCCACCGCCGCGTCCCGCACCCTCGGGCCCGGTGGCCGACTGGTCAACCTTGGTGGCGCCTCCGGGGACATGGCCGAATTCTCGTCGGCTGTGCTCCGCGGAAAGAGCATCGAGATCCTCGGCTATACCAACAACGCCCTGACACCGCGCCAACGGGCGGATGCGTTGGGCGCCATCCTGTCGCACGCGGTCGGCGGTGCCTTGGCGGTCGAGCACGTCGAACTGCCGTTGTCGCGCATCGAGCAGGCGTGGGTTCAGACGAAAGACGGTGCGGGCGAACGGTTCGTCGTCACGCCCTGAGTCGCTGGCTGATTCGCTGTCTGATTTACAGTCCGATTCACCCCTGATTCACCGCCCGCCGCCGAGACCCTGCCGGTCGGGCCTGAGCCGTGATGCGGCGTCCTCGGCACCGACGGACGCGGCGACCTCTGTCCGCAGCCGATCGCGGTACCGCAGCAGCAGTGGGTGGCGGTCGGCCGGCAGATCCTCGAGCAGGTCGCCGATCAGCGAACTGAGCCTGCGCGTCACCTGCGGTGCATCCAGACCCGCCTCCAGGACCTCCCAGATCGCCAGGTCGACGATGTCGCTCCAGGTCGCGGATGGCACGACGACACTGCCCGCGCCGGCCCGGGTCCGCATCGGGCCGAGCGGCATCGGCGCGGCGGCCCGCAATACTCCCTCGACTTCGTCCAATGCCCGGACGGCCGTCGTCGGGTCGTTGATGGCCGAGGACAGTGCGCGAAGGCCGACGTCGGTGAGGATCCGAAGGGCGTACAGCGGGTCGTATTTCAGTGATCGTTCCCGGTGGACGAGAACGCACCGATCGAACCGCTCGTCGAGGGTCGCGTCAGCCGCGGCGACCGATGCCCCGGTTGCGATCCCATCACCCACGCGGACCGTGAAGACCACCTCGGTCCCGGATTGCGCGGCCAACCGCGCCGCGCGTGCGGCATCGATGGCCACGACCTGGCCGGGCACACCCCCGTGCCGGACGACCGTCGCACCGCTGAGCACCTCCGGGACCACATCGAGGACGGTGACCGTTTCCGGGTCGCCCGGCAGTCGTCGGGTCACGGCGCGTCGAGCGACCGTGCCCATCCTGGACAGCAGGGCATCAACCCTGATCCGCCCCGCGACGCTTTGGATCAGCACGAGGAACGCCACGAGGCTGGCGAGCAGGAAGAGCAGGCAGGCGAACACCCCGAATATGGGGACGTACGAATCCCGGCCCGCCGATCCGATGGAGATCAACGCCAGGAACGCGTACGTGCTCGTTCCCACGAACACCGCCAGAACCGATTGCGTCACGCGAGATCTCAGGAAGTACGACACCGTCCGCGGCGAATACGTCGATGACCCGAACTGGATGATGAGCAATACGACGGAGAACACGAATCCCGTGAAGGTGATCATCCCGCCGCCGACGGCCGCCAACAGCGTCGCGGCCGAAGACGGCGACAGCAGCGCGACGTCATCAATGGAATCGGCGAATGCCTCGTCGGCATTGTCGACGAGGGCGTCGACGAGGACAGCCGCCACCACACCGGTGAGCGGAATGACCCAGAAGGCGTTGTCCCACCACAGTTGAAGCCGCGTGCTACGCGCGCTCACGGTCAGCTCCCGTCCGTTGTCCACCATCACCGCGGAACGGAAGTCGTCCCCGAAACATCTCCATTCCGAGACGTCGAACCGTATTCTGCACGGCCGGTTCCGATTTCGGTGCGCGCGGAAGCTGGGAGAGTGGATGACCGCCACCTGACGGGTGGCCTGCAGCAAAGGACGGTGACAACGTGAGCACGGACGACGGGTTGCGCGCGTTGTTCCGCAGCGGCGATGACGCCGAGGTGCTGCGCGCGGCCGTGACAGAGATCGAGCGGGCACGCCATAAGGGGGATTCGGCAGGCGAGGTCGAGGGGCTTTACGCCATGGCACGTGTCGCGCTGCGCGCCGGCGACCTGGCCCGGGCCACTGATCTCGCCCGGCAGGCGCTGGCGGTGGCGCAGCATTCGGGAGAACGGCGACTGGAGGAACGACCGCGGCACGTGCTCGCCGCCGCCGCCCGGATGACGTGGGCCTCGGCGCGAACTCGTCCGAAGACGCGGTTTACCCCCTGCAGGTCGTGGACGCGAACGGCGAGCCGGCCAGCGGAGACCGGCGGTACGTCCTGCATTTCAGCGCCGACGATCTGCCGCCCGTCGACGCGTTCTGGTCGGTCACGCAGTACGACCAGGAGGGCTACCAGGTCGCCAACCCGGTCAACCGGTTCGCTCTGGGTGATCGCGACCCACTGGTGCCGAATGCGGACGGTTCCGTCGACTCCTGGTACAGCACGACGAGCCGGCCGGCAAGGCAGCGAACTGGCTGCCCGCCCCGGCCAAACCGTTCAGCCTCTGCATGCGGCTCTACGCGCCGCGGCCCGAAGCGCTGGACGGGCGGTGGAATCCGCCGGCACTGACCCAAGTTCCCTGACGGCGCGGTTTCTCCCGACGGCTGGGTTCCTGACAGCGGGTCCGATGATCTTGACGGGGTCGGTCCCGACGCCGGGTGTCGGCGGCCTACGGTGTGCTGGTGTCGATGGCAGCTGGACCGGTCGGGACCGCTTTGTGGGGCCACCATGTCGGAGCGTGACGGCAACTGGGGGAGCGCCGGCGGTCTGCCCGTCGCCGAGCGGCCGAGCGCACCGGCGACCGATCCATCGGCCGCGGCCGCTAGGTCCGGTGGGTTCCGCGGCGCGGTCAACCATCGCGACCTGGTTTCCATCCATGATCACCTCCGCACCGAGCTGGGTCAGATCGAGGCTGCCGTGCAGGAGGTTGCCAGCGGCGTGATGACGCCCGGCGACGCCCGGACGCTGATCAACACGACCACGATGCGGCAGAACCAATGGGCGCTTGGCGCTTTCTGCGCGTCCTACTGCCGGCTGGTCACCATGCACCACTCCGTCGAGGACGCCTACCTGTTCCCGACGCTTGCGGTGGCCGAGCCGTCGTTGCAGGCCGTGCTTGACCGGCTCGAGGCCGAACATGTCGTCATCGCCGGGGTGCTCGACAACTTCGACCGGGCGCTGGTCGACCTCGTCCGGCGGGCCGACGACGCAGGGCCTGGGGGCGACGGGTTGTCCCGGATTGAGGCGCTGGCAAGGCAACTGAGCGATCTGCTGCGCTCGCATCTGGCCTACGAGGAGGACGAACTGGCCGACGGGTTGGGCCGGATGTCAGGGCCGATCTGAGCTCTCGGTCCTGTGGGACTCAGGCGGTCGCGGCCTCGGCGGAGCGCCGCCAGCGGATGCCCGCCTCGATGAACTCGTCGATCTCACCGTCGAACACCGCGGACGGGTTGCCGACCTCGTAGTTCGTCCGGAGGTCTTTGACCATCTGGTACGGGTGCAGCACGTAGGAGCGCATCTGGTTGCCCCAGGAGTTGCCGGCGTCCTTCAGCGCGTCCATGGTCGCCTTCTCCTCCTCGCGGCGGCGGGCGAGGAGCTTGGCCTGCAGCACCGTCATCGCCGACGCCCGGTTCTGGATCTGCGACCGCTCGTTCTGGCAGGACACCACGATGCCGGTGGGGATGTGCGTGATCCGGACGGCCGAGTCGGTCGTGTTGACACCCTGACCGCCGGGTCCTGAGGAGCGGTAGACGTCGACCCGCAGCTCCTTCTCATCGATCTCGACGTGGTCGCTGGTCTCCACCACAGGCGCCACCTCGACCCCGGCGAAGGAGGTCTGCCGGCGTCCCTGGTTGTCGAACGGTGAGATCCGGACGAGCCGGTGGGTGCCCTGCTCAACGGACAGGGTGCCGTAGGCGTAGGGGGCCTTGACCTGGAAGGTGGCCGACTTGATGCCGGCCTCCTCGGCGTAGGACGTGTCGTAGACCTCGGTGGGGTAGCCGTGACGCTCGGACCAGCGCAGGTACATCCGCATCAGCATCTCGGCGAAGTCGGCGGCATCCACCCCGCCGGCCTCCGAGCGAATCGTCACCAGCGCCTCGCGCTCGTCGTATTCGCCGGACAGCAGGGTGCGGACCTCCTGAGCGTCGATCTCCTTCTGCAGCGAGACGAGCTCCTGCTGAGCCTCGACCAGGGTGTCCGCGTCCTCGTCGCCGAGCTCGAACAGCACCGCGAGATCGTCCAGCCGCTGCCGGAGTTCCTCCATGTGCCGGATCTCGGACTGCGCGTGGGACAGCTTGCTGGTGACCTTTTGCGCGTTGTCCTGGTCGTTCCAGAGGTCCGGCGCGCTCGCCGCCTCGGACAGGTCGGCGATGCTGGCCCGGAGTTTGTCGACATCCATGACCTTCTCGATGCTGGTCAGAGTCGTGTCAAGGGCCTTTACTGCCGCTGCGTCGTCGAGATTCACAAGGGATAAGCCTACGCGGGATCGCGCCGACGCCGGTTCGGATTGCTTCGCAGTGGACCGCCCACGGGCTCTCGGTGAGGGCCGAAACACACCGTGGCCTGGGTCTTTAGACCCTGCCATCGACCTTTGAGCCCGGCTTACCGTCGGGTATCGCGAGGGCTCATGGCGGAGCCCATTGCATAGAGGAGAAGTCATGAGCAGTCACGGTGACAAGGGAATTGTGGTCGGGATCGAAGGCACGGCGGTCAGCCAGGGCGCCCTGGAATGGGCCATCCGGGAAGCCGCACTGCGCGGAACCGTGCTCACCGTTGTCCATGCGTGGGACTACATCCCCGCGCGCGACAAAGGTCGGATGACGGCGAACGAAGAGAAGACAGCTTCCGACTGCATGCTCGACGCCGCGATCGCGTCCGGTGTGCGGGCAGCAGGCGTGACGCCGGAGATCATCTGCCGCAGCGTCAAGGGCTCGCCGACGAAGGTGCTGCTCGACCAGTCGCAGCATTCCGAGCTGTTGGTAATCGGCCGTAACCACCGCAGCGGTGTGCAGGACATCCTGCGGCACTCGGTGTCGGCGGAGTGCGTACGCCGCGCTGCCTGCCCCGTGGTGATCATCCCGAACGTGGTTGTCAATGCGCGGGTCGGCGCCGAGGTCTCCGTCTGATTTCTTAGTTCGCTCCAAGTTGTTCGCGCCAGGTTTTCGAACCGCGCACTTCGCCCGCAGGTGCCGCTCCCGAGGCCCTGCGGGCGTTGTGCTGTCTGAGGGTTTGCTTCCCTGCTGTTGCAGGGCTCGTGACTCCGCCGACTGCGCCTAATCGGGATGACACCTTGTCCCGTTTGTCCGGCCGAGTGCTACCGGGCGACCTACACTCCCGGCACGGGTCCGGCCGCCGCTGCCGGACTTCCGTCCGGATCCGGGAGGTGGCGCGGTGGCCGAACCGGCGTCGCCTGCGTTTCAGGAGTCGTCGCGGTCCCGGATCGCCGATGTGGCGCTGCTGATCAACCCGGTGGCCGGTCGAGGCCGGGGACGCCGCGCCGGGGAACTGGCTGCCGGACTGCTGCGCGAGGCCGGGGTGACGGTTCGTCGGTTGTCGGGTACGTCCGCTGAGCAGTCGGCGGATCTCGCCCGCACGGCGATGGCTGATGGATGCAATGCGCTGATCGCGTGCGGTGGGGACGGCATCGTGCACACGGCGCTGCAAGCGGTCGCGGGGACGACGACGCCGCTCGGGATGATTCCGGCAGGCTCGGGCAACGACTTCTGCCGAGCGGTCGGTATTCCGCTCGGCGATGTGCCGTCCGCGGTGGCTGCCGTGACTGGTGGTCGGGTGCTGCCGACCGACCTGGGGAGGGCGGCGGACCGCTGGTTCGGGACGGTGCTGGCGTCCGGGTTCGACTCTCGGGTCAGCGACCGGATGACTTCGATGCAGTGGCCGCGCGGGCGCACCCGCTATCACGCAGCGATCGTCGCGGAGTTTGCCGCGTTCAAGCCGCTGCCGTTCGTGCTGGAGGTCGACGGTGTGCGGCGGGAGGTCGAGGCGATGCTGGTCGCGGTCGGCAATGGTTCCACCTACGGCGGCGGCATGAGGATCTGCCCGGCGGCGAGGATGGATGACGGGTTGTTCGACGTCACGGTGATCAGGCGGCTGAGCCGGGCGAAGCTGGTCCGGTTGTTCCATCGGGTGTATTCCGGCACGCACGTGGAGCGACCTGAAGTCGAGACCTTCAGCTGTTCCGCACTTTCCGTCTCGGCCCCGGACGTTTCCGGTTATGCGGACGGTGAATTCATCGCGCCGCTGCCGCTGACCTGCACGGTCGAGCCGCGGGCTGTTGGCGTGCTGGTGCCCTGATTTCGGGTTCAGCTACCGGGTGAGACTTCAGCCGCCAGGTTGCTGAACCAGAACAGTGCGGTACTCGCCGACGTCGAACGCGTCGTTGGAGGTCGCGGCGAGCGTCGTTGCACCGGTGACACCGGTGTTCGACTGCCATGTGACGTCCCAGGTGGACGTCGCGGTGATGGGCCAGGTGCCGGTGCCGCCGGTGCGCTCCTTCGTTGAACGCCAGTGAAACTGATATCCGCAGGGAGGTTCCGCCTTCCAATCAAAGTCGGCTGGCGGCGCAGTGCCGGACCCAGTGCACGTGATGGTGGCGGGCGCGCCAGGGTTGAAGCCCTCACCACCGGCGGCGGGCTCGCCGAGCGTCCAGGTTGTGCTGGCTAGGGCGGCGGTGGCGGTCACCGACACTCCGCCCGCTGTGACGGTTGAGGCGACGTCGTTGGGATGGTCCGTCCACAGCCAGGTCCAAAGGTTCACCGCAAGTTTGGTGCGGTCCGGTCCTGCGCCGATCTTTGGCTCGGGGATGGTCAACTCCCCTACAGCCTGCTGGGCAAGCACGGCGGGGTCTGGCGGGGGTGGTGGGGCGACGATGGCCGCGTTTGGGAAGAACTGGATGTTGACTTGTCGTCCTGACAGATTTCCAGGAGCGTCCGGCGCACCCGGAAAGAGAACGCTACAGCTCTGAAACAATAGTTCTCCGGTGGTCGGGTCATATCCACCCCACAAGGGGTCCTTAGCACTTACGGCGGTTGGGAGGGGCGACCAGCCACACCATTCATCATGCTGTTTCTGGCCGAGCCCCGAAAGGGGGTCACCCTCAGAAGATCCTTCGTGGTCCTTCGGGCTGACGGGTGGTGAGTCAGATCGCGGTGCGTCGAAGTCACCGGGCGCGTTAACAGTAAGGATGACGGTGTCACTAACTCCATCACTTGCGCCGTTCGCTTCGTCCACCTTAACGCCTGAAGGTGGGACGCTCGGCTTCTGTGGCGGCGCTAATACGCTGAGCAAAAGATTCGCGGCGAGCGCGAAAGAAAAAAGCCGTGTCAGCATGGAACATCACCGAGGTGGTCAAATTTCTGAACCCTCCACCGCCCGTCTATGCCTCGGACAAATCCGGCCTGCAGGTTATTTTCCGCCACCCCGACGCTCCGCTTGACCTGGGTTTTAACGTACACCGAACCGTATTGACTCTGGTCCTGACAGTCGCGCATTACTGCGAAGTCGTCGCCGTTGACTGATGTGACCCAATATGGGTGCTGCACGACTACTCCATAGTAGTCGAGCCCGTCACGATCGAACTGTTTTGCTGCATTGAGGATTCGGGACTTAATGGGGTCCACGCTCACCTGGTCTAGGGCTTGCAGTCGATTCTCTTCGGGAATCCGAACGATCCCATTGTAGATTCTCCAGAAACTGCCCCACTGAGCTTCAATCGCGGCGCGATCGAGTTCCTCTTGATTCGACGGACTTCGCAAATCAGACGGCGCGGTAGGCGCGACCGCAACACTTGCCGACGTGTCGCCGCCGGAATGTGTCGTGGATTGAGCGAATGACGTCGACGGTATTGTTACGTCAGCCGTCGGTTGGCCACCTTCGCTGCTTCGCATCGCTTCCGTTCCAGAAGCGCTTCCCAGGGCGGCAGTCGATAGTTCCTGCACCGATGCGCTGGGCGTGGCCTCAGTACTTGTTGGAATGCTGGTGGCCGCGTCTGTCGACGTGCAGCCACCCACGGCTAAAAGAAGGGCCATCCCACAGCCGAAGAGCCGAACATAGGTACGCAGCGTCATATTTGGATGTCCCTCTCCTGTTGAATCACCGACTGAGCTGACGCGTTCTGTCTCAACACCGGCCGGCTCGTGGACGTCACGGTGCGGCTCAACGTCGGCGATCCGAACAACGCGCCGAAGGTGATCGGTGCCTCGTTGCTGCAGCGAGCCGACACGGTGTCCGCGCCCACGGTGACGACTGCACCGACGTCTGGAGCTCTCAGGCCGAGGTACTCGTTCGCAGCCGCCACCGGACCGGACAGGGACACCGACTCGGCCGATGCCCGGCGTGGATCGACGCTGCCGACCGCCGCGGCAACGGCCCCGTCACAGAGTCGCTGTAGCCGCTGCCCGGCCAAGAATGCCGACCCTGCCGCTGTCACACCCCCGGTGAGCAGGAGAAGGCAGACCATCATGCCGATGACCAGCGGAGTGACGGATCCTTGTTCGCCGTCCGTGCCAAGCGGCAAGTCGAGACGCTGACGACTCTCCAGCTGTGGCGTCATCGTTGGCCCTCGCGGAAATCGCCGACGTGCAGCGTGAAAACACCTGTCACAGTGTTCTGGCTTCCCGTCACCACGGACGGGACACCCGGAAAAGTGACCAGAGCGACCACGCAGACGTCGTACACAT
>NZ_JBRIIO020000037.1:0-48092 GCF_052976845.2 Nakamurella sp. GG22 | reverse complement strand
AAGCGGGGGCGCGGCCGGCGGGGGCGCGGCCGGCTGCCCCGACCCCACTGACGACGGCGGCCCCACTGACGACGGCGGCCCCACTGACGACGGCGACCCCACTGACGACGGCGGCCCGACCGATGATGGCGGCCCGACGGGGAACGCGGGAGCGGGAACAGGGTCGCCCGGCCCGGCCGGCGGTGGCGTCGCCCGGAGCGCGGGCTCTGCCTGTGGCGCAGCAGCCGGCTCCGGGTGTGCCGCGGGGTGTTCCTCGGTGGGCTGCCCGGCAGGTCCGACCGGTGCGGGCACCCGGGCCTGCGCCGGAGGTCCGACCGGAGCCGGGACGGGCGCAGCGGCAACGGCTCCGGCGACGGGAGTGAGCACCACGCCGTCACCCGGCACGAGCCCGCCGACAAGTCCCGGCCAACCGGGAACGAGCACCGGGTCGGCCTGGCTGTCCCGCGGCGGTCCCGCCGCGAGCACGACCCTGCCCCGCGGCAGGGGGAGCAGCCGGTCGACCGCGAATGCCGCCGTCCGCCCAGAAAGCTGGAGCGGCTGGCCGGTTCCGGCCGGTGCGGAGCCCGGGTCGGGCACCTCGGACACGCTGACATCGCCGCGCAGGAACACCGCGATGCCGTCCTCGGTCGCGGCGACGGTGCCGAAATCCGGCGCCTTCCCGACACCGACGACGAACTCGGTGAGCAGCCGGGCCAGCTCGCGTCCCGGTGCCGGTGCGCTCCGTTCGGCCGCGTCCCGGACCAGCGCGAGCAATTCCCCGGAGACGGCGGGGTCGGTCGTGCCGTCCTGCCGGAGCACCAGCAGCACCCCCGGTACCCGCGCCACGAGGTGTGCGCCGGGCAGCACGTCGGCCCTGATCCGGTCGAACGGCACGTCACCGGCGGGATCCTGACCCGTGCCTCCCGTCACCAGAACCGACCTCCCCGGAAGCGCCAGCGCGAGAAGAAGATCTGCACCGGCCCGTTCGCGACCAGCCACACCACCAGCCAGGTGGTGATGAACTGGATGAGGAACGCGCTCAGCGGGATGTCGCCCACGCCCGGGACGGCCCCGCCCCTGATCAGCAACCAGACCAGCAACCCCTCGTTGATCATGGTGAGCAGGCCGAAGAAGGTCGGCCAGTCCTTCTCCCAACGGAACTGCTGCAGGCCGTGGTAGAGGAACTCCCAGGCAACGCCGAGCACCAGCACGGTGAGCAGCACAAGGAACGTCGTCCGGTACGACTGGCTCAGGGACTCACCGGTCGGCAGGAACGGCGTGATGATCAGCGTCCAGATCCCGCCGACCACGACGAGGAGCACGATCCTGGTCTGGATCCGCCCGTACAGGGTGGGTACCACGGCTGCCCCCTAGATCTTCTGGTGGCGTGCCCAGCGCCACCACTGCCTGGCCGATGCAGCGACGCCGAACCGCGGGCAGAAGCCGAGCTTGACCAGATCGTCGCAGATCTCCTGGGCGGCGATCTGCAGGCCCAGGAACGTGTCGACGCCGGGGAAGTACCCACCGAGCGTCGCGCTGCCGGAGGCGTACAGCCGGCCGGGCTGGCTTCGGGTGCCGATCACCTCGAAGCTCCGGTCCACGTCGAGCCGGCCGACCGGGTTCCGGCCGGCGCCGCTGTGGTCGAGCAGATCGGCGAGCACCCGATGCTCGCGGATGTCGGCCTCGAGCCCGGTGCAGTCGATCACGAAGTCTGAGTAGACCTCGACGGCACCCTGGTCCTTGGTCTTGAGATACGTGACCACGCCCTGGTTCCCGCGCCCGGGACGCAGTTCGGTGACCTCGCCGGTGATGGTCCGGTACCAGCCCTCGGCCCTGCCGCGTGTGAGCTGGGACTGCCACAGCCTGCGGACCGGGGTGTTCGTGCCGCCCATCAGCTTGTACGCCTCGGCCCGCTCCTCGCCCTCGAGCCCGCGGATCTTGGCCTTGAGCTGGCCGCCCCACACCGACTTCGGGTAGTTGAACCCCTGGTACGCCCAACCGTCGCCGCCCTTGCGGCGCATGAAGATGTTGGGGCCGTGCGCGCCGGTGATGTACGTGCGGAAGACGTGGATGATCTGCGTCTGCAGGCCGAGCTTGTCGCGGTCGTCGATCAGTCTCTGCAGCACCCGAGATGCGACGATGCCGCCGCCGCGGATGACCACGGTGCCCGGCCGGAGTGCCAGTTGCTGGTAGACGTGTTCGTGCGGTTCGTAGGCGTTGACGACCTTGGACGGGTCCCGGTAGTACTCGCGATAGCGCTGCAGGTCCGGCAGCAGCTTGAGCCCCGGGTACCCGATCGCGACGTGCACGTAGGGACTCCGGTAGGCCAGTCGCTTGGTCGGGGTGGCACCCGCGGGCGGCGTCAGGATGGTGAAGTAGCCGCCCTCCCGGCGCCGGCGGACCATCCGGACCTGCCCCTTGCGAACGCACTGCGGGTAGCCGATTCGGTGGTATTCGCGCTCCATCGTCTCGAACGCCTGCCCGGCCCTCGGGGTGTAGTAGTCGGACAGGATCGGCTCGGTCAGCACGTTCCACAGCGGCTTGACGAAGCCGCCGACCGACTTCGCGCCGAACGCCTCGCGGACGGCGTAACTGGGGAAGCCCCAGATGTTGTCCGGGGTGGACTTGGAGTCGGAGCGGAGCCGTTCACCCCGCGGAATCTGCGAGACCCGGGTCAGGTACTCGTAACTCGACCACGGCGTCTCGAGCTGGGTGAGCACGGTGATGTCGGAAGGGGCGACTCCGTAGATCCGCAGGAAGTCCACGGTGACGAACGAACCGATGCCACCGCCGACGGTCACGAACTTCGTGTCGATGATGGGGATCCCGGCCCTGGCGATCATCTCGTCGGTCCAGATGTCGGTCTCGATCAGTTCAGGAGTCAGGTCGCCCTGCTGCGGCCCCGCGGGCCGGCCAGGCGCCTGCTGTACCTGCCCAACGGGCGGGCGGCTCATCGGCAAAGTCCCCCTCGTGCGCGGTGATGACGGGGTGCTCGCTTTTGTCGCTTTCGGCACCGCGTTGATCATCACCCAAACAGCCGTACGCTGCCAGCCGCAATGCCGTCATTCTGCGGAGATATCGGCGAGCGTCGCCCGGCACAGGGCGATCAGGTCGGCAGGGGCCAGCTCGACCTGCAGGCCCCGCTTCCCGGCGCTGACCAGGACCGTGTCGAACCCGGTGATGCCGCTGTCGATCACCGTGGGCAGGGCCTTGCGCTGGCCGAGCGGTGAGATGCCGCCCGCAACGTAGCCCGACGAGCGTTCCGCGTCGGCGACCTTCGCCATCTGTGCCTTCTTGCCGCCGGCCGCCGCGGCCAGCGCCTTGAGGTCGAGATGGGCCGCCACCGGCACGATGCCGACCACGAGCGAGCCGTCGACCGACGCCACCAGGGTCTTGAACACCCGCTCCGGGTCCCATTCCAGGGCCGCGACCACCTCATCGCCGAACGCGGTGGTCGCGGGGTCGTGGTGGTACGGGTGCAGGGTGTGCGGCGCCTTCGCGCGGACGAGGGCGGCGATGGCCGGGGTCGGGGCGGCTGGCATGAGGCAGGGTAGCGCCGCCGCACGGACCATCGGCCCGTGCGGCGGCACCGTTTCCCCCGGTCAGCCGGCGGGTGGGCAGAACAATTCGAGCGGGATCCCGTCCGGATCGCGGAACGCGAGTCCCGAACCGTAACCGGCGTCGAGGATCTCGCCGTGCGCGACGCCGAGCTCGTCGAGCCGGCGTACCCACATCGCCAACTCGGCGCGGTCGGCGCAGCCGAATGCCACGTGATCCAGACCGATCCGCCGCGGCGTGAAGTCGGTCAGGTCGACGCCCTCGAGAAAGGAGTGCAGCCCGAGAAGTGTTCCGCCGACGGCGAAGACGACGTGCCGGAACGGGCCGGTGTCCTCGTCGAGCACCGGTTCTGCGCCGATGACCGCCCGGTACCACGGCACGCTGACCGTGAGGTCGGAGACGGTGAGCGCGACGTGCGTGATGGCGCCCAACGGCATGGCAGGCCGGTCGGCTCGTTCGATGGTGTCCGCCGGGGTTGCGGTGATGGTCATGATGCCTCCTGTTTTCGTAGGCTGCGCGCAGCCTGGGTTGGGACCTGCTGGGTCGGGACGGCCGTTGATAGAACGGCCTGTGACGGGACGGCCCGTGCCGGGGCGGTATCGGGGAGATCGGTGATGCCGGCCGGCGCCGCGGCAGCGTCGGCGGCGGCGGCGACGGTCGGATCGCGCCAGACGACTGCGGTCCCGTCGAGCACGACGACGTCGTGCTGGTCGGTGATGGTCAACCGCAGGGTGCACACCGGTTTGTCGTCGCGTACCCCGGTGACCACCGCTTCCGCGGTGATCAGGTCACCCGGCCGCACAGGGGCGCGAAAGTTCAGATCGGTGTGCAGGAAAACGCTGCCCGGTCCGGGGAGATCCTGCGCTACCAGCGCGTTGAGCAGCCCGGTGGTGACGCCGCCCTGGACGACGATGCCGCCGAACCGGCTGCGAGCGGCCAGTTGTTCGTCGAAGTGGATCGGGGTTGTGGTCGCCGGTCATGGCGGCGAACAGTGCGATGTCCGCGCGTTCGATGCGCCGGGACCGCCGCGCGCTGTCGCCGATTCTCATCTCACGCCGCCCGCCGCTGCTCGATGCGCCGGGATGCGTCGACGAAGTACTCGGCGGCCCACCAGTTCCGGTAGCGATCGGGTCCGACATGGTTGATGAGCCCGGCGGTCTGGGTGCGGTGGGCGGCGAGCGCGGCGTACTTGCGTTCGAGCCGCTCGCCGTCGCACCGCACGGTGAAGGAGAGCTCGGACGGCAGGTCGGACGGCGGATCCGAGCCCTCGAACCACAGCCCGACCTCGGTGTTCAGCGCTCCCCAGATGAGGTGGAACTGCGGGGTGAAGGTGGCGTACCAGAGCCGGCCGGGCCTTCCGGCGCCCATCCAGGCGGTGGTCACCCACTCGGAGATCGTCCGGTGGTCGCCGTGGCCCGTCATCCCGTCCGGCCCGAAGGTGACGATGGTGTCCGGCCGGACCTCGTCGATGAGTGCGGCCACCTGACGGATGCCGTCCGGCGGTGGCACCAGGTGCAGTGTCCCGTCGCGGTGGCCGAGCCAGCGGTGCTCGTGGACACCGACGGCGGCGAGACTGGCGACTGCCTCCTTCTCCCGCTCGCGGGAGAGTCGCTCGGGCGGCCAGGTCACGGGATCGTCGGTGCCGGCTTCGCCGCGGGTCGCGGTGGCGACGACGACGCGGTGCCCCGCGTCCCGGGCCACCGACATCAGGCCCGCGGACAGATAGGCCTCGTCGTCGGGATGGGCCCAGATGCCGAGCAGTGTGCCGATGGCTGCGGTGTCCGGCTCGTCGGTGGTGCGTTCGGTTTCTCGATGTTCGGTCATGGGCAAAAAGGTAGGAACCCCCTCTTCCGCGGACCTTCCGTGTTCGCCCACACCCGTCGGCCCCCTGCTGCGATCGGGAAGGTCGGGGGAAGGTCGACCGCCTACCTTCCCGGCATGTGCTGGTCGCCGGTGCCCGCACGTCGGCCGTGAGCCGATCCGTCCGGTCCGTCGAAGGGGTTGACGATGATCTGTCCGAGCAACTGGGTTCTTTGGGGGGCAGTGGATTCCGATGGCGTTCGCGAGCCGCATCGGTGGGCGTCATGAGTCCCCGGTTCGACGTCGTGGTGGTGGGCGCGAGGGTTGCCGGCGCCGCGACCGCGCTGCTGCTGGCCCGCGCGGGGTTGCGGGTGCTGTGTGTGGACCGGTCGCGGTACGGCAGCGACACGCTGTCGACGCATGCGTTGATGCGCGGCGGGGTCACCCAGTTGGAACGCTGGGGGCTGCTGCCCGCTCTGGAGGCCGCCGGGACCCCGGCGGTGCGGCGCACCGTCTTCCACTACGGCGACGAGTCCTACGCCGTCTCGATCCGGCCGTCCGGCGGGGTGGACGCGCTGTTCGCGCCGCGCCGCACGGTCATCGACACCCTCCTCGTCGATGCTGCCGCTCGGGCCGGTGTGACGTTTCGCTTCGGTGTGACGGTTGCCGACCTGCACCGCTCCGACGACGCCGCGGTCCGCGGTGTCGTCCTGGCCGACAAGCGTTCGGGACGTTCGCATGTCGAAGAGGCCGAACTGGTGGTCGGCGCCGACGGTCGGGCGTCGACGGTGGCTGAGCGGGCCGGCTCGGGGATCGAGTCGGCCGGATCGCACGCCAGTTCCTTTCTCTACGGGTATTGGGCCGACTTCCCGACCGACGGCTATGAGTGGTTCTACCGACCGGGGCTGACGGCCGGAGCGATCCCGACCAACGACGGCCTGACGTGTGTCTTCATCGGCGGCCGCCCCGCCCGGCTGGCGCCTCTGGTCCGAGCGACCGGGCCCGGCGCCGCGTTCTCCCGGCTCGCGCAGGCGGCGGGCCTGCGGAGCCGGATGCGCTCGGCGGGACGGTTCGGCCCGGTCCGGCATGTCCACGGGCTTCCCGCGAATTACCTACGGACGGCCGCCGGCGGCGGCTGGGCCCTGGTGGGTGACGCCGGACATTGGCTCGATCCGATGAGCACCCACGGCATGACCGCGGCGCTGCGCGACGCCGAACTGCTCGCCCGGGCCGTCGCGTCGTCCACAGGTGACGAACGGCCGGATGCGCTCGCCGCGTACCAGGCCGAGCGGGACCGGCTGTCCCGGCCGATGATGGCAGTCACCGAGGAGATCGCCTCGTACGACTGGGATCTCAGCGAGATTCGGGGGTTGCTCCGCGGGCTCGCGTCGGCGATGACCGAAGAGGTGGAAGCCCTCGCCGGTCTCGACGCGCCGGCGTGACGCGGCATCCCCGCAGGGGGTCTGCACAACAACTCCTGCCGGGACCCGGGCAAGCCCCTAACATCGAGGATCGGGAGGTGGCCCGGCGATGAAGGTGGCCATCACGATGCTCGGCACCTTTGCCGTGGCGGTGGACGGTGTTCCGGTCGACCAGTCGCATTGGGCCCGGCGCAGTGCCGCAGCGCTGGTCAAGGTGCTGGCTCTGGCTCCCGGGCGCCGCCTGCACCGCGAGCAGGTGATGGACCGGCTCTGGCCCGAGGTGCCCGTCGACGATGCGGCGCCGCGCCTGCACAAGGCCGCGCACTACGCCCGGCGCGCGCTGGGGGAGACCCGTTCGGTCGTGCTGGCCGGCGATGTGGTGTCGCTGTTCCCCGACCGGGAGATCGTCGTCGACGCCGTGGCGTTCCGGGCCGCGGCCGATGCGGCGATCGCCGCGCAGGATGCGGCGGCTGCGGGCCGGGCCGCCGATCTCTACCCGGGCGACCTCCTCCCGCAGGACCTGTACGAGGACTGGACCGGGGACACCCGGGAGAGCCTGCGGTCCTGTCATCTCGCCGTGCTGCGGGTGGCCGGAAGGTGGGAGGCGCTGACCCGCGCGGAACCCGCCGACGAGGAGGCGCACCTGCGGATCATCACCGCGCTGGCCCGGCGCGGTGACCACCGCGGCGCCCTGCGCCAGTACGAGCGGCTGGAACGGGCGCTGCGCAGCGAACTAGGCGTCGCTCCGAGCAGGGCGGCCGTCAGGCTGCGGGCGCAGTTGGTGGCGGCCGAGTCGAATTCGGCGGGTGCCGTTGCCGGCAGGGAGACCGCCGCGGGGGCAGCGCTGCCGGTCGGGACCGCTGCCCCGCCGGTCAGCATCACCGCCCCACCCGTCAGGACCACCGCCCCGTCGAACAGCACCACCGCCCCGTCGAACAGCACCACCGCCCCGTCGGTCAGCACCACCGTCCTGCCGATGGGGACCACCGCCGGCCAGGTCGACGATTTCGCGCGGGATGCCCTTCCCCCGGTCGGTCGCGACGGTGAACTGCTGCGAATCCGCCGACTGCTGTCGGCGGTCACCGCCGGGTCCGGTCGGATCCTGTTCATCAGCGGTTCGGCCGGAATCGGCAAGACCGCACTGCTGGACTGGTCGGAACGGACGGCGGCCGCGCTCGGTCTGCGGGTCGGCAGCGGGGTGGCCGCGCAGATCGAGGGAGCCTGGCCGTATGCACCCGTGCTCGAGGCGATCGCCGATCTGAGCCGTCGGCATCCCACCCTGCTCGACGGTCTGGACGACGCACTTCGCGGCCAGATCGAGATGGGCCTGTCCGGGAAGGACGTCGGCTGGACGGCGCAGGGCGGCCATCAGCGGCTCTTCGTCGCGGTCGCCGAACTACTGCGACTCGCGGCGGCGGGCGCCGGTGCGGTCCTTGTCATCGACGACGCGCATCTCGCCGACGACGCCAGTCTGCGGCTTCTGCACTATCTGGCGCGGAGCACCGTTTCCGAGCGCGTCCTGATCGTCGTCGCGCACCGTCCGGAACCGTCCGCGGCGCTGGCCGACGTCCGGCGGAGCCTGCTGGGCAGGGCCAGTGCGGACGCGCTCGATCTCGGACCGTTGGCGCCGGACGATGTCGCGTTACTCGTACAACGGCTGTCGCCCACTTCGGACGCGGGCTTCACCGACGCGGTCCGGGTGGCGTCCGGCGGGGTGCCGTTCGCCGTCGTCGAGTTGTTGAGGTCCGGGGAGGACCCGACGGCGCTGCCGTCGAGATCACTGTCGCTGAGGGCGCTCTCGGCGGAGCAGGTCACCGCCCTGGCGGCGGCCGCTGTGCTCGGCAACTCCTTCGACACGGACGAGTTCCTGTCGGTGGCCGGGTTGTCCGACGACGAGGCGTACGCGGTGCTCGACGCCGCCCGCGTCCATCACGTGGTGGTCCGGACGGAAACCGGCTATGCGTTCGAGCACTCGTTGCTGCGCGATGCCGTCCTCGAACGGCTCGCCGGCCCCCGGCGACGCGCGCTGCACCGGCGGGCCGCCGACGCGCTCATCGGCCTCGACCGGTCGGCGGCGCGCATCGGCCACCACCTGGTGGAGGCCGGTGATCGGGGCGCTGCGGCGCCGTGGATGTTGCGGGCCGCGGAGACCTCCGCAGCGCTCGGTGCTTACAAGGAGGCGCTGGACATCCTGGCTTCCGTGCGGGGCCAGGTGCAGGGCGCCGAGTTGGCAATGTTGCTGACGATGCGCGCCGATCTGCTGATGGCGTGCGCCGACGCTGGAACGGTCGATGCCTATCGGGAGGCTCTGGCGGCCGTCGACGACCCCACCGCCGGTGCCCGGCTGCGCGCCAAACTGGCCCGCGCGGCGATCTTCGCCGGTGATCTTGAGACCGCCACGATCGCGCTGGACGGCCTGACACCCGACGGGTCGGCGGACGACGCGATCCTGCTGTTGGCCAGGGGCCACCTCGCCTTCTTCCGGGGCGACATGGCAGCCGCCGATGCTGCGGCGACCGAGGCCAGGCAGCGGGTCACCCTCGGCGTCCCGCTGGAATGGCAGATGTTCGACCTGATGGCGTTACAGGGTCTCGTCGCGCACACCCGGGGTGAATGGTTCCACCGGCTGCGGGCGGAACTGCGCGTCGGCGTCGACCGGCCGGCGCTGGCCAGCCGGATCTTCGACTCGCATCTGTGCGTCGCCGAGTACCTGCTCTACGGACCGACCCCCTACGAGGAGGTCCTCGAACTCGCGGCCGCTCTTCGGGACACCGCCGAGCGATCCGGCGTACTCCGTGCGGTGGCCTTCGCGACCGCGTTGCGCGGCGAAACCGCCTTGCTGATGGGCGATCTGGGTCTGGCCGAAAGCGAGCTGCTGGAGGCGGCCGACCTGCACCGCGACATCGGCTCGGCGGCCGGCGAGGCGCTCAGCCTGCAACGACTGGCCGAGGTGGCGCTCGAGCGCGGGGACCGGGCACAGGCCAACCGGCTGCTGGTCCGCTCGCTCCCGCTCGCCCGCTTCTCCAGCGTCCCTTCGCACCTGATTCAGCGGATCTACGGAACCATGATCGCCGCCGCCCCGGACCCGGTCGCGGCCCGCGAGATGGTCGCCCGGGCGGAGGCGACCCTCGGGATGAGCGACTACTGCCCGCTGTGTTCGGTCATGTTGTCGGTTCCGGCGGCTCGGGCCTGCGCGGACGTCGGTGATCTCGACGACGCCCGCCGACACCTCCGGGCGGCGGAGAAGTCGGCGGTGAACTGGGAAGGCACGGCCTGGCAGGCATCGCTGCTGGAGGTCCAGGCACACCTGGCCGCAGCGGAGGGTGCGACGGAGGCGGCCGACCGGCTGCGGACGGCGGCCGCCGACCTGTTCGAGGCGTCCGGGCAGCCGCTCGACGCCCGCCGGTGCCGCCGCTCGCCGTCCGCACCGGGTGTCGTCCAGGGTTGATCCGGCGGACGTCTCGGTCCGGGCCGGCTCATTCCCCGCGGGGTCCTTCGCTGGGCGTTCCTTCCGGAGGTCTTCCCGAGTGCCCGCCACACCGCCCGCCGACGGAAGGTCCGCGGAAGGCCGCCCGGGAACGATGCCGTCATGAACATCACCACCGACGACGGGACGGCACAGTCCGATGCCCCCGCATCGAACCTGGCCCGCCGCGAAATGCTGCGCGGGGCCGCGGCAATGGCGCCCATCACCGTGGGCTACCTGCCGTTCGGGTTGCTGTTGGGCGCCGCGGTCGGCCGGTGCATCGACCCGCTCGCCGCCTGGGCCGGCACCGGGCTGCTCTACGGCGGGAGCGCGCACCTCACCGTGGTGGAACTGATCCACACCGGGTCCGGCGCGGCCGCCGCTGTCGGGGCGGCACTGCTGATCAACCTGCGGCTGCTCGTGTTCGGTACGGCGCTCGCGCCACTCTGGGGGACCGCGCGCCCGGTGGCCAAGATGCTCGCCGCGGCGGCCGTCATCGACCCGACCTGGATGCTCGCGGAGCGGCGGGCCGCCGAACCGGGTGGGCTCGCCGAGCGGCGCGCGCACTATGCCGGCGCGTCGATCTGCCTGACGGTCGGCTGGACGGTCGCGGTCACTGCCGGCGCCCTGCTCGGCTCCTTCGATCACCTGGCGCAGCATCTCTCGATCGCCGTCACGCTGTGCCTGACGGCCATTGTCGCGCCGCACGTGCGCGTCCCTGGTGGGTTCGCCGCCGTCGGCGCCGCGACGGGGGTCGCGCTGGTCGGCCGCTCCTGGCCGCCGGGGACCGGGATCCTCGCGGCGATGGCCGCTGCCGCGCTGGCCGGCAGTCTGGTGGCGATGTCTCGGTCAGGGACGTCTCGGTCAGGGACGTCTCGGTCAGGGATGTCCCGGTCGGCGCGGTCCCGGTCGGCGGTGTCCGGGTCAACGATGTCCCGGTCGGCGCGGTCATGACCGTGTGGGTCGTCGTGCTGCTCGTCGGCGCCGGCAGTTACGCGTTCAGGCTCACCCCGCTGCTGCTCGGCGAGCGGCTGCGGCTGGGCGAGCGGACCCAGCAGGGCCTCCGGCACGCCGGGATGGGCGGGATCGCGGCACTGTTGCTCGCCGGCGTGATCGGTCACGGATCGTCGGATCCGTCGGGTCAGGCCGGAATCGAGCTCGCGACGGTCCTGCCGACCGCGGCCGCCGTGCTGGTGGCGGCCTTCGTCGCGCTCCGCGGCCGCTCGATGATCATGGTCCTGTTGACCGGCGGAACGCTCTTCGCAGCAACATCAGTCGGCATCGCACTGCTCGGCTGACCCCTCGCACCCCGGGTCAGCCGCGGACGACCACCCGGACGCGCTGCACCATGTTGTTGGCCACTCCCTGCCGGTTCCACGGCTGGTCGACCGGCTGCGTTGTCCCGCTCTCGTCCGTCGCCCGGCACAGCAGTTCGGCCGGCCCCGGATCGCGGGCATCCCAGTGCAGGCTCCACGGGCGCCAGGCCCAGCGTCCCGCCGACGGTCCCAGGGCCGCCTCGTGCCAATGGGCTCCACCGTCGGTGCTGACCTGCACACCCCGCAGCGGCGACCGGCCCGACCACGCCCTGCCCGTCAGCAGCACCGGACCGGGGTCGACGAGCCGGATCCGGCTCATGAAGTCCGGGTGGCCCGGTGGTGCCATCAGGGCCCGCGGGACGATCCTCATCACCGGTTCGCCGGGTTCGGTGTCCTGCCTGATCCGGTAGGCGGTGACGTTCTGGAAGCCGTCGAAACGTCTGTCCAGCACGGTGATCCGGCGCAGCCACTTGACGTGCGCCATCCCGTACCAGCCCGGGACGATCAGCCGGGCGGGCGCGCCGTGCTGCGGCGGGAGCGGTTGGCCGTTCATCTCGTCGGCGACGATGACGGACGGATCGGTGGCGTCGCTCATCGACAGCCCGCGGGCATAGTCCTGCTCGACACCCCGTTCGATGCCGTGGTCGGCGCCGGTGAAGGCGACGTCGACCGCACCGGGCAGCGGCCGGGCCTCGGCGAGCAGGTCGCTGACCGCGACCCCGGTCCACTCAGCGGTGCCGACGGCCTCGGTCAGCCAGGGCTGGCTGACCGGCCGGGGTGAAAGCAGCGCCCGCCCGTTTCCGGCACATTCCATCGTGACCCGCCGCGTCTGCCTGGCCCCGGCGCGCAACGTGCCGGCGTCCAGCGTGATCTCCCGCTCGACGTGGCCGCCGATGGTCAGCTGCCAATTCGCCGGGTCGACATCGGGGATGTCGTAGTGGGTCAACAGGTAGTGCAGTCCGATCGGCGTGACGTCGTACCGCAGCGCCTCCAGGGGCATCGCGTGGTTGCGGGCGGCCAGTTGCAACTCCTCGACGGATATCCCCTCATCGGGCGACGCGAGGCGACCCTCGGTACTGAAGGCGTACCCCGTTGTCGTCGTCGATTGCCCGGGAATCCCGGGCGGCGCGGTCTCCTGTGTCGGCATGTCGGCCTCCTGCGCGAGGTATAGACCCGGTCGACGGCGGTGGCAAGCCCTGGAACGCCGAAAGGGCCGGCTCCCGCGGTGGGAGTCGGCCCTTTCGGTCGTCGATCGGTCAGCTCAGGTTCGCAGCCACCCATTCCTGGGCAACCTGCACGGAGTCCTCCTTGTCGACCTGGACCTTGGTGTTCAGTTCGAGCAGAGCCTCGGTGGTCAGCTTGGCCGAGACCGCGTCGAGCACCTCCTGCACCTCGGGCGTCGCCTTGTCCGCGTTGATCAGCGGCAGCACGTTCTGCGCGGCGAAGAGGTTCTTCGGGTCCTCGAGGGCGACGAACTCGTTGGTGGCGATCGCCGGGTCGGTGGTGAACAGATTGGCGGCCTGGATCTGGTCGCCCTTCAGCGCGGCGACGGTGAGGGGGCCTCCGGTATCAAGGGCCTTGAATTCCTTGAACGTCAGGCCGTAGATGTCCTTGAGCCCGACAACGCCGGTCTGCCGGGTCTGGAACTCGGGCGGCCCGCCGAGAACGAAGGTGGACGCGACGGGAGCAAGGTCGGCGATGGTCTTGAGATTGTTCGCCTCCGCCGTTTCCTTCGTCACCACGACGGCGTCCTTGTCCTCCGCGGCGGACTGGGTCAGCACCTTGAGGCCGTCGGGTGTCGCCTCCTGCAGCGCGGCGAACACCTCCTCGGAGGTCACGGCCGTCGCCGCCTTGTCGAAGTACTGCAGCAGCACCCCGGAGTACTCGGGGATGAGGTCGATCGAGCCGTCCTGCAGGGCGCTGATGTAGACCTCGCGGGCGCCGATGTTCAGGTTCGTGGCGACGTCGATGCCCTTGGCCTTCAACGCTTCCGCGTAGATGTTGGCCAGGGTGGCGTTCTCCGGGAAGTTCGCGGAGCCGATGGTGATGGTGCCGCCGGCACCGGCGGAGCCGCTCCCTGCCGAGCCCGACGCACCGGATGCGGCGCTGGTGGCGGCGGGGGCGCTGGACGTGGACGACCCGGCGAGCGGGTCGGACGAGCTGCCGCAGGCGGACAGAGCCAACGATGCGGCGACGGCGCCGGCGACGAGCAATGCCGGCCGGAAGGTGCGAAGGCGATGGTGCACGGTCACTCCTGATTGTGCGGTGGTTGTGGTGACGGTCTTGACGGGGTGGCTGAGCGGCTGGGTCAGGCGGGGTCGGGGACGGTGGTGCCGCGACATCGAAAACGCTGGTGGTGGGCGATCACAGCGGACCGGTCCGGTCGGCGATCTGGGTGGCACGCACCATGCCGGCGTCGACCCGTTCGGGTTCGCCGTCGGTCACGGTTCCGCCGTCGGCGCCGGGATCGCGCCGGACGACCAGGTCGGCGCTCGTCGCCCGCCCCTTGACGGATCGGCCGGTGATGCCCGGGGAGACGGCGAAGTGCGCGATCAGGGCGAGGATCCGATCGCCGATGATGGCCAGCAGGGCCACCAGCAACGCACCGCCGACCATCATCGGGTAGTTCTGCTGGGCAAGGCCGTCGATGACGTAGCGACCGAACCCGCCGAGCGACACCACGGCGGCGATGGTCGCGGTGGCCACCACCTGCAGGTAGGCCGAGCGGATGCCGGACATGATCAGCGGCAGCGCCACCGGGAACTCGACCTTCGTCAGGACCTGGCCGCCGGTCATTCCCATCCCACGCGCGGCATCCCTCGCTGCCGGGTCGACGGCCGCGATCCCGGCGTAGGTGTTGGACAGGATCGGCGGGAC
Organism: Nakamurella sp. GG22; assembly: GCF_052976845.2. NCBI lineage: Bacteria > Bacillati > Actinomycetota > Actinomycetes > Nakamurellales > Nakamurellaceae > Nakamurella > Nakamurella sp. GG22. The sequence continues at coordinate 33,675 of NZ_JBRIIO020000037.1, read as the reverse complement.
GGCCAGGATGATCAGCACCGCGATCGTCGGTCCGAGCAGCGCGACGGAGCCGGGCAGGGTGTTCAGCCCCCAGAGCGCCAGCATGATCAACAGGCCCAGAGTCGGCAGCGCCCGCAGCGCGTTGGCCAGCCCGGACACCAGCCCGGTGCCCTTGCCGGTGTGGCCGATCGCGGCGCCGATGGGCAGTGCGATGACCATCGCGATGCCCAGCGAGAGCAGCGCGTACCAGAGGTGCTGCCACAGCCTGGCCAGGATCCCGCCGCTTCCGGTCCAGTTCGCCGGGTCGGCGAGCCAGCTGAACGCGCCGGTCACCGGTGCCTCACCGCCCGCTCCCACGGGGTGCTGAGCCGGACGGCCAGCTGGATGAGCCCGTCGAAGACGGCGGCGACCAACAGGCACAACACGATGCCGGCGATGATCGGGGTGAAGAAATTGAGCTGGAACCCGGTGGTGAAGAGCTGCCCGAGCTGCGGGATCCCCAGGAGTGCGGCCACCGACACGAGGCTGACGTTGGAGACCGCGGCGACCCGAAGACCCGCCCCGATCACCGGGACCGCGAGCGGGAACTGCACCGTCACCAACGACCGGAGCGGCCGGTAGCCCATCGCGACCGCACTCTGCCGGACCAGCGGCGACACCGAATCCAGGGCATCGGCCACCACTCGCACGAGCAGGGCCACCGTGTAGAGCGTCAGTGCGATCACGACGTTGATCGGGTCCAGGATCCTGGTGCCGAGCAGACCGGGCAGGACGACGAACAGCGCCAGCGAGGGGATCGTGTACAGCAGGCCGGCGATGGTGATCAACACGGCGTAGCTCCAGCGGTACCGGAACGCGATGGCACCGAGCGGCAGCGCGATCAGCAACCCGAGGATCGTCGGGATCGCCGCCAGCCAGATGTGCGCAACGAGCCAGGACAGGATCTGGTCGGTGTTGCGGTTCAGCCAGTTCCAGTTCACGACGGAACCGCCGCTCCGGACTGGTCCTTGGTGAGCCGGCCGGAACTGTGGTCGCCGTCGGCCGCATCGGGGGCGGACCGGGCGGTCTCGATCGCGTCGAGCACGTCGGTGGCGGCAACCGTGCCGATCACCCGGCTGTCCTCGTCGACGGCGACACCACGTCCCGACGGTGACGACAGAGCCGCGTCCAGCGCGGTGCGCAACGAAGCCCGGGGCCCGGCGAGCGAGCCGCCGAGGACCAGATCGCCGATGTCGACGGCGTGGCCCGGCTGCAGCCTCCTGGCGTCCACCCAGCCGCGGGGCTGTCTGCCGTCGTCGACCACCAGCACCCAGTACGGCGCGTCGGCCGGGGCACCTGCCGGGACGATGCCGGCCTCGACCGACCGGCCCATCACCAGGGTCGGCTCGTCGTGCAGCGGCAGCGCGCCGGCCAGCAGGAAGGAGAGTGCGCGGTATCCGCGGTCGCGTCCGACGAAGTCGGCGACGAAGTCGTCCGCCGGCCTGCTGAGTACCTCGGCGGGGGAGGCGTACTGCGCGAGCCGGCCGCCGACGGCGAACACCGCGATGCCGTCGCCGAGTTTGACGGCCTCGTCGATGTCGTGGGTGACGAAGACGATGGTCTTGCCGAGTTCGGCCTGCAGCCGCGTGAACTCGTCCTGCAGTTGTGCCCGGACCACCGGGTCGACCGCGGAGAACGGCTCGTCCATCAACATCACCGGCGGGTCCGCCGCCAACGCGCGGGCGACCCCGACCCTCTGCTGCTGACCGCCGGAAAGCTGTGCGGGATAACGCTTTCCCATCGCCGTGTCCAGGCCCACCCGGTCGAGCAGTTCGGCGGCGGCGGCCCTGGCCTCGCGCCGGCTCTTGCCCTGCAGGACCGGGACGGTGGCGATGTTGTCCAGCACCGTCCGGTGCGGGAACAGGCCGGCGTTCTGGATGACGTAGCCGATGCCCCTGCGCAGGGTGGGTGCGTCGATGCTCTTGGTGTCCTGCCCGTCGATCAGCACCGTCCCGCCGGTCGGTTCGATCATCCGGTTGATCATCCGGACCGAGGTGGTCTTGCCGCACCCCGATGGCCCGACGAAAACGGTGATCTTCCCGGTGGGAATCTCGATGGTGAGGTCCTGGACCGCCGGAGTTCCATCCGGGTAGACCTTCGACACTGACTGGAAGCTGATCACGGCGGTCCCTCTCGGGTAGGCCTGTGGAGCCGGGCAGGTAGGCGGAGCGGCCGTCGTCGTTGACGTCCGAGCGCCTCGCGGGCCGGGTGCGATCACCCGGCTGACCCATCAACGCTCGTGCCAGACAGTACCCCGAGGCTCCGACAGCCGACCCGCTCTACCCCGGACGTGCTGTCTCGGACACCGACACCGCACGTCCACACTGGACCGGTGATCGAAGTGGGCAACGGCACGATGACCTGCGAACAGATCTGCGCGATCGCCCGTGACCGGGAGCCGATCGGCCTCGCACCGGCGGTCGCTGAGCGACTCCGGGCAGGTCACCGGGCGGTGCAGGAACTCGCCGCGCAGGGACCGGTGTACGGCCGGTCGACCGGGGTCGGCGCCCTGCTGACTGCACGCGTCATGGACGGCCCGGATTCACCGGACGGGTCGGGTGACGGGCTGTTGCGCAGTCACGCCACCACCGCCGGTCCACCGCTGTCGAACGATCAGGTCAGGGCGATGACTGTGGTCAGGCTGGAGCAGATCGCGGTCGGCCGCAGCGGGCTCGGCCCGGCGACCGCCGAGGCGTTGGTCGACCTGCTGAACCAGGACCGGATGCCGACGATCGGGCGATTCAACTCACTGGGCACCGGTGACGTCGCCCCGCTGGCGCGCCTCGCGCTCGCCCTGCCGCCCGGGGCACTGGACACCGGTGACGGCCTCGCGCTGATGTCCTCCAATGCCCTGACGATCGGCCGGGCCGCGCTCGCCGTCATCGACCTCGATCGGCTGCTGGCCGCTGCCACGGTCGTGACGGCGCTGACCTTCCTGGCCAGGGACGGCGCGGCGGGTGCGCTGCATCCGAGTGCGGCCGGACCGTTCCGCGGGCCCCGGCACGTCGCGCGGATGCTCCGTGCGCTCGGCGCAGGGAGCAGGCAGGCCGCTCGGCTGCAGGACCAGTACGGCCTGCGGGCGGCCCCGCAGACCCTCGGTATCGCGGTTGATGCCGCCGCGACGTTGCGTGACGTCGTCACCGCGCTCACCACTGCCGGACTTGAGAACCCGCTGGTCCTGGACGGTCCGGAACCCTCGCTCCCGGGCCAACACGGAACGGCGACGGTCGTCCATCACGGCGGCTTTCACGCCGTCCACCTGACCGCGGCCCTGGACGACGCGGCGCTGGGGCTGGCCCGCGCGGCAGTCGGCTCGGTGAACCGGCTGGCGCTGCTGACCGAGCCGCCACCGGACGGTGAATTCGATGATCCGACGCGACCTCCCCCCGGCCCCGGGCGGTTGTTCCTTGCCGGTGGGCCGGTCACCGCGTCCGGAATCATGATCCTGGAATACACCGCGGCGGCCGCGCTCGGCACCGTGCGGGCCAGCGCCATCCCCGCCGCGACGCAGACCGCGGGCCTGTCCCGCGGCGTCGAGCAGGACGCGACGTACGCGCCGCTTGCCGCCGATCAGCTGACCGACGCGATCGGCGCGGCACGTGTTCTGGTCGCCGTCGAGTTGGTCGCCGCGGTGCGCGCGATCAGGGTTCGCGGGCTGACCGTTCCCGATCCGCTCGCCGCCGCGTGGTCGTTCTGCGCGCCGCTGCCGGTCGACATGGAGGATCGCGATCTCACCGGGGACGTCCGGCTCGCCGAGCGGGTGCTCGACGAGATCGCCGCCTTCGGCTCGGACCCGGGGCACGATGGGGCTGCCCGCCACGAACCCGGAGGACCATCCCGATGACGGACCCGCTGCATTTCCCGCTGCTGTTCTCCCGCGACGGGCTCGACCCGATCCCCGAGCTGGCCGAGCGGCGCACCGCCGAGCCGGTGTCCAAGCTGGAGTTGCCGTTCGGCATCACCGCCTGGCTGGTGACCGGTTATCCGGCGGCCAAGGCCGTGCTCGGCGACGCGGTCGGGTTCAGCAACGCGTTCGGCAACCTGACGACGGGCGGCACCGCGGACGAGCAGGATCCGGGCGGCCTGGGCATGACGGACCCGCCGTACCACACCCGCCTGCGGAAGATGCTGACGCCGGAATTCACGATGCGCCGGCTGCAGCGGCTCCGGCCGCGGATCGGCGAGATCATCGAGGGGCAGCTGGACGAGATCGAGGAGGCCGGGGCGCCGGCGGATCTCGTGCCCACCTTTGCGCTGCCGATTCCCTCCCTGGTGATCTGCGAACTCCTCGGCGTCCCGTACGCCGACCGCGACGGCTTCCAGGCGCTGAGCACGGCTCGTTTCGACCTGGGCGACGACTCGCCGCTCGACGCCATCTCCTCGTCACTGGAGTATCTGAAGGGGCTGGCGGAGAAGGAGCGGGCGAATCCGGGTGACGGCCTGCTGGGCATGCTGGTTCGCGAGTACGGCGACGACATCAGCGACCAGGAGCTCGCCGGCCTCGCCGACGGCCTGTTGACCGGCGGCCACGAGACGACGGCGAGTTCACTCGCGCTGGGTGCGCTCGCTCTGATGCAGAGTCCCGAACACTTTGCGGCGCTCGGCGCGGCCGACGACCAGACCGTGCACCGCGCGGTCGAGGAACTGCTGCGCTATCTGACCGTGGTCCAGGTTGCCTTCCCGCGCTTCACCCGCTCCGAGGTGCAGGTGGGGGATCAGCTGATCCCGCAGGGGGCACTGGTTCTCGTGTCGCTGTCGGCTGCCGATCGTGATCCGGCCCTGGCAGCGGACTCCGGCGCGTCCCATCTCGAGCGGTTCGACCCCACCCGGGCGCCGACGTCGCATCTCGCGTTCGGCTACGGCATCCACCGCTGTGTCGGTGCCGAGCTCGCCAGGATGGAGCTGCGGATGGCGTTCCCGGCGCTGGCCCGCAGGTTCCCGACGCTGCGCCCGGCGATCGCCCTGCAGGATCTGCGATTCCGGAATTCCTCGATCGTCTACAGCGCGGAGAGCCTGCCGGTCACCTGGTGAGCCCGCTGGGCAGAATGGCCGGTGACCGCTCAAATGAGCGGTGCTGCGACGCAGTGGACCGAGACGCAGTGGACCGAGACGCAGTGGACCGAAGGGGGAACGGGTGTCAGCGGACAAGGATTATGTGCCAGGCGCGGACAGTTTCGCGAACAAGCAGGTCGCCGCCTACGAGGCCTCCGATGGTGCGCTGGAATCGACCCTTCGGGGAGTGCCGACGGTGATCCTGACCACTGTCGGCAACAAGAGCGGGGCGATCCGCAAATCGCCGCTGATGCGGGTCACCGATGGTCAGCGATACGCGGTGGTGGCGTCCAAGGGCGGGGCACCGGAGCATCCCGTCTGGTACCTCAACCTGCTGGCCGATCCGGAGGTCCAGCTGCAGGACAAGGCGGTCAAGCGTCGCTATCGCGCGCACGTCGCCACCGGCAGTGAACGCGAAGAGTGGTGGGAGCGCGCAGCGTCGGTCTGGCCCGACTACCGCACTTACCAGACCAGAACGGATCGGGAGATCCCTGTGGTGGTACTGGATCCCGTCGACTGACGCGGCATCGGCAACCCTGCGCCCCGCGGCCGCGGACCGGGTCGGCGGAATAGCTTCCGGCGGGTGGGCGTTTGACCGACCAGAAGCCTGAAACGCCGGGAACACCGGTACCGCCATCGATCAGCAGGAGGCCGGTCATGACTGATGTCGCCGCCCGGTCCGGTCGCCGGACCGCTGCCGACATCGGCGCCGCACCGCGATCAACGGGCACCGTCGACGCTCGGCCGGCCGGGCCGGTGACGAGGACGCGCCCCGCGGGCCGGGTATCCTCGACGCTGCGTCGCGGCCACCGCGTCGTGGGGAACCGGACGCACCCGCCGCTGGCGTCCAACAGGCGGGTGAATCACGTGGCGACTACGTCGGTTGACGACGATTTGGGCCAGCGGTTCACCGAACAGGCGATGCCGCTGCTCGACCAGCTGTACGCGGCCGCCCTGCGGATGACGCGGAACCCGGCCGACGCGGAGGATCTGGTCCAGGAGACCTACCTCAAGGCGTTCGCGGCGTTCAAGAGCTTCACCCAGGGCACCAACCTACGGGCGTGGCTGTACCGCATCCTCACCAACACCTACATCAACGGGTACCGCAAGAAGCAGCGCCAGCCGGTCGTCAGCGGGACCGACGAGATCACCGACTGGCAGTTGGCGGCGGCGGAATCGCACACCTCAACGGGGCTGCGGTCGGCGGAGATGGATGCCCTCGACCGGCTACCCGATTCCGATGTCAAGGAAGCCCTGCAGGAGCTCCCGGAGGATTTCCGGCTGGCCGTTTACCTCGCCGACGTCGAGGGATTCGCCTACAAGGAGATCGCCGAGATCATGGGCACTCCGCTGGGCACCGTGATGTCCAGGCTGCACAGGGGGCGCCGGCAGCTGCGCGACCTTCTCACCGAGTACGCGAAGGAGCGGGGCTTCCTGCGACCGAAGCGGGATGCGGCCACCACGGCCGACAGCAGTCCACCGGTGCCGGTGCCCGCCGGTGTCAGCACTTCCGACGACTCACTATCCGACGACCGAAGGGAAGGTGCCGGCGATGGCCTGCGGTGACCCTGTCGACGAGATGGATGCCGAGTCCGAATGCACCTCGGTGCTGCGTGACGTGTGGTTGTTCCTGGACAACGAGATGGACCCGGAGAATCGGGCGAAGGTGCAGCAGCACCTCGACGAGTGTTCCCCGTGCCTGATGGAAGCGGGGCTCGACCGCAAGCTCAAGGACCTGCTGCACCGCAAGTGCGGCGGCGAGCGGGCTCCCGAGCAGCTCCGGCACAGGCTGTTCGCACAGTTGAGCAGTGTTCAGGTGACCAGCGTCACCGAGGCCGGCGTCGAGCAGGTGACGGTCGAGAGCCTTCGGCTGACCGATCGTCCCGAATAGCTGACCCACCCTTCGGGCCGCCCCACCCGGACCGCCCCGGCGGCGCCGGGACGGCCAGGCAGGTTCGCTCTCAGACGACTGCCCGGACCGCCTCGGGCATGCCGGTGGTCGGGTGCCCGATGAGCCGGCTGAGGTCGCCACTGGTCACCTCGAGGGCTCCCCGCGCGATGTTGACGTCGACATCGGCGAGGACCGCGGCGAAGGACGCGGGCACGCCGGCAGCCGACAGGATCTCGGCGTACTGCGCCTCCGGGAGATCCCGGTATTCGACCGGCACACCGGTGGCTGCGCTGACCTCCGCGGCGAGATCGGCCAGGGTGAAGGCGGTGTCGCCACCGAGTTCGTAGATGCGCCCGGCCTGGTCGCTGCTGAGCAGCACCACCGCCGCCGCCTCGGCCAGGTCGTGCCGGGTCGCGGCGCTGATCCGGCCGCCACCCGCGCTGCCGATCACCGCGCCGGGGGCCGTGTAGGTCGGCAGCTGCGCGGTGTACACCTCGAGATAGAAGCTGTTGCGCAGCAGGGTGTACGGGACGCCGGACGCTGCGAGAGCTTCCTCGGTGGCCTGGTGCTCGGCCGCCAGCTGCATCCTGGACAGCTCGGCATTGGCGATGCTGGTGTAGGCGAGTAGGCCGACATCGGCCTGCCGGGCCGCCTCGATCACGTTGCGGTGCTGGGCCAGTCGCCGGCCCGCTTCGCTCCCGGAGACGAACAGGACGGTGTCACCTCTGCTGAAAGCCGCTCGCAGGGAATCGATCTCGTCATAGTCGATGGCTCTGGTACGTACCCCGCGGTCGGCCAGGTCCTTCAATCGCTCGACGTTGCGCCCGGTGGCGAGGATGTTGCCGGGCTCGACGCCGCGCGCGAGGAGGGATTCGACGGCGAGGCGGCCGAGCTGGCCGGTCGCACCGGTGATGACGTAGGTCATGGTGACGCCCCATTCTTTGCAGTGGTTGCTCTCGCTGCTGGCAACCGACTGCGACACCGAATGCTTCCCGGCGGTCGTCACCCGTGGCGGTAGACCCGCGCCTCCCAGGGCCGCAGCACCATCCGCGCTTCAGGACGGGCCGGGTAATTCCCCAGGACGACCTGCCGCCCGGCCCAGCTGCCGGCATCCGCGATTTCGTCGTGCACGTCGGCATCGCTCCCCGAGAAGTTCGCCACCACCAGCAGCGTGGTCCCCTCCAGCGTCCGGGTGAAGGCGTAGACGGTCGGATGATCGGGCAACAGCATCCGGAAATCGCCGTGTGCGACCACGGGTTCGGAATGCCGAAGCTCGATCAACCGGCGGTAGTGATGGAACACCGAATCCGGATCCGCCTGCGCCGAGGCGGCGTTGATGTCCCGGTGGTTCGGGTTCACCGGCGCCCACGGCACCCCCTCGGAGAACCCGGCGCCGGCCGAGTCGTCCCACTGCATCGGCGTCCTGGCGTTGTCCCGGCTGCCCTTGCGCAGTGCCTCCAGCGTCTCCTCCTCATCGCTGCCCAGCGCGACGGCGGCGGCAAAGTGATTGACCGATTCGATGTCCAGGAAATCACCCGGCCCGCCGAACGGGGCGTTGGTCATGCCCAGCTCTTCGCCCTGGTAGACGTACGGAGTGCCGCGGTGCAGGTGCAGCACCGTGCCCAGCAGCTTCGCCGATTCCACCCGGTACCGGCCGTCGTCACCGAATCGGGAAACGGCCCGCGGCTGGTCGTGGTTGTTCCAGTACAGGCTGTTCCAGCCTCGCTCGGCGAGACCCTCCTGCCATCGGCCGAGGGAGGTCTTCAGATCGATAAGGTCCAGCGGGCGGCGGTCCCACTTGTGCGCACCCTGATCGAGCTGGACATGCTCGAACTGGAACACCATGTCGACCTCGGCCCGCTCCGGGTCGGTGAACAGCGCGGCCTCGTCGACCGTCACGCCGGGCATCTCACCCACAGTCAGGAACTCTCCCTCCCTGTCGGTGAACACCTCCCGGCGCATCTCTGCCAGGAACTCGTGGATGCGCGGCCCGTTGATGAAATGCCGTTGGCCGTCGCCGAAGCGGTTGCGGGCGTTGACCGCTCCATCGGGTAAGGCCGGATCCTTGGAGATCATGTTGATGACATCCATCCGGAATCCGTCGACACCGCGATCGAGCCACCACCGCATCATCGCGTAGACGGCCCCCCGCACCTCCGGATTCTCCCAGTTCAGGTCGGGCTGCTTGCGGGAGAACAGATGCAGGTAGTACTCGTCGGTGGCCGGATCGAGCTCCCAGACCGACCCGCTGAAGGCCGCCTCCCAGTTCGTCGGCTCCGCACCGGGCTCGCCCGGCTGCCGACCGGCCCGCGGCGGCCGCCACCAGTACCAGTCCCGTTTGGGGTTGTCCTTCGAGGAGCGGGACTCCACGAACCACGGGTGCTCGTCGGACGAATGGTTCACCACCAGGTCCATCACCAGCTTCATGCCCCGGGCGTGGGTCTGCGCGAGCAGTTCGTCGAAATCGTCCAGCGTCCCGAAGGTCGGGTCGATGTCCTGGTAATCGCTGATGTCGTAACCGTTGTCGTCCTGAGGCGACGGGTAGACGGGGGACAGCCAGAGGACGTCGACGCCGAGTTCGGCCAGGTAGTCGAGCCTGGCGATGATGCCGGGCAGATCGCCGATCCCGTCGCCGTTCGAGTCGGCGAAACTGCGCGGGTAGATCTGGTACACCACGGCGGACTTCCACCACTGGTGCTGTGCAGTGTGCTGGCGGGGATCGGTGGTGGGCAGCGTGACAGAACTCGACGCGGGCACGGGCGCAGGTTCCTTTCGTTGGAGGTTTGCGGTTATTTGACGGCGCCGCGCATGACGCCGGACATCACCCAGCGCTGCGAGAACAGGTAGGCAATCAGCACGGGCCCCATCGCCATCAGATAGGAAGCGAAGGCGAGGCCGTAGTTGGTGTTGAACTGGCCCTGGAACAGCAATTGCACGACGGGCAACGTCTGCAGTGCGGGGTCGGCGATCATCATCTGCGGCAGCAGGAAGTCGTTCCACGAGCCGAGGAACGCGAAGATCCCGACGGTGGCGTTCATCGGCGCGAGCAGTGGGAAGATGATCTTCCAGAAGACCTGCCAGGTGCTGGCGCCGTCCAGCCGCGCCGATTCTTCGAGTTCGGTCGGCAGCGATCGGATGAAGGCGATGTAGAGCAACGAGTAGAACGAGATGCCGCCGACGATGTGCAGGATGGTGACGCCGACCGGGCTGTCGATACCGAGCAGCGCCGTCTGCCTGATCAGCGGCAGGATGATCACCGGGAAGGGGATGAACAGCGCCGAGAGCAGGTAGATGTAGGAGATCTTGAAGAACCTGCGTTCCCAGTTCCTGGCGATCGCGTAGGCGACCAGCGAACTGGCCAGCACCGATCCGAACACCGTCACGAGGGTGACCACGGCGGTCACCATGAACGCCGTCGGGAAGTTCACCAGGGTGAAAGCCTCCGAGAAGTTGCTCCACCGCACCGGATTGGGCAGTTCGAAGCCCGATCCGTTGGCGATCTGCTCGGGCGTCTTCAACGACATGACGATGGCGAAGTACAGCGGGACCAGGACGGTCAGCGACGCGACCAGCATCAGCGCGGTGAGCCACCAGTTGACCCGGTAGCCGTCGCGTTCGGCGCGGAACCGGCGACGTCGGGGTGCCGCCGCCGGCTCGGCCGTCGGTGTGGTTCGGAGAGCGGTTGTCGTGGTCATCAGAGTGCAACCCCTCGGCGCTGGATGATCCTCAGCTGCATGAGCGAGATGATCAGGGTGATCAGGAAGTAGATGACCGCGTTGGCCATCTGGTAGGCGTAGTCGCCGCCGGTGAAGCCGGAGAAGATCTTCATCGCCACCGAGATGGTGGCGGTACCGGGTCCGCCGCCGGTCAGCGCGACGATGATCTCGTAAGCGCCCAGGAAGCCCTTGAACCCCAGGATGATGTTGATGAACAGGTACCCGAGCAACAGCGGCAGGGTGAGGCTGCGGAATTGGCGCCAGGCTCCGGCTCCGTCCAGTGCGCCGGCCTCGTACATCTCGGTGGGGATGGCCTGCAGTCCGGCCAGGTAGATGATGATCGTGCCGGGTGCGGCCTGCCAGACGGTGACGACGACGATCGCCAGCCAGGCCCACTTCTCGTTGGCCAGGATGCTGGTGGCCAGCGGCGTGATGCCCAGATTCGTCGCGATGGTCGGCAGCGAATTGGAGAACAGGAAGTTGAAGATATACGCAACGATCAGCGCCGACATGACCATCGGGATGAAGAAGATCCCGCGGACCCCGGTCCGCCACTTGATCTTTGCATTGAGACCGAGCGCGACGGCAAGGCCGACGACGTTGACCACGACGGTGCAGACCACCGCCAGGAAGAACGTGAACAGATACGGCTGCAGGACGCTGGGGTCCTTGAAGATGTTGACGTAATTGGTGAAGCCGATGAACTCGAAGTCGCCGTACCCGGCGAAGTTGGTGAAGCTGAAGAAGGCACCGATCAGCGCGGGCAGGGTGATGAAGAAACCGAACACCGCCAGTACCGGGATGATCATCCAGTAATAGGCGCGGTCAACCTTGTCCTTGTTGGGCGGGGCGTCGGGTTGGCGGGCATGCTCGACGGCTTCGTACTCGGCCGTTTGCAACACCGCAGGTTCGTTGGCGGACATGGGATCTCCTTCGGGATGCCTAGTTTGCGGTGCGTTCGGCGACGCGTTGCCAATCGGCGTCAAGGGTGGACAGGAAGGCGTCGGCATCCTGGTCGATGGCGAAGGCCTGGATGTAGTTGTCCTTGGTGATCGCCGCCGGCAGGTAGGTGGAGATCCCCTGGTAGTACTTGCCTTCCTCGATCAGCGGAGCCAGACCGGCGAGTTGTGGGTTCTCCTGGGGAGGTGCCCCTTTCAGCGTCGAGAACGCGGCGTTCTCGGCGTTGAAGGTGTTCAGCACCCTGGGTTGCATCAGGTAGTCGATGAAGCGCTGAGCCTGTTCCAGGTGTGGTGTGCCCTTGGTGATGGACAGGGACATGTCCACGTTGACCCGCGCCTTGGTCTCCGCCGGATTGTTCGTCATGGGTAGCGCGAACGTGCCGACGTCGGCAGCGGGGTTCGCCTTGAGAATCTCGCTCAGCGCCCACGGTCCCTGCAGGTACATGGCCGCCTCGCCGTTGGCGAACGCCGCGTTGCCATCTTGGTAGGCGCGGCTGGGGGCATCCGGCTGGGTGTAGGAGAACAGCGTCTTCATCGCATCGGTGACCGGCGGGAGCGTCCGGCTGAACGAGACGGGTGAATCGGGGCCGACGGTGCTGCCTTCCTCGACCATGGTCTCGTAGAAGTCCTGGACGTCCAGCAGTCCGCCCGCCGCATAGTCGAATGCACCCTGATTGACGGTCCAGCCGTCCTTGTAGGTGCCGTAGATCGGGGTGACGCCGCCGGCCTTGAAGGTCTCGCAGGCCTTTCGGAATTCGTCCCAGGTGGTGGGCACCGTGACACCGAACTTGGTGAAGAGTTGCTTGTTGTAGATGACGCCCGCAGCCGTCAGCGAAAAGGGCAGCGCGCTGGTCTCGCCGTTGTACTGACCCCAGTCGTTGACCAGCTGCTGGACCTTCGGATCCACCGTCGCCGCCGCCGGCATCCCGGAAAGATCTGCGAAGACACCCTTTTTTGTGAAGTCGGCCGTGGTCGAGCCATATCCCCGGGTCACCACGTCGGGCGGGCTGTCACGGATCAGACTCGGGACGAAATTGCCCTCGTTGAAATCCTGAACGATCGTGATGTCCGGATTCTCGGCTTCGAAATCAGCGATGACCTTGTCGAAGTATTGGACCACCTCGCGTTTGTTCTGCATGAACGTCAAGGTGGTGACCCCGTCGGTGGACGAACATCCTGCCAGCAGGCCGGACGCGGCCAACAGAACCGCCGACGGCAGAACCAACAGTGACCGCCGCATTCTTCCGGCAGTTGTCATGACGAACCGGTGGGGCATTCGGGCCGGAAAGCGGCATTCATCGGAACTCCTTCGTTGGAGGCAGCAGACATGTTCCCCGGCGATCGGGCGGCCACACGCTGGATGATTTATGACCTTAATTTAGGTCTTGATGTAGTGTGGCCGGGCATCCCTCGGAGGTCAAGTAGTGATGGAAAAGTTGTTGGTGGACACCACCCCTTTGGTCCGTCGGGTGAACCTCGGGCGGGTGCTCGCAGTTGCAGCGGCCGCCGAGGGCGCCATCACGGGCTCCGCTGTGATGGCTCAGACCGGTCTGACGAGGGCGACCGTGCACGCGGTCTGCAACGAGCTCATCAAGCTCGGCTGGCTTCGCGAAATGGAGTCGATGCGTGAGGCGGGAAACCGCTCCGGCCGACCGTCGAGATGGTTCCAGTTCAACGAGCGGGCAGGCTGTGTCCTCGGTGTCGACGCCGGGGCGCACAGTTCCACCCTGCTGGTGGCGGATCTGCGCGGGGCAACCATCGCCGCGAAGCGGGTGCTGATCACTGACCCCGACGACACTGCGGTGCATGGCACCGATGTGCGGGACGCAACCGTGGAGCTGCTCGGCGAGGTCCGCGTTCCCGCTCTGCACGTGCTGGCGGTCGGCATGGGCGTTGCTGCCCGAGTCGAGCTCGACGGCACCATCGCGTCCGAACACGAGACGTCACAGGCGAGCTACCAAGCTCGCCGCTTCGCCGTCGCCGATCTGGTTGCGGCGCCGGTGCTGACGGCCAACGACGCCAACCTCGCAGCGCTCGCAGAGCGCTGGAAAGGCGTCGGGCAGGGGGTGGACAATCTCGCGGTGGTGTTGGCGGGGGAGCGGCTCGGTGTCGGCCTGCTGGAATCCGGCCGGCTGCTGCGCGGAAGTGGCGGCGGCGCTGGCGAGTTGGGCTGGCTGGACATGCTCGACGGGGTCGGCTCCGCGGAGGGGGTCGCGGTGCTGGCCCGGAGCTGGGGTGCAGCGGCCCTGCGGGGGCGGAAGAAGACCACCCTCACCGAGCTGTCGTCGGGCAGGCCGACCGACCTCACGGCAGAGATGGTGTTCGCGGCCGCCGCGGGCGGGGATCGGGTCGCGCTGGAGATTCTCGACCGCATCGCCATCAGGTTGGCCCGGGTCGTTGCGGTTCTCGGAACGATGTTCAACCCGGAACTGGTCGTCCTCGCCGGTGCGGTGAGCAACTCGACCGACGTTCTGCTGGACTCGATCGGCGAGCAACTTCCGGCGCTCACCGCTACACCACCGCGGGTCGCCTCATCGCCGCTGGGGGAGAGTGTCGTCTCGGTGGGAGCCGTCAGGCTGGCCCTGGACCACGTCAGGGATCACGCGCTCGACATCGACCTCAGGTCAACCGCGGTCTCCTGAGGTGCTGACCCCAGCGCCACGCATCGGCGCGCAACAGGCCGGGCCGGCGGGGTAGCCCGGCCCGGCGGGGCGACACCGTCAGGAGTTGGGACGGTTGCCGTGGTTGGCGCTGCTCTTCTTGCGGGACTTCTTCTTGCGACCGCGCTTGCTCATGAGTGCTCCCTACAGACTCGCACCAGCGCACTCCGCCCGGCTGGCAACGCGGGGGACCACTGCGGCGATCTCGTCGATGGATCTCCGCCGCACCGGACGGCGCGACGCCCATCTATTTTGCCACGTCGTGGCCGTCGGCCCCGACGCCTGCGCAACGGCCACCAAGGTCCGCGGTGTGGCCCCCGTTCCGGGTGGTGATCGGGAACGTGCCGGGTGGTGAAAGGATGACGGCCAGTCCCTGGTGCGGCAGCCGGCCGGCCGGAAAGGTGCGGCCGACGACGGGTCGCATCCTGTGCAAGCGAAAGGATCGACGATGGCCGAGGAAGTCCGCGCCGAGATGGTGGCCAACGTCTGGAAGGTGCTTGTCGCCGAGGGCGACACGGTGGCCGACGGCGACACGCTCGTCATCCTGGAATCGATGAAGATGGAGATCCCGGTGCTCGCCGAGGTCGACGGCACCGTGTCCAAGGTCGCCGTCCAGGAGGGCGGGCTGGTCCAGGAAGGCGACCTCATCGCGGAGATCGCCTGACTGCGGACCGCTGCGCCGGGTCCTGCCGCCGATGACCGCCCACCACCCGCACGAGCGTGCCGCCCTGCCGGTCGCACGGCGTGCCGAACCACACCGGGACCTTCCGCCATGTCGACGCTGTCCGATGTGCTCGCCGAGCACTCGACGCTCTCCGGGTCTGCCGTTGCGCACCTCCAGGCGGTCGTGTCCGAATGGCAGTTGCTGGCCGACCTGTCCTTCTCGGACCTGCTGCTCTGGGTTCCGACGGACACCGATCGGCTGATCTGCGCGGCGCAGGCCCGACCGACGACGGGAGTCACGGCGTTCGTCGACGACCGGGTGCTGGGCAGCGCCAGCTTCTCCGAGTTCCCGCTGCTGCGCCGGGCCTGGGAGGAGGAGCGCGTCGTTTCCGAGGAACCGCCGATCGATCTCCCCGGCAGCTGGATCCATCGGCACGTCATTCCCGTCCGCTACCTCGACGAGGTCATCGCGGTCATCGAGCGGGACACCAGCAGCTTGGTCGGCCGCGAAGGCAGCCTGCTGGAAACGGCCTACGTCGACGCTGCCGACGACCTTTTCCAGATGGTGGCCGACGGAACCTTCCCGCCGCACGACCACCCGGGCGAGATGCACACCGGGCCCAGGGCGGGTGACGGCCTACTGCGCCTGGACGCCGATGGCAGGGTCGTCTACGTCAGCCCGAACGCGCTGTCCGCGTACCACCGGCTCGCCTACAACGGCGAGGTGCTGGGGCAGGACCTGGCCGCGCTCACCCGGCCGCTGATCGACGATCCGTTCGATGCCGCCGAGCTCGCCAACCGCATCGGCGAGGCGGTGCGCGGCAGGGCCAGCCTGCGAATGGAGGTGGAGGCGAGAGCGGCGACTGTGTTGTTCCGGGCGCTGCCGCTCCGCCCGCATGGCCGCCCGTCCGGTGCCCTGGTGCTGGTCAGGGACGTCACCGAGGTGCGGCGCCGGGACCGCGCGCTGCTGTCCAAGGACGCCACCATCCGGGAGATCCATCACCGGGTGAAGAACAACCTGCAGACCGTCGCGGCGCTGCTGCGGATGCAGGCCCGCCGGTCCGTCGATCCCTCGGTGCGGCAGGCGCTGAGTGAATCGGTCCGCCGGGTGGCGTCCATCGCGCTCGTCCACGAGACGCTGTCGACCTCGCCCGACGACCGGGTCGACCTGGACCAGATCGTCGACCGGCTGGTGCCGATGATCAGCGACGTCGCCGCCGCGGAAACCTCCGCGCGGGTGCGGCGCTTCGGCACGTTCGGAATCCTGGGGGCGGAGCTGGCCACCCCGCTGGTGATGGTGCTGGCCGAGGTCGTGCAGAACGCCCTGCAGCACGCGTTCGTGCCGGCGCCCGCCGGCGGTTCCGGGGAGGGTCAGGGCGGCCTCGTCGGCATCACCGTGAAGCGGTCGGCCAAGCAGCTCGACATCCTCGTCACCGACGACGGGGTGGGTCTCCCGGACGGTTTCTCGATGGACACGGCAGCCGGCCTCGGCCTGCAGATCGTCCGGACCCTGGTCGCGGCGGAGATGCTGGGAACCATCGAGATGGGCAATCGTGCGGATGTCGCCGTGCCGGCCACTGCTGGAGTCGTTGGTGGGCCCGTTGGGGCCGGTGTTGAGCCGGCGTCACCGAACGGGGCCGCCCCTGAGCGGACCGACGGCACGGCCGTGCACATCGTGGTGCCGCTGCGGGGTCGGAGTTGACGACGTCGGCCCGTTCTGTCCCGGGCATGAAACTGGCCCCGCGCAGGCTGATCGCCGCGCGGGGCCAGGAAGACATCATCCGGCCAGCCGGGCTACATGCTCCGGGCGCGCGCGCGGGCGCGGCGACGCTTGAGGGAGCGTCGCTCGTCCTCGCTCATGGCGCCCCAGACGCCTGCGTCCTGCCCGGTCTCCAGAGCCCAGCTCAGGCATTCACTCGTCACCGGGCACCGCTGACAGACGGCCTTGGCCTCGGCGATCTGCAGCAGGGCCGGCCCGGAGTTGCCGACGGGAAAGAAGAGTTCGGGGTCTTCGTCGCGACAAATCGCGCGGTGACGCCAGTCCATGGGTCTGTACTCCTAAGTGCAATCGCCGGATTCATGTTCCGGCTCGGTAACGGAGACCGTTTGGCGCGGTTTCGACCGCACGGCCTTGTGAAGGGTTCCACATCAAGCAGGGGTGTCAAGGTTTGATCACTGCGGGGTTACGGACATCACTTCACGCCGGTCCGCACGTGATACAAGGACCATGATGCCTGGTCGGAACGATTCAGACCAGGGTTTGAGTGAAACTGCCGAACACGTCACTGGGTCCGGCGACTGCCCCTACAGTACTAATCGAAGGGCTTTGGGAACAGAGCTGAAGCGCATGTCCGATTTTTCGCCGAGATAATCGCCGTCCGTTTGCAGTGCAACAGGCTCGCTGCACGTCACCTGGGCCCACGGCTGGTCGTACGCGCGGATGATCCGGCGGGACCGCCCGGTCCGCCCGGTCAGGATCTGCGAGCTCGCCCGCAGCGCCACCGGTATGGACATGCTGGTCAGCGCAAAGACACCGAGACCGGTGGAAACGGCGGTGCCCGGGTTCGTCCTGATCGGCCGTGGGCCGAGATAGGTCCAGGGGTCGACGTTGGAGACGAAGACCAGGTGCACCCCGGTGATCGGTTCGCGGTCCGGCAGCTCCAGCGTCAGCCGCGGATGTCGCCGGTCTGACCTGAAGTACTGGCTGACGGTGTAGCGGACGTGCATCGCATTGGAGATCGTGCTGCCGGCGCCCCGGCGGTTCTCCACAGCCCGGACGGCCTCGGCGTCCAGGCCGAGACCGGCGTTGAAGGTGAAGTACCGGTCCCCGGCGAGGCCGAGTGAGACGGTCGTCGTACGGTCCTTCGCCAACGCCTCGAGAATCTGCTCGGTGGCGACGGTCGGGTCCGGATCGACCCCCAGCGCCCTGGCGAACACGTTGGTGGAGCCACCGGGCACGACCGCCAGCAGCGGCATGTCCCGGCGGCGGCCGCGGTACATCAGCCCGTTGGCCACCTCGTTGACGGTGCCGTCGCCGCCGTGCACGACGACGACGTCCACTCCGCTGTCCGCGGCAGCCGCGGCCAGCTCGGCAGCGTGCCCGCGGCGCTCCGTGTGCGCCACCCTGAGCGTCATCTCGCCGGCCAGTGCGTGCGCCAGCAGGTCACGCCGTCGCTCGTTGGTCGAGGTCGCGTGGGGATTGACGATCAGCAGTGCTCGCATCGCAGCGCAGCCTACGTGCCCGGGTCCGTCCCGGCGTGCGGCCCGCTGGCGTCGTTCCGGGCGGGCCCGGGTCGGGTGAGTAGCGTGATCGACGTGAGCGTGCCCGTCGATCCCCGCCCCCTCAGCATCCCGCCGCCACGGGCTGTCGTCATGGCGGCACTGCTGGTGTTTCTCGAGGGGGTCGGGCTGCTCGTGCTGTCCGTCGCGACCCTGGTCTCCGGGCTCGCCGAGGACATCGCCGTCGGGCGGACGTTCGCCCAATTCCTCTACTACGTCGTCCTGGCGCTGCTGCTGGGGATCTGCGCCAACGCCCTCGTGCACGGCCGGCGCTGGGGTCGGACGCCGTGCCTGGTCGCGCAGGTCGTGCTGGTCGCGGTCGGGGTCTGGCTGATCGCACCTAGCGGTCAGTACGCGTGGGGCATCGGTCTGCTGGCGCTGGGCGGCGTCACCGGTTACCTGTTGCTCAGCAAGCCGGCGAACGCCTGGGTCAGTAGCTTCCCGCTGCCGTTCGCGGAGGACGAGCCGTTCGCGGAGGACGAGCCGTCTGCGGATCGGCCCCCGGCGGGTCCATCAGCTGCGGGTCCACCTGCTGCGAATCCACGTACTGCGAATCCACCTGCTGTCGGTCCACCTACTGCGGGTCCGCCTTCTGGAGGTCCGGCTCCGGCAGGGCCACCTGCCGCAGGGCCGGACCGGTGAGCCGGTAGGTCGTCCAGCCGTCCATCGGCACCGCACCCAGCGCCTCGTAGAAGTCGATCGACAGTCGGTTCCAGTCCAGGACCGACCACTCCACCCTGGCGTAACCGCGCTCGACAGCGAGTTCGGCCAGGGCGACCAGCATGGCTTTGCCGAGACCCGAGCCGCGCACATCGGGGCGCACGTACAGGTCCTCGAGGTAGATGCCGTGCACGCCCTCCCAGGTGGAGAAGTTCAGGAAGTAGAGCGCGTAGCCGACCACGATCCCGTCGGCCCGGGACACCAGCCCGAACAGCGCTGGTGACGGGCCGAAGAGCGCGTCCCGCAGCTGGTCGACCGTCAGCAGGCAGTTCTCGCGGAGCCGCTCGTACTCCGCCAGGTCGTAGACCAGTTGCACCACTGCCGGTACGTCATCCGGCTCGATCGGGACAATTCGCGGGTCAGGCATGCCCCAGCCCGGTGTTGGCCGGCCCGGTGGCCGCGGAGTCGCCGCCTTCGTCGTCGTCCAGCGGCTGGGCGAGCAACGGGCCGCGCAGGGGCACGACGTTGGCATGTTCGATGCACGGCGCGTCGTGGTAGTGGCCCAGGACGGTGACCGCGGCGGGGTTCATCAGGATCAGGCCGCCACTTGCGACCGGCAGGCCGACCCACCGCATCGCCAGGACCCGGGAGATGTGGCCGTGGCAGAACAGGGCGACGTCACCCTTGCTGAGCCGTTCCTTCGCCTTCGCCAGCACGCGGTCACAGCGGGCCGCGACCTGCTCGGGTGACTCGCCGCCGGGGGCGCCCATGGTGAACACCGACCAGCCCGGGTCGGTCTTGCGGATCTCCTTGCTGGTGATCCCCTCGTAGTCGCCGTACGCCCACTCGGCCAGGTCGTCGACGATCTTGTTGACGTGCAGGCCGGCGAGTGCGGCCGTCCGCTGGGCGCGCAGCCGCGGGCTGCTCCAGACCGTTGCCGGCGCCAACTCCAGGCCCCACAGCAGGCTGGGGATCGTCATCGCCTGGTGCACGCCCTCGTCGGTGAGGTCGATGTCCGTGGTGGACGTGTGCTGGCCGCTCTTGCTCCACTCGGTCTGTCCGTGCCTGATCAGCGCGATCCTGTGGGCCATCTGTTCCGCCTTCTGTCCGACTTCTGTCCCGATTGAACGGTGAAGTGGGTGGATCCCGGTGGCTGGTCGCACACCGGGCCGGGTCGATCACGCCGCGTGGGTCGGCGGCTCGGTGCGTTCAGCTCAACGAAGGCCGGCGACGTACTCCCGGCAGGCCTCCCAGGTCGGCAGAAGGCCGGACTCGGCGGCCTGTTCGAGGGTGGGCGCCGCGGCGTCCTTTTCCGACAGCAGGAAATCAACGCCCTCCGGAAGCGGCAGCGCCAGGCCCGGGTCGAGCGGGTTGATGCCGTGCTCCCGGCCGGGCGCGTAGCCGGTCGAGCACAGGTAGGTCAGCGTCGAGTCGTCCTCCAACGCCAGGAAAGCGTGACCGAGGCCCTCCGACAGGTAAACGGCACGCCGGTGCTCGGAATCGAGCCGGACGACGTCGACAGCGCCGAAGGTCGGCGATCCGACCCTGACGTCGACCATGAAGTCCAGCACCGCCCCGCGGGGGCAGGTGACGTACTTGGCCTGGCCGGGCGGGACGTCAGCGAAGTGCACCCCGCGCAACGTGGCCGCCCTGGAGACCGAGAGGTTCGCCTGGGCGAGGGAGAGCGGGTGGCCGATCGCCTCGACCAGCTTGTCGATCTTGAACCACTCGAGGAACAGCCCCCGGTCGTCCCCGTGTTGGACGGGCGTGAACTCGAACGCCCCTGGCACCAGTAGTTCGCGTACCTGCATGGTGGCGGATCCTATCCGGGCGCCGATCCTTGACCGGCGGCCCTCCGGCGGGGCAGCGTGAGCCGTATGACGCTGCTGACCGGCCCCGAGATCGCCGATGCCCTCGACGCCCTTCCGGGGTGGGGAGGCGACAACAACGACGTGCGGTGCCGGTACACCGCGCCGACCTTTCCCGCCGCGATCGGGCTGGTCGACGCCGTCGCGGTGGCCGCGGAGGCGGCCGATCACCACCCGGACATCGACATCAGATGGCGCGATGTGCTGTTCGTGCTCTCGACACACTCCGAGGGTGGCGTGACGGAGCGCGATCTGCGGATGGCGGCCACCATCGACGACCTCGCCAAGCAGGCCGGCGCCGTTCCGGCCTGAAGTCGCAATCGATTCGCCCGGACGAGGCGGGTCTTTCGGTGCCGGCAACTCTGGGTCTTCCAGTGCCGGCCCACCCGCGGCGGCCCACAACACCCGCGGGGCCTCACAGCACATGCGGGTCCCACAGCACATGCAGGCCGCAGAGCACATTGGGGGCCCGCAACACGCGCGGGACCCACAGCTAACCCGGCACCCACAGCTAACCCGGGGCCCACAACACGCGCCCGGTGCGGCAACACGCCGACCCGATGCCGCCAACTGACGTACCGTCCTGCATCATGGGCGGACCACCGCTCGAACCACCCGCATGAACCACCCCGCAGCACCCGCTCGAATCACCCTCGAACTGCGAGCACCACCCCTCTGCCCGATGGACCGATCCGGCCCATCCGCGCGGCGGTCGACGTCCCACCGTGACGGACCTGCCCATCGCCGAGGGGCGACGCGCGAACGAGGCGCACACCTGCGCCCGCCCGTCGAACGCGAACTGTCCCCGACCGAGCACGGTCGGGCGCGGCTGCGACGCTCTTCCACGGCGTTCCCTCCTCGGTCCGATCGAGCAGGCGCTGCGGAGACCGGACCGCCGCCTGCGACCCGCTTCACCCACTGGAGTTGAGTATGTCGATGACCACTGACAGACCTGTCGAGATCGATCTGCCGCCGGCTGCCGTGGTCGACGCTGTATTCCCCGTCGGCACTGATCTCCCCGGCGGTACTGATCTCCCCGTCGGTACTGATCTCCCCGTCGGTACTGATCTCCCCGTCGGCACTGACGTGACCCCTGCTCCTGCGGCCGGATTCACCCCGGAGGACGTGCTCACCGCGCACCGGGGCGGCAAGCTGTCGATCGGCCTGCGCGCGCCGCTCCGCGATCGCCGTGACCTCTCGATGCTCTACACGCCCGGCGTGGCCGGCGTCTCCAGCCTGATCGCGGTGAATCCGGCCGCCGCCCGGGAGTACACCTGGGCGTCGCGCGTGGTGGCGGTGGTGTCCGACGGCACCGCGGTGCTGGGCCTCGGGGACATCGGGCCGAAGGCGTCGCTGCCCGTCATGGAGGGCAAGTCCGCGCTGATGAAGGCGTTCGCGGGACTGGACTCCGTGCCGATCGTGCTCAACACCACCGATCCCGACGAGATCGTCGCCGCCGTCACCGCGATCGCGCCGTCGTTCGGCGCGATCAACCTCGAGGACATCTCGGCGCCGCGCTGTTTCGAGGTCGAGGCCCGCCTGATCGAGGCGCTGGACATCCCGGTCATGCACGACGACCAGCACGGTACCGCCGTCGTCGTCCTTGCTGCCCTGATGAACGCGGCCTCGGTGATCCGGCGGGTGATGGTGGACCTGCGCGTGGTGATCGCCGGTGTCGGCGCCGCCGGCGTTGCCTGCGCGAACATCCTGCTCGCCGCCGGGGTGCGCGATCTGATCCTGGTCGACTCCAAGGGCATCCTGGCGATCGACCGCCAAGGACTGCACCCGATCAAGGCATCGATGGCCGAGCGGACCAACCCGCGTGGCGTCACCGGCGAGCTGGCCGATGCCCTGGCCGGCGCGGACGTGTTCATCGGGGTGTCGGGCGGCGCCGTCGACCCGGCGCTGGTCGCGACCATGGGTGAGCAGCCGATCGTCTTCGCGATGGCCAACCCGACGCCGGAGATCAACCCCGTCGACGCCCTCCGGTTCGGCGCGGCCGTGGTGGCGACCGGCCGCAGCGACTTCGCGAATCAGATCAACAACGTCCTGGCGTTCCCGGGGATCTTCCTCGGCGCGCTGGACTGCGGTGCCAGCCGGATCACCGAGGGCATGAAGGTCGCTGCAGCCGGCGCCATCTGCGCCGCGGTGCCGGGTCGCGCGACGGCCGACCGGATCGTTCCGGACCCGTTCACACCCGGGTTGGCCGAGATGGTCGCCACCGCGGTGACGGCCGCGGCGCGGGCTGAAGGTGTCGCCGAGTAGGTGCCATGTTCGGTCGGCGATCGGTTCGTCGCCTGATCCTTGTCGGGGGGGGCGGATGATTGCTCGGTCGTGCGCTTCGCGTCCGCTGATTCGGCTTCGTCGGGGTGTACTCCCAGGCGCCCGATCGACTCGATCCGCGCGGTGGGGGTCCGCTGATTCGGTTCGATCGGGGTGCAGTGCCGGGTGCCTGATCGACGGTCAGCGCGGTTCGGATCCCCTCTTTCGGCTGCGTCTGGGAATTCCGGCCGCCTGATCGGCCGGGTCAAGACGGTCTGCGTCCGCCGATCGCCTGGGTCACGTCCCAAGCCCCGTGCCGAACCGGCCCGGCCAGTTCGGCGAAGTCATGCTCGCAACTGGTCTCGGTGGTTGCCGTGCAGCGGTGTCCGACGGTCACACCGACCGCTGCGATGGGCAGCCCGTTGTGATCGAACACGGGCGCCGCGACCGAGGCCGTGCCCACCGAGACCCGGCCGTCCTCGATCGCCCACCCGCGCCGCCGGCTCGCCGCCAGGTCGGTGCGGAGCTCTGGAAGGGTGGCCGGCCCGCGACCGGTGCGGTCGACGAACGCGGCGCGGTCGGGAAAGAGCGCGCGTACCTGCTCGGCGGGAAGGTGCGCAAGGATCGACAGCCCCGTCGCGGTCAGCGCGGCCGGGAGTCGTACGCCGACATCGGTCACCAGGGTGGGGCCGGTGCCGGGCTTGTCCTTCGCGAGATACAGGGTCTCTGCGCCGTGCAGAACGCCGAGGTGCGCGGTCGCACCCGTGCGTGCGCACAACCGGGCGAGGACGGGTCTGCCCGCGCGTTCCAGCGGTTCCCCGCGGAGGTACGCGGTTCCGAGTTCAAATGCGGCGAGCCCGAGTCCCCACCGTCGCTCTTTCGGCAGGTGAACGGCGAAGCCGGCCGCCGCGAGCTCGGTGAGCAGTTCGTAGGTGGTGGACCGTGGAAGGCCGAGCTCCCTGGCGATCGCTCCTGCCGACACCGGCGTCGCCCGGGAACCGAGCAGGGCGAGCACCTCGAGGCCGCGCCGGAGTGCGGGCGCCGCGGGCTCCCTGGTCGGCATCTGTCCGGTATACCGGACAGAACCAGCTGCCGCCCACTCGCGCCGGCAGGGTTGACGGCATCCAATGAAGCCGTGACGTCCGATGCACTGTCCAAGCGCCTGTTACCCGGCTCGATGTCGGCGGGTACGCCCGGCGATCCTGTTCTGCTCGGAACGGCGCCGCTGCGGGGTGATGAGGTGCTGTCCGTTGCGCGGCACGGTAGGCCGGTCCGGTTGTCCGCCGACGCGCTGGCGGCGATGGCGGCAACCCGGTCGATTGTCGAAGCCCTCGCGGATGACGTCCATCCCCACTACGGAATCTCCACCGGGTTCGGTGCGCTGGCCACCACGTCGATCCCCCCGCACCGGCGAACCGCGCTGCAGGCGTCATTGATCCGGTCGCATGCCGCGGGCAGCGGCGAACCGGTGGAACGGGAGGTTGTCAGGGCGCTGATGCTGCTCCGCTTGGCGACGCTGGCCCGCGGCCGCACGGGCATCAAACCGGAGACCGCGGCCGCGCTCGCCGCGATGCTCAGCGCGGGCATCACGCCGGTCGTCCCGGAGTACGGGTCCCTCGGCTGCTCCGGGGACCTGGCACCGCTGGCGACCGTGGCGTTGTCCTTGATGGGCGAAGGCGAGGTGTTCGACCGCCGCGGCCTGCGCCGGCCGTCCGCCGCGGCGCTGGCCGACGCGGGGCTCACGCCGGTCGTGCTTGCCGAGAAGGAGGGCCTGGCGCTGATCAACGGCACCGACGGCATGCTGGGCATGCTGGTGCTCGCGATCGCCGACCTATCGGTGCTGCTCGACGCGGCAGACCTCGCCGCTGCGATGTCGGTGGAGGCGCTGTTGGGCACGGACCTGGTGTTCGCCGCCGATCTCCAACTGTTGCGGCCGCAGCAGGGTCAGGCCGTCAGTGCGTCGCGGATGGCGGCCGCGCTGGCCGGTTCGGCGATTGTTGCCTCGCACGCCGGCAAGGAGGACACCCGCGTCCAGGACGCCTACTCGCTCCGTTGCTCGCCGGCGGTCCACGGTGCGGCCCGGGACACGGTCGAGCACGCGCGACGGATTGCCGACCGCGAACTGGCGAGCTCCATCGACAACCCGGTGGTGCTGCCCGACGGGCGGGTGGAATCCAACGGCAACTTCCACGGCGCACCGGTTGCTGCCGTCCTCGACTTCCTGGCGATCTCGGTCGCCGACGTTGCCGGCATCGCCGAGCGGCGCACCGACCGGATGCTGGACGCAACCCGGTCCCACGGGCTCCCGCCGTTTCTCGCCCACGAGGTCGGTGTCGATTCTGGCCACATGATCGGCCAGTACACGCAGGCCGGGATCGTCTCTGAGCTCAAGCGACTGGCCGTTCCCGCGTCGGTCGACTCGATCCCGTCCTCGGCGATGCAGGAGGACCACGTCTCGATGGGCTGGCACGCCGGTCGCAAGTTGCGCCGCGCCGTGGATGGCCTCCGACGAGTGCTGGCGGTCGAGATCCTGACCGCGGCGCGGGCACTGGATCTGCGCGCGCCGCTGACGCCGGGTCCCGTCACCGCCGCCGTCCGCGATGCGGTGCGAACCAGGGTCGGCGGACCCGGACCGGATCGGCATCTCGGGGTCGAGATCGACGCGGTGGTGGACCTGCTCGCGGCCGGCGCCATCACTGCGGCCGGCGCCATCTCCACGGCCGGCGTCAGTTCCGCGGTGCCCGGTGTTGGTTCGGCACTGCCCGGTGTCGTTTCCTCGCCGCCCGGCGGGTCGCCCGCGGACAGCCATTCCACCACTGTGTCAACAGCTCTCGAGACGGAGATCCGATGAACGCCGTACCGCCTTCGCACGTGTCGAGTGTCCCGGTGTCGGGCGCCGTTTCCGCTTCGGGTGCCGGCTCGTTCTCCCGCGCCGGCTCGGCGTCCGGCCCACGCCCTGTCCGTGCCGCGCGGGGGACCACGCTGACCGCTCGCAGCTGGTCCACCGAAGCTCCGCTGCGGATGCTCTGCAACAACCTCGATCCCGAGGTCGCCGAGGATCCGGACAACCTCGTCGTCTACGGCGGCACCGGCAAGGCGGCCCGGAACTGGGCGAGCTTCGACGCCATCTGCCGCACCCTGATCGATCTCGATCAGGACGAGACCCTGCTGGTTCAATCCGGCAAACCGGTCGGGGTGCTGCGCACCCATGAGTGGGCGCCGCGAGTGCTGATCGCCAATTCGAACCTGGTGGGGGACTGGGCGACCTGGCCCGAGTTCCGTCGGCTCGAGGCGATGGGGCTGACGATGTACGGGCAGATGACCGCCGGATCCTGGATCTACATCGGATCCCAGGGCATCGTCCAGGGCACGTACGAGACGTTCGCCGCAGTCGCCGAAAAGCTCAACACCGGACGGCCAGGCGACGGCCTCGCAGGGGCCGGGCTGGCCGGAACGCTGACCGTCACAGCCGGGCTGGGCGGGATGGGTGGCGCCCAACCGCTCGCGGTGACGATGAACGGCGGCACCGTGCTGTGCATCGAATGCGACCCGCTGCGTGCGCAGAAGCGTCTTGCAACAAGATATCTCGACGTTATCGCGGATGACCTCGAGCACGGAATAGCGCTCGCCCTCGACGCCAAGAAGAAACACCGGGCCGTCTCCATCGCTGTCATCGGGAATGCTGCGGACGTGCTGCCGGAGCTGTTGCGCCGCGGTGTCGACATCGACATCGTCACCGACCAGACCAGCGCTCATGACCCATTGGCCTACTTGCCGACCGGCGTCACCGTCGAGGAATGGCACGCGTACGCCGCGGCGAAGCCCGAGGAGTTCACCGAGCGGGCACGAGCTTCTATGGCCACGCACGTCGAGGCGATGGTGGGTTTTCAGGACGCCGGCGCCGAGGTGTTCGACTATGGCAACTCCATCCGCGGCGAGGCGCAGCTCGCCGGGTACGAGCGGGCCTTCGATTTCCCCGGTTTCGTTCCTGCGTACATCAGACCCTTGTTCTGCGAGGGCAGGGGGCCGTTCCGCTGGGCTGCGCTGTCCGGTGACCCGGCGGACATCCATGCGACCGATGACGCGGTCCGCCGGCTGTTCCCGGACAACGACAGCCTCCAGCGTTGGATGCGGCTGGCCCCCGAGCGGATTGCCTTCCAGGGTCTGCCGGCCCGCATCTGCTGGTTGGGAGCCGGCGAGCGGGACAGAGCGGGCCTGGAGTTCAATTCCATGGTGGCCTCCGGGAAGCTGTCGGCACCTGTCGTCATCGGCCGTGATCATCTAGATGCAGGCTCCGTGGCCTCGCCGTTCCGCGAGACCGAGGCGATGGCCGACGGCAGCGACGCGATCGCGGACTGGCCGCTGCTGAACGCGCTGGTCAGCACGGCATCGGGCGCGACGTGGGTGTCGATCCATCACGGCGGCGGCGTCGGCATCGGTCGATCGATCCATGCCGGGCAGGTGACTGTTGCCGACGGAACCGCACTCGCCGCGGCGAAGGTGGAGCGCGTCCTGACCAACGACCCGGCAATGGGCGTCCTGCGCCATGTCGACGCCGGCTACCCCGAGGCCGACACTGCCGCCGTCGCCAATCATCTGACCATTCCAATGGCACCGGCCGCGGCTGCGGCCGGTCATGGTGCGGGACCAACGTCTGGGGGCGGCGAATGAGGTTCGGCGGATCCGCGGCTGACGGCAGCAGGTTCGCTTCTGCCTGGGCCGACCTGGCCGGCGTCGGCCGGGACCACCTCCGCGGCGGGTATTCACGGCACGCGTTCGACGATGCCGAGTCGCAGTTGCGCCAGTGGTTCACCGAGCAGGCCGAGCGCCGCGGCTTGGACGTCGAGACCGATCGGAACGGCAACCTATGGGCGTGGTGGGGCGCGGCGGGACCCGACGCGGTGGTGACCGGTTCGCACCTTGATTCGGTGCCTGGCGGCGGGGCGTTCGACGGTCCGCTGGGAGTGGTGTCCGCGTTGCTGGCGGTCGACGAACTGCGGCTGCGCGGGCTGACCCCCGCACGCCCGCTCGCCGTGGCATGTTTCGCGGAGGAGGAGGGCGGTCGATTCGGCCTGCCCTGCATGGGATCGAGGCTGCTGACCGGAGCTGTGGATGCCGACCAGGTTCGCCGATTGCACGACGCCGACGGGACGTCGGTCGCCGATGCCGCCCGCCACGTCGGGATCGACCCGGCGGGGATGGGCCCGGATCCGGCCCGGCTCGCCTCCATCGGCGCCTTTGTCGAACTGCATGTCGAGCAGGGCAGACTCCTGCAGAGTGCCGACGCGGCAGCCGTTGTCGGTGTCGGTTCCGAGATCGTGGCGCACGGCAGATGGCGCATCACCGTGAACGGCCAGGGAAACCACGCAGGCACGACGCTGCCCGCCGATCGTAAGGACCCGATGATTCCGGCCGCCGCGGCGGTCTTCGCCGCGCGCCGCGCGACCCTCGACAACGACGGTGCAGTTGCCACGGTCGGGCGGATCAATCCGGTACCCGGCGGGACTAACGTCATTGCGTCGTCGGTACAGCTGTGGCTGGACGTGCGACACGAGTCCGCCACCGTGACCGCCGCCATCGTCGACGCCATCGTCGGAGCGGTCCGCGACGAGGCCGCCGCCGAGGGCTGCACCGTCATGCTGCAGCGTGAGTCGATGGTCGACCGAGTCGCCTTCGACGCGGGTCTGGGACTCGAGCTCTCGGAACTACTTGCGGCGCCAGTGATTCCGACAGGTGCCGGGCACGATGCCGGGGTGTTCTCCGCGCATGTCCCCACCGCGATGCTGTTCGTCCGCAACCCGAGCGGGGTGTCGCACGCGCCCGAGGAGTATGCGGATCCGGCGGACTGCCTGATCGGTATCGGTGCGCTGGCGGACACGCTGCAGAATCTGCTCCGGTGACGGCATCTGCGGCTCCCCGGATCTATCGGTGTGACGCGGCGTTGATCGACGGGCACATCCGCTCGGGCGTCGATATCCATTGCGCTGCAGGAGTGATCACGGAGGTGACCGGAACCCGCGCCCGGGACTCGTTTGCCCCTGTCGAGCGTCTTCCGGGGCTCGTCGTGCCCGGCTTCGCCGACGCTCATTCGCACGTGTTCCACCGCGCGCTGCGCGGACGCACGCATGACGGGACGGGAACGTTCTGGACCTGGCGGGAGCTGATGTACGAGCTCGCGGGCCGGCTGGAGCCCGACAGCCTCCGCGAGCTCGCATTCGCCGCCTACCTCGAGATGCTCTGTGCGGGATATACGGCGGTCGGTGAATTCCATTACCTTCACCATCAACCCGATGGCCGCCCGTACGACGATCCGAATGCGATGGGGCTTGCTGTGGCGGATGCCGCTGCGCAGGCAGGTATTTCGCTCACACTGATCGACGTCGCATACCTGGCGGGCGGATTCGGTCGGCCGGTCAAAGGTGTGCAACATCGGTTCTCCGATCGCTCCGTGCAGGGTTGGGCGGAACGGGTCGCTGCGCTGCCCGCCGAGCTGAGGATCGGGGTCGCCGTGCACTCGGTCCGTGCCGTGCCGGCCGAGGATCTGCCTGTGGTCGTCGATACGGCTGCCGGTCGCGTCCTGCATGTTCATCTGTCCGAGCAGGCGGCGGAGAACGCCGATTCGATGGATGCCACCGGGCTGACTCCGACGGGGCTGCTCGCCGACGCCGGCGCATTGGGTCCGTTGACAGCGGCCGTTCACGCCACCCACCTGACCGATGACGACATCCGGCTCCTGGGAAGTGCCGGGGGCTCGGTCGTGGTGTGTCCCACCACGGAGGCAGACCTGGCCGACGGGTTGCCGGCGGCCGCACAACTCCACGCCGCCGGAGCGAGGTTGGCGCTCGGGGGCGACCAGCACGTGCTCGTCGACCCGCTCGCCCAGGCCCGAGGCCTGGAGTACGGCGAACGGTTGCGGGGTGGCCACCGTGGTGTGTTCGCGCCGGCGACCCTGTGGACCGCTGCACTGGACAACTCGCACGCGGCAATCGCGTCACCCGGGGGCGTGCTTGCGGCCGGTTCCCCGGCAGATCTGGTGGCGCTGCGCACCGACAGTGCGCGTACCGCAGGTGCCGGCCCCGAACAGCTGGTGATGTGTGCCACAGCGCAGGACATCGACGTGGTGGTGGTCGCAGGGTTGACCCGGGCCAAGGCGGGGAAACACGTCAAGTACGGGGATCCGGGGCCGTTGCTGGCCGCCGCTGTCGAACGAGCCTGGGGGTGAGCATGCCTGTTGTTGCGCAGAGCGGCAGTCTCGCACTGCACGGCATCTCCGAATTGGTGACCAATGATCCTTCGCTCGGCCCAGGCCTTCTCGGCATCATCCCCGACGCTGCCGTCGTGATGGAGGGGGAGCGGATCGTTTGGGTGGGCCCGTCGTCGGCAGCGCCGACGGCCGATCTGGCGGTCGACCTCGGAGGGCGTGCGGTCCTTCCCGGTTGGGTCGACTCGCACAGTCACGTCGTCTTCGGCGGCGACCGTGCTGCTGAATTCTCCGCCCGGATGGCAGGGCAGCCCTACGCCGCGGGCGGCATGCAGGCGACGGTCTCCGCAACCCGCGCCGCCACCGACGCCGAGCTCTTGGCCGGCGCGCGCCGGCATCGAGCGGAAATGCTCGCCGGTGGCACCACCTGCATGGAAACGAAAACCGGATACGGGCTGACCGCGACTGACGAGGCGAGGTGCGCGGCCGCAGCCGAGACGGCGGGCTTCGACGAGATCTCCTTCCTGGGTGCCCATGTGGTGCCGCCGGAGTTCGCTGACGAACCCGACGATTACCTCGACCTGGTGTGCGGATCGATGCTCGACGTCGTTGCGCCCTCGGTGGGGTGGATCGACGTGTTCTGCGAGAAGGGTGCTTTCGATGAGGCTCAGACACGGCGGGTGCTCGCCGCCGGCGTTCGCAAGGGACTCGGGCTGCGGGTGCACGGCAATCAGCTTTCCGAGGGCCCCGGCGTACGCATCGCTGTGGACACCGGCGCGGCATCGGTCGACCACTGCACCTATCTTTCGGCGGCCGACGTCCTGGCGCTCGCCGGATCGAGCACGGTGGCAACTCTGCTCCCCGCCTGCGATCTGTCGACCCTGCAGCCCCCGGCGCCCGGGCGCCGGCTGGTCGACGCGGGTGCGACGGTCGCGCTCGCATCCAACTGCAATCCGGGCTCCTCCTACACATCGTCGATGAATCTCGTTGTGGCCCTGGGTGTGTTGCTCTGCCGTCTTTCGCCTGCCGAGGCCGTGCACGCTGCGACGGCCGGTGGCGCCGCAGCCTTGCGGCGCAGCGACGTCGGCGCGGTGCGGGTGGGCGCGCGGGCGGACCTGCACGTGCTCGACGCGCCCTCTCACGACTACCTCGCGTACCGAATAGGGGTGCCACTGACGTACGCCGTGTGGTCCCGCGGATCGGTGGCGGTCGCACCGGTCGGTGGCCTGACGCCTGCCGGCAGCGGGCCGGCCGTCAACGGCGCGGAGGCTCCGTCCCAAGCAGTGGCGCGCGGCCGCTGAGCGCGCGGGTCCAAGGACCCTGGTGGCGCAAGTTCCGCCGCGGGACGATGCGAGTGCGGAAAGCAGGTGGGCGATGTCGCACAACGCTGGCCAGGCATCGGACGGCAAAAGGGCGCCGGAGAAGGTGATGTCGGCAACCCGGGTGAATGTCGCGTTCCCGTTCTCCTCGGTCCGGATCCACGAACCCAGCGAGCATCTCATCGCATTGACGGTGTTAGTCCGTGACATGGCTGTCCTGCTGGGCGATCTCGCGCCCGGTCCGGAGGTCGAGCGGCTGAGCGAGCGGGCCGAGGAGCTGCTGGCGAAAGTGCGCTGAAGGGCGCCGGCCAACATGCTCGATGGAGCTCGATGGGAACGGGGAGGCCGAGCGGCGCGCCAAAGCTGCCCGTAACAGGGCAGACAGGGGAAGCGCCGCGCGGGGGACGATGGCCTTCTGCGCGGGCGCGGCGAAACCACAACGCATGTTTGGCATACCCGCTCGGGATACCCGCGTTCCATTCAGCCTTCCTATTCACATGACAGCGCCCACCGAGTTCTGAGTCCATTCGCCCACCCTATGTGTGGCAGGGATGCAGTGCTGTATTCACCGATCACCTGTCCACAATTCCGCACCGCGATTCTCAGTTGTCCACATCAGAGTACCTGTGACACAACGATTGTCGGACCCTTATGATAGATGCGTGTGCGCACGCCAGCTCGACAAAAGCCGACTTCGCGCCTCCCCTCACCGCACACCGATATCTGCGGTCAATTGTTCGCTCGTCTCATTGATTATTGGTGGGGTGAGTGGCGGGGGTTTCCGGGGGAATGGGGGTTGTCGGTGGTCGCTGTTACGGTTTTTGTATGGGTGATGTGGATGTGTTCGGGGCGGCGGTGGCCGCGGTGGCCGCGGCGCGGGCTGCGGTGGCCGACCTGCCGGGTACCGGGTGGTGCCGGGTGTCCGGGCCGGGGTTGCTGACCGTGGCCGGGCAGGTCGAGCAGCTGTCCCGGCTGGTCGGGGCGGTGCAGATCGAGCTGGCCGGTCAGCTCGATACCCGCGGGGTCGCCGCGGCGCACGGCTGCGCCTCGACGGCGGCGTTGCTGCGGAACACCCTGCTGATCTCCCAGGGCGAGGCCAGGGCCCGGGTCACCGCTGCCGCGGTGACCCTGCCCAGGGTGCACCCGTCGGGGGAGGTCACCGGCCCGGTGCTGCCGCTGCTGGCCGCCGCGGTCACCGCCGGGACGATCGGGGTGGAGCAGTGCCGGGTCGTGGTCACCACGATGAACAAACTGCCCGCCGCCCTGGACCCGGACACCCGGGAGCTGTGCCAGCGGTTGCTGGTCGACAACGCGGTGCTCACCGAACCGGTCCCGTTCGCGGTGTTCGCCAGGATGGTCGCCGCCAGTTGCGACCCGGACGGGGACCTTGACCCCACCCCAGCCGGGGACAAGGTGGAACTTTCTCTGGGCACCCGCAACCCCGCGACCGGGCTGACCCGGCTCACCGGGCAACTGGACGACCTCGGGGTGGAAACCCTGTCCCAGGCCATCACCGGGCTCGGCCGCCCCATCCCCGGTATCGACGGCGGCCCGGACCCCCGATCCGCAGCGACCCGCCGCGGGCACGGCCTGCTCGAAGCGCTGCGCCGCTACCTGGACAACGCCCACGCCCCGGTCACCGGTGGGGAACAACCGCACATCACCGTCACCATCGACCTCGACGCGCTGCGCACCGGGATCGGCACCGGGACCCTGGAACACGGTGGCCCGATCAGCGCCGCCCAGGCCCGCGCCCTGGCCTGCGACGCGAAAATCATCCCCGCCGTGCTCGGCTCACCCTCCCAGGTCCTGGACATCGGCACCGCCACCCGGGTCTTCCCCGCCGCGATCCGCCGCGCCATCACCCTGCGCGACAAAGGCTGCACCTGGCCCGGCTGCGACCGGCCACCGGCCTGGACCGACGCCCACCACGTCCACCACTGGGCCACCGGCACCGCCCCCACCGCCTACACCAACGGCGTCCTGCTCTGCCGACACCACCACACCCAAATCCATCACGGCCACTGGACCATCCACTTCCACCCCGACGGCACCCCCGAATACACCCCACCACCCTGGATCGACCCCCACATCGATTCGTGCTGTCCGTGGTACTCGGCAACCGTG
>NZ_JBRIIO020000036.1:0-15247 GCF_052976845.2 Nakamurella sp. GG22 | reverse complement strand
CAGTCGGTGATTAAGCTATTAAGCGCCCGGTTCATCGAGCACGAATCGATGTGAGGGATGTGACGGTGGTGACCGGGCGAGTGGCCGGCGCTGATAGAGCTTTCGCGCAGCGGGCGCGGGCGAGTGAGTCAGTGCCGCTCCGGTGGTCGCGCGAGTGCTCCGCTGCCTATGGAGGTTTCCCGTGAACCCGTCGGCGGGTGCGTCGAGTGTCGTCTGTGCAGGGTTCCCGGTGCCTGTGGGTGTCGGTTTCTCAGCTGGAGCGTCACTGGGCGTCGGGCCCTCCGGCCGGGGGATGGAGTCTGCGGTGGCGCGCCAGCGACCTGCGCCGCTTGTGGTTCGGCCACTGCTGCGAAGCGATCTGAGTGCGGGACGGTGCTGGACCGGATTGGTCACCGACGGAATGGTCCGCTCCGTGGACCGGCGGTGCGCCGGCAAGTGCCGTATGTGCAGGGCTCTCGGCCGTTACGCAGCTGGAATCCTTGCTGAGGCATCAGTCGACGTCAGCGGCGAGCCGGTCGCTGTGGGACGGACGCTCAGCGAATGGGTGCTCGTTGGCCGCGGGCTTCGCCCAGTTGAACGTGAGTGCAGACGGCCGTAGGTCCCACGTTTCACGTGAAACGGCCGGCGCTAGGAGGTTTGCGGCGCGAGTTCCACTGCAGAGCCGGGACCGTTGAGTCGAGCGCTGGTCAATCCGCAGAGGGCGGCTTCACTGTGTCGGACGCGCATGACCCCGAAAGCGCCGCGCATCAATTCGGTCTCTGTTCACCCGAAACGCCATCCGGCGACTTGACCGCAAGCCGGACCGAACGCGCTGCCACGACGCCGATCGGGCCAGCGCGGTAATTAGTGTCCGTTTCACGTGAAACGCCAGCCGGTCCGGTGATGGTGACCGCGACGGCGACGGTGACGGCAAGACCGAGCAAGAGGCACTGCGTCCGATCAACCCAATGCGCCACTCGTCAGGCCTGGCAGCCCACCGTTTCACGTGAAACGGCGCCGATGCGCGGATCCGTGTGGCAGACGGGTCACGTTTGCGAGGTGCCGCGGCGTGGTGCACAGAACACGACGTGCTTCGGCCGTAGCGTCCGCATCGCAGTGGCGTCACCCGTTCGTGGCGCCGTTCGCGGCTCAGTTTCGGACCTGGAGGCCACATGAGTATCGACTTCGACGTTTCACGTGAAACGTCCGACGACGAGGAGGACACCCCGCTCGCGCGGGCGTCACTCGCAGCCATCGAGATGCGATCGGGGGATCTGACGCTTCCGAGACCGCGGCATCGTCGGGTGTTCTCCGTCGCCAATCAAAAGGGCGGCGTCGGGAAGACGACCACCACGGTGAACATCGGAGTCGCACTCGCGCTCTCCGGGTTGCACGTCCTCATCATCGATCTCGACCCGCAGGGAAACGCGTCGACCGCGCTCGGCGTGCAGCGGACCGCCGGGACACCGTCGGTCTATGACGTCCTGGTCGGCGAGATCACCCCCGCGGAGGCGATCCAGACCTGCCCGGACGCACCCAGGCTCGGTTGCATCCCCGCCACCATCGACCTCGCCGGCGCGGAGATCGAACTGGTCACCATGGAAGAGCGTGAGACGCGCCTCAAGAAGGCGATCCAGGCGATCGACGTCTACTACGACTACATCTTCGTGGACTGCCCGCCGTCCCTCGGCCTGCTGACGGTCAACGCGATGACGGCCGTCGACGAGGTGCTGATCCCGATCCAATGCGAGTACTACGCGCTCGAGGGACTCGGCCAGCTGCTGAACAACATCAACCTGATCAAGGAGCACCTCAACCCCGACCTGCTGGTCTCCACCATCCTGCTGACGATGTACGACGGCCGGACCAAGCTCGCCGACCAGGTGGCCAACGAGGTGCGCAGGCACTTCGGGCCCAAGGTGCTCACCACCTCCATCCCCCGCTCGGTCAAGATCTCCGAGGCACCGGGCTTCCAGCAATCCGTGATGACGTACGACCCAGGGTCCCGCGGCGCCATGAGTTACATGGACGCCGCCCGTGAAATCGCCGAGCGTGGCACGAAGGAGCTGTCATGACAGGCAAGTCAAGGGGCGGTCTGGGACGGGGTCTCGCCGCGCTGATCCCCACCGGACCGGACACCACCACGGTCGCCGACGTCCTGATCAACGGTCCGGCACACCGGCATGAGGCACCGCCGCTGGCCCTGGTCGGCCGGTCCCATGGCGCCACCGCGCTGCAGGACCAACCCGCGGAGGAGGAAACGCCGCTGCAAAGGCCCGTAGCTGAACACAGCGCCGCAAGAGCCGAAGTTGTTGATACGTCATCAACCAACCAAGGCCCCCGGTACCTTGACATCCCGATCGACCAGATCAGGCGCAACCCGAGGAACCCTCGCACGGTGTTCGACGAGGACGCGCTCGTCGAACTGACGCATTCCATCCGCGAGTTCGGGCTGCTGCAACCGATCGTCGTCCGCGATGTCCCCGGCGGCGGGTACGAGTTGGTGATGGGTGAACGCCGCTGGCAGGCGGCGCAGCGGGCCGGCCACACCACCATCCCTGCCATCGTCAGGCGCACCGAGGACGCGGACCTGCTCCGCGACGCTCTGCTGGAGAACATCCACCGGGCCAACCTCAACCCGCTGGAAGAGGCCGCGGCCTACCAGCAGCTGCTCGAGGAGTTCGACGTCACCCAGGAGGAACTCGCGTCACGGTTGGGTCGTAGCCGGCCGGTCATCTCCAACACCATCCGGCTCCTACGCCTCCCGGTGCCGGTCCAGCGTCGGGTCGCGGCGGGGGTACTGTCCGCCGGTCATGCCAGGGCGCTGCTGGCGTTGCCGGATCCCGATGACCAGGAGCAGCTCGCGGCAAGGATCGTCGCGGAGGGGCTGTCGGTGCGCGGCGCCGAGGAAGCGGTCACCCTGCTCGCCGGCCGGCCGGCTCCACGCCGCCGGAACTCCTCCAACAAACGGGTCATTCCCGGCTTGGACGATCTCGCTGTGACGCTGTCGGACGCGTTCGACACCAGGGTCAAGCTGGAACTCGGCCGCACGA
This sequence comes from Nakamurella sp. GG22, assembly GCF_052976845.2. NCBI lineage: Bacteria > Bacillati > Actinomycetota > Actinomycetes > Nakamurellales > Nakamurellaceae > Nakamurella > Nakamurella sp. GG22. Next base: position 12,215 of record NZ_JBRIIO020000036.1, on the reverse strand, counting down.
AGGGTCGGATTGTCGTCGAATTCGCCACTCACGAGGACCTCCGGCGCATCGTGACGGTGATGGCACCCGAGGCGATGAGCACCTTGGTTCTCAGTGGTGAGAATGACGAAGCAGAAAGCGATGTCGGCGACCGGGAACCCCAGGCAGAACTGTCACGGTGACGCATCGGCCGGAGGGGATCGCCGTGGTATCGAGAAATGTTGGCATGCAACAGATCTCCAGCGAGGCGGTCTTCTCCGGTCAGAGCGACCGGGCGATCGCCCTCTCTACAAGGTCGGTGTAGACCGCACCGAGCTCGCGGCCGGATTCCGTCACCGACATCGGCAGCATCGACGTTTCCGTCAGCCCGGGGGAGACGTTCACCTCCAGGAAGTGCACGACACCGTCCTCAGTGGCGATGGCGTCGGTGCGGGAGACGTCGCGCAGACCCAGAGTGCGGTGGGCACCGACGGCCAACTCCGCGGCGGCGGCCGCGACGGAGTCGTCCAGCCGGGCCGGAGTGAAATATGTCGTCAGGCCGGCGGTGTACCGGGACTCGTAATCGAAGATGCCGCTCTCCGGAACGATCTCGACGGCCGGTAGGGCGATCGCCTCGTCACCCTCCTCGATCACCGTGATCGCCAGCTCGACGCCCTCGACGAACTGTTCGACGAGGACGATCTCGCCATATGCGAAGGCACCGACCAACGCGGACGGCAATTCCTCGGGCGACCGAACCGCCGCCGCACCCAGGGCCGATCCACCGTGCTGCGGCTTGATCATCAGCGGCAGGCCCAGGTGGCTGACCAGCAGACCGATCAGGGTCTGGGCGCCGAGGTCCCGGAAAGTCGAGTGGGACAACGACATCCACCGCGGCGTCGCATGTCCGGCACGGACCATCAGGTTCTTGGCGATGTTCTTCTCCCACGACAGCCGGCAGTTCATGCCCTCCGTGCCGACGTACGGGACACCGGCCATCTCGAGAATGCCCTGGATTGCGCCGTTCTCGCCGCGTCCGCCGTGCAGGGTCACGATGGCTGCGTCGGGTTTCGCCTCGATCAGCCACGGGATCAGTTCCGAATCCGCGTCCCGGATGGTGACCTCCATACCGCGCGCACGGAGCGCCTCGTGCAACCGCGAGCCCGACCGCAACGACACGTCACGTTCGTGACTGAGCCCGCCGGACAGCACCACCACGTGTCGCGTCATCGAGATCTCCTTGTACAGCAGTGATGTCGGTCTGATACTGGTCGGCAGAGCGCGCAGCGGGGGAAGCGAACCCGGCCCCCAGGTGCTCCCGTCACGCCGTGTCCGGGGACGGGGAGGACGGACCGATGGCCGGCCGCGCCCACGTCGTACCGAACGTCCGCATGACGTCGAGCTCGCTGTCCAGCACCCCGGCGAGCCGGCGGACGCCTTCGACGATGCGCTCGGAGGTCGGGAAACAGTACGACAGCCGGAGCTGCCGGGAGCCGAGACCGTCTGCGTAGAAAGCATTTCCGGGCACATAGGCCACCCGGGCGGTGACGGCGCGGGGCAGCATCGCCGCGGCGTCGAACCCTTCCGGCAGGGTCACCCACACATAGAAGCCGCCGTCCGGATGCGTCCACGTCGTGCCGGGCGGCATGTGCGCCTCCAAGGCGGTCAGCATCGCGTCGCGGCGTTCCGCGTAGGTCTGCCGGTAGGCCTTGATCTGGCCGAGCCAGTCGAACTTCGCCAGGTACCGCGAGATGAGCATTTGGTTGAAGACCGGCGGATTGAGCGTCGCAGCCTCGTTCGCCAACACCAACTTCTCCCGGACGGCGTGCGGCGCGAGTACCCACCCGACCCGCAGACCCGGAGCGAAGGTCTTGGAGAACGAGCCGAGGTAGATGACGTTCTCGGCATCGTCGGCCCTGATCGCCCGCCGCAGTTTGTCGTCGAAACCCAGCAGCCCGTAAGGGTTGTCCTCGAGGATGGCGATGCCGGCGCGCCGGCACATGTCCGCGATGACGCCGCGGCGATCCTCGGACAGTGTCACGCCGGCCGGGTTGTGAAAGTTCGGAATCGTGTACAGCAGCTTCACCCGCCGGTTGGCCGCGGCACACGCTTCGATCGCCGCTTCCAGGGCTTCCGGGATCAGCCCCTCGTCGTCCATCGCGACGTGCACGACCTGCGCCTGATAGGCCTGGAAGGTGCCGAGCGCCCCGACATAGGACGGTGCTTCGGCGAGGATCACGTCACCGGGATCGATGAAGATGCGGGTGGTCAGATCCAAGGCCATCTGCGAACCGACCGTCACCATGACGTCGTCCGGGTGCGCCTTGATGCCCTCGAGGGCCATCACCTGGCAGATCTGTTCGCGCAACTGCGGAATGCCCTGGCCGGACCCGTACTGCAGCGCGACCAGGCCGTCCTCGGAGACCAGCCCAGCGGCTTCGGCGGCGAGTGATTCCAATGGCAGTGACCGGAGGTACGGCATCCCGCCGGCCAGCGAGACAACTTCCGGTCGGTTGGCGACGGCGAACAGAGCCCTGATGGCCGAAGCTCGCATCCCGGCGGTACGGTGCGCGTATCGCTGGATGTGCTGGTCCAGGCTGTTGCCCGTCATGGAAACACCTCGAGAGTGGCTGCCGGTGCTGCGCGACCCGGAAGCGAACAGCGGATGCTGGCCGGCGCCGGAACGGTCCGGGTCATCGTAACCGGGGAGCCCGGGCCCGCTCGTGTCGCGACGGTGCAAGCCCCGTCACCACCCGCGGCGAGAACCACCCGTTCCCGGGCACCTATCCTTGTGACCACGTCAGTGGCCCGCCTCGGGCCGGATTCGCGCCGACCGACGCCGGTGGCGCACGGACAGGCTCAAGGAGCGGTGTGACGCGAGCGCTGGTGCCACTGTCGATGACGACGATCGGCTTGTTGCCCGAGCGCTGCCGCGGCTGTGTTTCGTGGGAGCTCGACGCCCAGGCCGTGCGGTCCGCCGTCAGGATGGGCGACACCGAGTTCGAGAAGGAGGTGTGGCTCTCCGGAGTCATGCTGACCTGGGGATCGGCCGGGCAGATCGTCACCGTCGATGACCTCCCCGTCGGGTTCGCATTGTTCGCGCCACCCACCGCGGTGCCGGGGGCGGGAGCGTTTCCCACCTCGCCGGTCTCACCCGACGCCGTCCTCCTCACCACCGCCCGGATCCACCCCGACTTCACCGGTCAGGGGCTGGCGCGCTACCTGATGAATGGTGTCGTCCGCGAGTTGACCCGGCGCGGCGTCCGGGCCATCGAGTTGTTCGGTCGCGAGGAGCCGGCGATCCCCGGCGATGAGCCGCCGGATTCCGCGAACGACGCCACGGCGGACGACGGCACCGGGAGCGGCGGCATCGGGAGGAGCGGCATGGGGGACGACGATCCCTCTGCCGAGGTGGGCTGGATGCAGGAGGTCGGCTGGATGCAGGAGGCGGGCATCGACGTGCGCTGGGCGGAGTTCGACGCGCAGGGCTGGACCGCCCGCGGCGCCGTGCAGGCCAGGGCCGGCGCACCAATGGGATCGGCGCCGGCCGCCGACAACGCGGTCGACGACGAGGTGCCGCCCTGCCTGCTGCCCGCTGCCTTTGCCCGCGCCGTCGGCTTCGTCGACGTCGCCGCGCACCACCGGTATCCGCGGCTCCGGCTCGAACTGGGTCGGGACATCGGCTGGAAAGCCGAGGTGGAGTCGGCGCTGGAGAAGCTGTTCACCGTGATCACGGTGCCCGCGTCGCCGTCTCCGGTGCCGGAGCTGGCGGGTCAGCGCTGATCCGAAGCGTGGCCGACGGGGACGCGCCTGGACAGCGGCGATCCGGAGTGTCCGAGGATCAGGCCGAGTCGCGGATCATCCGCTCGTGGGCCAGCAGGTCGGAGAAGGAGAAGCTTCCCGTCTGCGGGTCGTCCCGGCCGTCCAGGTAGAGCCGCTTCACCGCGACCAGCAGACCGTCCGCCAACAGGTTGCGGAAGTCGTCCGACTGCAACCGCTCCCGCTCGTACGGGTTGGATAGGTAGCCCATCTCGACCTGGATGGCCGGCATCACGGTGAGCCGGAGAACATCCCACGGGCGGTGATGCACCCGGCAGTCCGCGAACCGGGTGCGGGCGACCAGTTCGCGCTGGACCAGCTGGGCCAGCGTCTCGCCGACGGTGGAGGTGGCGCCGGAGTCCGTGCCGAAGTGGAAGGTGGCGATCCCGCAGGCCTGCGGGGAGGTCGACCCGTCGATGTGCAGGCTGAGCAGCAGGTCGGCCTTCACCTTGTTCGCGTAGCCGGCGCGTTCCTCGGCGGACGGATTTTCGTCCGGTCCACGGGTGAGCGAGACACGCATGCCGGCGGTCGTCATCCTGGATCGGAGGCGGGCCGCGATGTCGTACGTCAGGTCGGCCGCGTTCGCGTCGCCGACGGTCCAGCCGCGGTCGTCGGCGCCGTGCCCCGGGTCGAGCACGATGTGCTTGCCGTGCAGCAGCGGCCCGGCCTGCCGGACGAGCTGGTATTCGCGGAGGTACTGCGGGCGGCCGCCGGTCACCATCCGGCCGATGCGGTTCAGTTCGCGGTACGTCTCGGGCCCGAAGACACCGTCCTCCGACAGGCCACGATGTCGCTGGAAGTCCCGCACGCAGCCGTCGGTCAGCGGCCCGAAGATGCCGTCGGGGCGGCCAGTGTTGTAGCCCATCTCGGCCAGCCTGGTCTGCAGGGCCATCACGTCGTCGCCGGTCATCATCGCGGACAGCGTGTAGGTCAGCGGCCGATCGCCGAGCGTCCACTTGGCGTCGGTGAGAGAACGAATCGTCACCGGGCCGACGATCCCGTCGACGATCAGGCCGCGGCGCTGCTGGAAGTTGCGGATCGCGCCGTCCGTCGCGGCGTCGAATTCGACGAGCGACCGGTCGGTTCCGTTGAGTGAGGGGAGGAGCTGCAAGCTCGCCAACGCCTCGCGGAGCTCCGCCACTGCCGGACCTCGATCACCGCGCCGCAGCAGCATCGCTCTCCTAGATTCTCATCGACATCGGTTCGTCTTCGGATCGCACGCACATCTTCGACCCGTCAAGGAAGACGTTCCGCGGGCACAACGGTTGACTCCCGGATGTCACCCACCGGCGCCCGCCCGGTTTCGCACATCATTGTGCAACGAAAGACCGGCTCAGTCCGACCAGCACACGCGCCGATCGACGGGTGAACGACGAACTGCCGCCGGCACCGGAGGATATCCGGTGCCGGCGGCAGTGTCGTACGGCTGGGCTCAGGCCAGGACGTCGGCGAACTCGGCGAGCAGAGCCGCCTTGGGCTTCGCTCCGACGACCTGCTTGGTCGGCTTTCCACCCTGGAAGACCAGCATCGTCGGGATGGACAGGATCTGGTACTGCTGGGCGATCTGCGGGTTCGCGTCGATGTCCAGCTTGGCGACGGTGACCTTGCCCTCGTGCTTGGCGGCGATCTCCTCGAGGATCGGGGACACCATGCGGCACGGACCGCACCACTCGGCCCAGAAGTCGACGATCACGGGGACGTCGGACTGCAGGACGTCGGCGTCGAAGCTGGCGTCGGTGACCTTCACGGTTGCCATGCGGTTCTTCTTTCTGTCGATGAAGCAGGAGTCGGTCGGTCGGGAAGTCTCAGACGCCGAGGGAGTCGGCGAACGCGGCGACCGGCTCCTGAGGGAGCGGATCGGTGGTGTGGGTGGTCGGGAGCGGATGTGACGCCAGGTAATGCTGGGCGTCCAGAGCGGCGGCGCAGCCGGACCCGGCAGCGGTGATGGCCTGCCGGTAGATGTGGTCGACAAGGTCGCCGCTGGCGAAGACGCCTTCCACACTGGTCCCGGTGGAAGCGGTCGCACCTACCGCGTGCCCGGTCAGCACGTAGCCCTCGCCGTCGGTGGCGACCTGGTCGCGGAACAGGTCCGAACGCGGGTCGTGACCGATCGCGACGAACACACCCGTCGCCGCCAGCTCGGTCTGCTCGCCGGTGACGGTGTCGGTCAGGGTGACCCCGGCGACGCTGGTCTCGCCGTGCAGCGCGGTGATCGCGGCGTTGGTGATCCACCGGATCTTCGGGTCCTTGCGGGCCCGGTCCAGCATGATGGCGCTGGCCCGGAACTCGTCCCGGCGGTGCACGATCGTCACGGACCGGGCGAAGCGGGTCAGGAAGGTGGCCTCCTCCATCGCGGAGTCGCCACCACCCACGACCACGATGTCCTGGTCGCGGAAGAAGAAGCCGTCACAGGTCGCACAGGCCGAGACGCCGCGGCCGATCAGCCGCTGCTCTTCGGGCAGGTTCAGGTAGCGCGCGGCGGACCCGGTCGACAGCACCACGGCGCGCGCCCGGTGCAGCACACCGTCGACGGTGACCGTCTTGATCGGGCCGGACAGGTCCACCGCCTCGGCGTCCACCGTGCGCAGGTCGGCGCCGAAGCGTTCGGCCTGCTCGCGGATCTTCGACATCAGCTCCGGACCCTGGATGGCCTCCGGGAAGCCCGGGAAGTTCTCCACCTCGGTGGTCGTCATCAGCGCGCCACCGTAGGAATAGCCCTCGAACACCAGGGGCTTCAGCTCGGCACGCGCCAGGTAGATGGCGGCGGTGTATCCCGCCGGACCGGAACCCACAACGATCACGTCATGCACCGGCCCTGCCACCTGGGTCGTACCGGCGAAATTCTGGTCGCTCACAACATCCCCTTCGTTACCCGCCGGCGCCAGCGGTCGTGTGACGCCGTCCCGGGTGTTCTGCGCAGTCAGGTCAACGCCAACCTATCGGGCAAGATTCCCCAGCTCCGGGAGCCCGGCGGCTCACCGGCCCTGCACCACGACCTCGTTGATCTTCCCCTGGAACTGGTTGTCCGGGGTAGGGGTGAGCTTGGTCAGGAACACCAGCAGGTACTTGGACTTGGGTGCGCCGGTCAGCGTGATGTCCGCGACGCCGTTCGTCACGGTTCCCGTCCCGACGACCTTCGTCTGGTCGAACGTCGGGTTCGGGGTGGTCGCCGATCGGACCTCGACGACCGTGTCGTTGGTGGTGCTCTTGATGTTCACCGCGGTCGGGGTCACCTCCCGCTCGAGCTCGAGCATCAGGCCGACGCCGGTCTTGAGAGTGGGAAACTGCTGCTTGTAGACCCAGGTGAGCCACGCGGACTCCTGGTTGCCGTCGAACGCCCGGTCGACGTAGTCCTTGTAGTCCGGCGACCCGTCGCCCTGCGGGTCGAAGACCTGGCCGCCGACGATCGGCACCGACGCAGCCGCGGGCGGGGCAGCGGACGATGACGCCGCCGTCGGAGCGGCCGACCCCGGGGCGGCAGGCGCCGCGGTCGTCGGCTTCGCCGCGGCCGAGCTGGCGGCGGAATCGATCATCGGCAGCTCGTCCGGCGCGGTGTTCTGGATCGATGCCACGAACTGGTTCGTCAGACCGCCCAGCGCGATCACGATCAACACCGCGAACACCGAGAGGACGACGGCGGCCAGGCTGAGCTTGACCCGCCGCTCCTTGATCAACCGCCGGTCGGCGGGGCTCAACGGCTTCACGGGGGCGGCCTGTGCCGGCTGCCCCTGACCGACGACGTCGGGACTGCGGAGCAGCGCGGCGATGGCGCCGACGGCATGGATGCCGTCCGGTTCCTCCGGGTGCAGCGCCCGTTCCGCCAGCGCCGACAGCGCCTCGGGAACGGCCGGGTTGACCTCGGCCGCCGGCAGCTCACGGCCCAGACTCGTTGGTGCGGCAAGGAACTCGCCGATGTCGGCGGCCGAACCCGGCTTGATCGGATCACCGAGCGGCCAGCTGGCGGTCAGCATCAGATACAGCAGTGCGCCGATGGACCGGATGTCCTGATCCGTCGTCGCGGACCCGTGGGCGATGACGTGCGAGAGCCGAACCTGGCCGTCGAAGTTGACCCGGATCAGCGACGGGTTCAGCGCACCGAACGCGATCCCGTTGCGATGCGCCTCGGCAACCGCCTCGGACAGCTTCGCGGTGATCGACGTGGCGACGTCCGCCTCGAGCGGCCCGCTGGACAGCAGGTCGGTCAGCGTCGCGCCGTCCACCCACTGCCCGACGACGTAGGACTGGCCGTAGTCGGTGCCGACATCGAGCGTCTGCGGCAGGCCGATGTGGTGCAGCCGGCCGGCCCGCAGCGTCCGGGCGACCGTGGCGGACGCACCGCTGGTGTCCGGGAGCATCGTGACGGCCATGTCGCGCGGCAGCACCGTGTCCTTGGCACGCCAGAAGAAGTGCCCGGATGCGTCCTCGGAGACCAGGCTGACCAACCGGTACCGGCCGCCGATCGTGGTACCCGGAGTGAGCTCGGCGGGTGCGACCGCCGGCCCGCTGCCCGCGCCGGGTGTGACCGGGAGGGTGCGCTCGGCGGCACTGTCGCCGCCATCCGGGTCGTCTGTGTCGCCGTCTGTGTCGTCGTCGTCTGTGTCGTCGTGGTCGCCGAAGTCATCGGTCTCGTCCGGGATGTCGGACCAGGCCAGTCCCGTCACCGGGCCGGTGGCCGGGGACTCGCCGCCGTCCTGCTCGTCGCGGCCCTGCTCCTCGGGGTTGTCGAGGCCGTGCTTGCCACTGCGGACCGCGGGGCCCCCGCTGTCGTTCGGCACCGGGTTGGACACCTGCTCCCTGCTGCTCGTGTGCTGCCGGACCGTACCGACGGATGCCACTGCGGCAGCCGTCACGCTCGTCGTGGATGGTTGTTCACCTGCGAGGGTGTCATGTTCAGGGGCATCAGTGCGCCCTGCCGCACCCGGAACGGGTGGCCGGCGCCGAAGAATTCGGGTACGGAACAGGCCCAGCACCCGGTTCCGCAGCGGGATCAATTCTTCCACCTTGAGCAGCGTGGCGACCGCCACGATGACCAGCAGGCCGACGGTTCCGCTGATCGCGATCTGCACCAGCGCATCTCCGAGCCCGCGCACCTCCAGGTGCAGCAATCGCTCGCTCACCAGCAATGCCCCGCCCGCTCCGGCCGCGCCCGCGACCGTCATCTTGAGCAGCGTCAACAACGTGCGCCGGGTGCCCATCGGGCCGTACCTCGCGCGCAGCCAGATCTCGCCGGCGATGGCGCCAACCAGGTAGGAGATCGAGGTTGCGACGGCGAGGCCGGGAATGATCAGCCGCTCGTCGAGGCCCGCGCTGGCGATCATCAGCGGCACCCGGACGACGACCATGATCGCGTTGATGATCGTCGGCGTACGGGCGTCCTTCATCGCGTAGAAGACCCGCATCTGGACGAGCGTCACCGCGAACGGGACCAGACCGAACGCGAGCGCTGCGAGTGTGGTGCCGAGCACCACCGTCTGATCGAGTTCGACCGCTCCGTAGAGCGAGGTGACGACCGCCAGTGAGGTCGCCAGCACGATCATCGCCGCGGCGACGGGGGTGAGCGCGACGATCGAGAGCCGGCTGGCGAGCCCGGCGTCGTTCTTCACCTCGGCCATCTGCCCAGCAGCGGCGTGCCGGCTCATCCGCGGCATGATCGCCGTCAGGATCGACACCCCGATGATCCCGTAGGGCAACTGGAAGAGCATCGACGCGAACGCGTAGAGGGTGATGCCGCCGGCCTTGTCGGAGGCGACGTTGGTGGTGACGATGTAGCCGACCTGGGACACCAGCACGTAACCCACGGCCCAGAGCAGTAGGCCACCCGCTTCGAGCAGTCGGCGATCGCCGCCCCACCGCCAGCGGAACCGGAACCCGGACCGCCGCAGCGCCGGCAGCATGACGACCGACTGCAGCACGATCCCCGCTGTCGTACCGAGGCCCAGCACCAGGTACTGCTCGCGGCTGAGGCTGGTCAGGCTGCCGACCTGGTCCGACGGCATCAGGTGCAGCACGACGCCGACCACGATGACGAGCAGGTTGTTCGCCACCGGCGCCCAAGCCGGGATGCCGAACTTCTCCTTGGTGTTCAGGATCGCCCCGAACAGTGCGGCGATCCCGTAGAAGAAGATCTGCGGCAGCAGCAGGTAGGCGAGCGCGTTGGCCAGGCCCTGGTCGACGGCGCCGTCGTCACCCGACAGATAGAGCCGGGTCAGCAAGGGGGCCGCGGCCACCGCGAGCAGGGTCGCTCCGAGCAGTCCGACGAGTGCGACGGTGACCAGACGCTGGGTGTACCCGGTGCCGCCGTCCGGGTCGCTGCGGGCCCGGGACAGCAGCGGGATCGCGACGGACGTCAGCACGCCGCCGATCAGCAGCTCGAAGATGATATTCGGGAGGGTGTTGGCGAGCGTGTAGGCGTCGTTGACGATCCCGAAGCCCAGGACGCTGAGCAGCACGACCTTGGACAGGAACCCGGTGATCCGGCTGAACAGGGTGGCGACGGCCATCACGGCGCCGGCCCGGACGACGCCGCCGGTCCTGGCCGTCTTCATCCCGGTGACGTCGTCCACCGGCTGGTGCTGGGTGGGGACGCCTGAGGTCGTCATGAGCGGTCCGTCCCCACCTGGTCTGCGGTCACCGGCGGGTCGGACGGCCGCCGGTCCGAGCCATCGTGCGGGTCCGCCAGCAGGATGTCGCGCAATCCGGCAGGGGGTGGAGGTTCATCCCGATCCCCGCCGTAACCGTGGGGGTCGGAGGCCGTCTGCTCGGGGTCGTCACGGTCGACGGCGGATTCGGTGGGCTGACCGGCGGGGCCGCCCGCGGCGATCCTGGCCCGCCGCGCCCGCAACCGCTGCACGATCCGCAACACCACCATCAGCACCAGCACTCCGCCGGCCACGACGATCAGGACCACCGTCAACGCACCGTAGGCGGTGGACTCGACCGACAGTTCCACCGGCGGCCCCCACGCAACGCCGTTCGCCGCGAAGAGTTGCGCGGTGACCTGGAACTGACCGGACCGGGACACCTCGGCCGGGATCCGCACCTGCTGCGACCGGCCCGCCGGCACGACCTGGATCTCCGGTTCGGTGACGGTGAGTCCGACCCGCTCGCCACCGCTGATCCGCACCTGCACCGGAACGTTGTAGGGCAGCGTGTTCTGGACGGTCAGCAGCAGCGGTGACGACGACGACGCCAGGGTGTAGGAGTTGCCCGCGGACAGGATCTGCACCCCGTTGGTAATGCCCGCCGTTGTCGACTCCACCGTGCTGAGGTTCGCCTCGCCGACCGCCGGATCGAGCCGGAAGGCGGTGGACCCGGCGGCGTCGAGCGCCAGGTCGAGCGGTGCGAGAACCGTTTCAGGGTCGACCGTCTGGTCCGTCGAGGCGAGCGTCTGACGCAGGGCGTCCACCGCGGCCCTGTTGTCCTTGACCCGGTCCAGGTAGGAGGTCGGCAGCTCCTGCGACCGGGCCTCGTCCGGATAGTCGGGCACGGCGTCGACGGCTGCGCCCGCGGCCACGTTCTTCAATCGGACGCCCTCGATGACGCCGTTGCGGCCGAGGGTGGCGAGCAGGTCGGTGAGGACCGTCAGGCCAGGCGCATCCGGCGACCACCGGCGGTCGGGGGTGAACACGGCCGGTGCCGCGCTGCTGGCCGCCGACTGTTCGGTCAGCAACCCCGTCAGGGCGTTGACCCGTAGCGCCCAACCGGACGTCCGGCCCTCGGAGATCAGCGCTCCGACACCGTCGAGCACGTCGGCTTCTGCGACCACGGCCGGCACCGACACCTGTGCGGGGTCACCGCCGGCCACGACCCGTGCGGCGCCGGGCACCGTCTGCTCCGCTCTGATCGACGCGGACCCGAAGAGGCCGGTGGTGAGCCCGTCGGCGCGCAGTTCGGTCAGGGTGGCGGCGTCGACGGCCCCGTTGATCGGGTAAGCGGTCGTGGTGTCGACCGGAATGGTGCCGGGCGTCGCGGACGTGGTCCCGAGGACCCGCTGCGTCACCTCTGCGCCGTGTCGCACCGCAGCCTTCACCTCCCCGACCAGTCCCGCCCTGACCATGGCGACCACGTCGGGATCGCCGTACGGCAACGTCACCACCGGGTACCGGTCGGCGACGGTGCGCAGTTGCTGAAGGAACGACGCGGCGGCGGCCTGGCCGGTTCCCGCGATCGTCCCGGGAATGTCCGCGGCGCCCGGGGCGGCACCGGGCGTGGTCGGGCCGGGCGTGGTGGGGCCGGCCGTGGTGGGGCCGGCGGTGGTCGATGCAGGTGAAGTGGGCTGGGTCGTCGTGGGGGCGGTCGAACTGGCTGCGGCCGAGGGTGATGCCGACGCGGCGGCGCCGACCTCGCCGGGGAGAGCAGGGGCGGTGACCACCAGGGTGGGTGACTGCTGAGCCGTCGCGGCATCGATTCGTGCTTGTCCGTGGTACTCGGCAACCGTG
>NZ_JBRIIO020000035.1:0-33295 GCF_052976845.2 Nakamurella sp. GG22 | reverse complement strand
TAAGCTATTAAGCGCCCGGTTCATCGAGCACGAATCGATGGACGCAGCGGTAGTGGTCCCGGCGGTGGGCGCGGTCGTCGTCGGCGACCCGGTCCCTGTCTGCTCGGCCTCGACGATGTCCGACATCGGCGGCTGCGGTTGTGCCGGATCGGCGACGACCCGGTAGGCGCCCGTCATCCGGTCGAGTTCGTCGAGCAGTTGCGGATCGATCACCACCGTCACCGCATCTGCCGGCAGCCGCGCCGCCGCACGGTCGGTGAGGCCGTTGACCAGCGTCGACAGCCGCCCACCCGGGCTGATCGCGTCGAGCAGGTTCTCGTTCAGGAACACGCCGCCGACACCGAGGTGCGGCGTGTCGACCAACGGCCAGACGACGTTCACCGGCAGCGCCTCACCACGGTTCGGCTCGGCCGCGCCGCCGCCGCCGGTTCCGGGCACGCCGATCACGGTCAGCAGGAGGTGCAGCTCACCGATCCGCGCCGCCAGCGGGCCGTCCTGCAGTTCGACCGCGCCGTTGACGTTCACCAGCAGCGGGTAGACGCCGGGTGAGCTGACCGCCAGACCGTCGCGGTCGGCGATCGAGGCGGTGAAGACGAAGGGAGCGGATTCACTGGGGGCGAGGTCGGCGTCCATCGGGGTGAACTCCGTCTGCACCCGCTCGGTCGGTTCGCTGGGTTCGGCCAGTTCTTGGCGGACCGCTGCCGGCCCGTCGAGCGCGGAGCCACGCTGGAAGCGGTAGAGCAGGTCGACCAGGGTGTCCGAGCCTGTGTTGGTCATCCGGCCGGTGATGGTCAGGGTGGTGGCCCCGGTGGCGGTGACGATCGCCGGATCAACGGAGCTGACCTCGAACGACAGCCGGTCGACGTAGTCGCCGAACGGTGCACGGGCCGACCCGGCCCGGGTGGTGGCTCCGGCCGGGAAACCAGCCGCCGCTGTCCCGGCGAGCAGGATGATCGTGGCGGCAAGAGCTGTCAACCGGCCGAGCCAGCGGCTCACGCGGTGTCTTCCAGCATCTCGACGGCCCGCCGCGCGAGGCGGCGCTCACCGGCGTACGCGAGCCGGGCGGGCAGGTCGGTCAGCGGCACCCAGGCGACCTCGGTCACCTCGATGTCGGCATCGGACAGCTCTCCGCCGATCGCTTCCATCAGGTAGTGGTGCACCCGCTTGTGGATGCGCTTTCCCTGGGCGACGAAGGTGTATTCCACGCTGCCGAGCCGGGCGGTGATCCGTCCGGAGATCCCGGTTTCTTCCTCGACCTCGCGGATGGCGGCCTGCTCGTGGGTCTCGCCGTGCTCGACGTGTCCCTTCGGCAGCGACCAGCGGAGGCGGCCCCTGCGGTCCAGCCGGCCGATCAGCGCGCCCGCGGAGGTGCCGGCCTCGGTGCGCACCACCAGGCCGCCGGCCGACGTCTCGTCCGCCTTGCGCCGTCGCGGATGCGCACCGGCGACGGGGTGGCGGGCGGTGGGCATTGGCCGATGGTAATGCGGCGGGATGCCCTCGAACGGCGTCCAACGCGGACGAACGGCGCAGCGGGTGCCTCCCGCGCGGATAGACTGGCCCGTCGTGTCCCGCCCGCCCCGTAGGTCCCCACCAGCCGCGCACCCCGTCAGCCAGGGTGCGCCGGCGGTTCCATCGGCCACCTCGGCCGCCGAACATCGCGTGCCGCGGCCCGGCCGGTCGAGGGGCAGGCTCACCGCCCTGCAGGAGGCCGCGGTGGCCGAGCTGCTGCGGATCTCCCCGGTGGCCGACGAGCTGGGTGCGCGGTTCGCGGCGGCCGGTCACGAGCTGCACCTGGTCGGCGGATCGGTGCGGGATGCGCTCCTGTCCCGGCTGGGCGACGACCTCGACTTCACCACCGACGCCAGGCCCGAGCAGGTGCTCGCCATCGTCGACGGTTGGGCCGACGGCACCTGGGGCACCGGGATCGATTTCGGCACAGTCGGTGTCGCCAAGTCGGGACTCCGGCTGGAGATCACCACCTTCCGCTCCGACCTGTACGACGGCGACTCGCGGAACCCTGTCGTGACGTTCGGCGACACCCTCGAGGGTGATCTGCTGCGCCGCGATTTCGCCGTCAACGCCATGGCGGTCGCGGTGCCGTCACACGAGTTCACCGATCCCTTCGGCGGTCTCGAGCAACTGGCCGCGAGGTCGATCGACACCCCGGGCGAGCCCGCGGACTCCTTCCGCGACGACCCGCTGCGGATGCTGCGAGCGGCACGTTTCGCTTCCCAGCTGCGCTTCACCCCCGCACCCAGGGTGGTGGCGGCGATGACGGAGATGGCCGGCCAGATCGACCGGATCACCCCGGAACGGGTGGGCGCGGAGCTGGTCAAGCTGATCGAGGGCGCCGATCCGCGAGCCGGCCTCGCCCTGCTGACCGACACCGGCCTGGCCGATCGGGTGCTGCCGGAGCTGCCGGCCCTGCGTCTCGAACGTGACGAGCACCACCAGCACAAGGACGTCTACGAGCACACGCTGACCGTGCTGGACCAGGCGATCGCCCAGGAAACCGACGGGCCGGACCTGACGCTGCGGCTGGCCGCGTTGCTGCACGACATCGGCAAGCCGGCGACCCGCAGGTTCGAGGAGGGCGGCGGGGTCAGCTTCCACCATCACGAGGTGGTCGGCGCCAAGCTGGTCCGCAAGCGGCTGCGTGCGTTGCGGATGCCGAAGGCGCTCACCGATGACGTCGCCACGCTGACGTTCCTGCACCTGCGTTTCCACGGCTACGGCACCGGCGCGTGGACCGATTCCGCTGTCCGCAGGTACGTCACCGATGCGGGCGAACTGTTGCCGCGCCTGCACAAGCTGGTGCGGGCCGACTGCACCACCCGCAACCCGAACCGCCGCGCCGCGCTGCAGCGGTCGTACGACGACCTCGAGGAGCGGATCGCCCGGATCGAGGCCGCCGAGGACCTCGCCAAGGTGCGGCCGGACCTGGACGGGAACGCGATCATGACGTTGCTCGGGGTGCCGCCGGGTCCCGTGGTCGGGAAGGCCTGGGCGTACCTGAAGGAACTCCGACTGGAGAACGGGCCGTTGGAGCGGGACGTCGCCGAGGCGGCGTTGCTCGAGTGGGCGAAGCGGGAAGGCATCTCCGGCACCGGGCAGTGACGCCGGCCGGTGACGCCGGCCGGTGACGCCGGGCAGTGAGTCCGCGACGGCAGGATCAGCCGGGGCGCTTTCCGCTCTGCTGGTCGACCGGAGCGGATTGCTGTTCGGCGGCGGGTGCGGGGTCTCCCGCCGATGAGAGACCGGCCGGGTCGGCCGCCGGCTCGCCGCCGGTCGGGTCGTCGGGGTTGACGAGAAGGTCCAGCCGGTCGAGCTCGACCGGGCCCCGCCGGAGCCGGGACACCGCGAAGCCGTAGCCGAGGCCGCAGACCAGGAACAACACCGACACCAGCACGACGGCGCCCACCCCGGCGCCGTCGGCCTGCACGATCGCGACGCCCACCGCAAATGCGCCGACGTAGCAGAGGGTGTTGGCGGTGTCGTAGAGCGCGAACACCCGGCCGACGTGGGCGTCATCAGAGTCCGCCTGCACGACGGAGTCCATGCAGACCTTGCTGGATTGGTAGGCGAACGCGATCGAGAACGTCGTCACCAGTGTCGACCAGATCGTGAACTGGCAGCCGAAGGCGAGCACGAGGACCGACGTCAAGCTCAACAGGATGACCAGGTACCGGGTTCGGCCGATCCGGCGCACGATCGGCGCCGTGACGAGCGCCCCGGCGAACACCCCGAGCGCTCCCACCGCCAGGACCTCGGCGATGCCCGTCGCCCCGGTCGCCAGGATCCCGAAGCCCTCGGTGAAGTACTTCTGGAAGAGCAGCAGCACGACCAGCGTGCAGATCCCGAAGCAGAAGCGCACCACCATCACGACCACGATGGCGAGGCCGACGGTCGGCCGCTGCCAGACGTGATGCAGCGCGCTGGTCAGCCCCTCGAGGACGGCGAGCAGCGGCTGGGCCGGCTCGTCGGTCTCGTCCGGACCGAGTTGCATCAGCGAGAACCGCATCGCGATCATCGCGGCCGCCAGATAGAACAGCAGCACCGTTGCGGTGATGATCGCTATCCGGTCGCTGGTGTCGCCCAGGACGCTGCGCAGGCCGATCGCGTAGCCGCCGCCGACGGCGGTTGCCACCGCGCCCGCTGTGGTGGTCAGGGCGTTTGCGCCGACCAGGGAATCCCTGGCGACGGTGTGCGGCGTCGAAGCCGACAGGCCCGACCCGACGAACCGGCCGACGCCCATGATCAACAACGCGGTGACGAACAGGATGATGCTGGGCAGCCCGGCGGCGATCTGAACGGCGACGATCGCGACCAGGGCACAACGGATCAGGTTCGCCCAGACGATCACCCGCCGCCTGCTCCAGCGGTCCAGCAGCGCGCCGGCGAACGGCCCGATCACCGAATAGGGGAGCAGCAGCACCGCGAAACCGGCAGCGATCTCAGTGGGATCCGTCTGCCGCTCCGGGCTGAACAGCACCAGCACGGCGAGGGCGCCCTGGAAGGCGCCGTCCCCGAACGCGCTGAGCACCCTGACGAAGACCAGCCGACGCAGACCCCTGACCCGCCACAGCGGGAGCAGACCTCGCACCGACGGACGCGCCGCCGTGTCGATGCCCACTGTCGGGGGCGGTCCCAGGGTCACGGTCGAACGGTACGCGTCAACCGGTCATGAGTCCCAGGTGTGTGCAGATCTCCCCCGACCGGGGGAATGCCTGCGGCTAACGGGACTTCCGCTTCCGTGTGGGCTTGGGGGTCCACGCGTCCATCCAGGCGTTCACCGCACTGCGGGTCTGCTTCTTGCTCTCCCGCTTGATCTCGCTGGTCGCCTTGCCGCGGGCGGTGTTGGCAGCCCGGTTGGCGGCGCTCAGGTACGCACTCATGAACGGGTTCTTGGCCATGGAAAGGCCCCTTTCGATGGTGAGGCGCGCCGTTGCACATCAGGACTGTTGCCCGACCGTCGGTCGGCCTCATGAGCTTACTGTCGCTAACACTGCATCGGGACCGGTCCCGGGCGCCCGACCGGAGTCGAGCGCCTCACAACGACCGGGGCGATGTCGATTCGCCGATTCCGGATCCTTGCGGTGCTGCTGGACGTCCGAATTCGGCGAATGGATCGAGGAGGTGGGGGGCAGGAACCTGGCCAGTCGGTCCGGGAGGTGGGCCAGCAGGGGCGAATCGGTCCCCGGGGGCCGCAACGCCGCAACCGGTCGGCGCGCGCGGGACGCAGCACAGGGGAGGGTCCGGGCGAGCGGGTGACGGCCGGACGGGGAGAATGGTCGGCGATGAAGCGGATCGAGACACTGCGGGCCGGCACGCTGCTGGTCGCCACCCCGGAACTGCGCGACCCGCATTTCCGGCGCACTGTCGTCTACCTCGTCGCGCACGGCGAGGACGGCACCGTGGGGGTGATCCTCAACCGGCCGAGCGAGACCGCCGTGCAGAACGTGCTGCCCACCTGGGCCTCGCACACGTCACGGCCGCACGCCGTCTTCGCGGGCGGCCCGGTGCAGACATCGGCCGCGATGTGCCTCGGGGTCTGCCGGATGGGCACCAACCCGCACGAGGTCGACGGGGTGGTCGGGGTGACCGGGCCGGTGGTCCTCGTCGACCTCGACGCCGACCCCGCCGAGGTGACCCGTTCGCTCCGCGGCGTCCGGATCTACGCCGGCCGGGCCGGCTGGGGCGCACAGCAACTGGTCGACGAAATCCTGGAGGGCTCGTGGTTCGTGGTGCCCGGCCTGCCCGATGACGTGATTGCCGGCCCGCGCACGGATCTGTGGTTCTCGGTGTTGCGCCGACAGCCGTATCCGCTGGCGTTGATGGCCTACCACCCGGGGGATCTGACCAGGAACTGAGCTCGGTCTGTCAGGCCGAACCGGTAGCCGCGGCGGGATCGGTCCGGCTGATGCCGGCGCAGCCGCCGCCTCCGCAGGCGCAGCCGGAGCACGAACCGGCCGCTCCCGAACCCGGCCGGCGGGCCGGGATGGGGACCTGACGGGCAGCACGGTCGCCGAGGACACCCGCGACGACGAGCAGGGCGAGCGCCCCGGCCAGCCCGACCAGTCCGATGATCACCGTCGCCGCGGTCGGCACGGGCAGCACGACAACCAGCACGGCCAGCACTCCGGCGATGACGGCGGCGCCCGCCGACACCGGCGCGGCGACGCGGTTCGCGGTCCGGAACGCCGCATCGCTGGCCATCGCGGCGGGGGTGTGGACACCCAACCGGTCGGTGCGCTGCAGGGAGCCGGAGCGGCCACGGACCGCCATCACCCCGGCAGCGGCGGCGAGCACCACCAGCAGCAGGGCCAGCGGGATGATCAGGAACAACGGCGCGGCGGACACGCCGTCATGGTAGTCGGCCCGTCCGCGCGGCGCGGACGCGAGAACAGACGCCAATCGTGACCGGGATCGCCCGATGTGGATGGTGTCCGGTGTCCGGATTGTCCCTAGCGTGGCGCAGGTCGATCGATGCGAGTCGGCCGGTGCAAGGCCATCGGCCACCAGGCTGGAGGCACCCGATGAACGCCCGTCCCCTCACCGTCTCCCTGGCAGTCGCGCTGGTGGTCCTGCAGCTGGTGATCTCGCTGGCCGCGGGAATCATCGCCTACACCAAGCCGGCGGACTATCAGACCTACGCGATGACGGCGCCGCTGTTCCTGCTCGTGCTCTACGCGGTGGCGGCCTACTACCTGTGGGCGGGCCGGCCGTGGGCCCGGCTGCTCACCCTGGTGGTGGCGCTGATCGGCGTCATCGGAAACCTCTCCGTCGTGCTGTATTACGACGACACGACGACCGTTGCGATGAACGTCGTCGGGCTGGTCATCGCGGCGGCGATCGTGGTGTTGCTGCTCGCGCCGGCGAGCAGGGCTTACTACTCCAGGAGCGCCGCCGCCGCGGGGTAGACTTTCACGCCATGGCAGTGATCCGGCTTCTTGACAGGCCGCACTGACCGTCGGGCCCGCTTCCAAGGGTCCGTCCGGCCGGTGCGGCGATCCCTCCTGTTTCGCAGGAGGGATTTTTTGTGCTCGAGGGGCGACCGATCAGTGCAGACGAGGGAGAGCATTCCGATGACGAGTTCGGCAGAGACCGCAGTGACCAACACCGCAGCGACCAACACCGCAGCGACCAACACCGCAGCGACCAACACCGCAGCGACCCAAAACCCGGCGACCCAAAACCCGGCGACCCAGACGACCGCCGGCGAGGAGGCACCGCCGTACCGGTACTCCGCGGCCCTCGCGGCGGAGATCGAGTCGCGCTGGCAGGACCGGTGGGAGGCCGAGGGCACCTTCAACGCGCCCAATCCCACCGGGCCGCTGGCGCCCGCCGACGGCGCCCCGGTGCCGGAGGACAAGTTCTACCTGCTGGACATGTTCCCGTACCCGTCCGGCCAGGGGCTGCACGTCGGTCACCCACTGGGCTACATCGGCACCGATGTCATCGGCCGCTACATGCGGATGACCGGCCGGAACGTGCTGCACACCATCGGGTACGACGCCTTCGGGTTGCCTGCGGAGCAGTATGCGGTTCGCACCGGAACGCACCCCGCGACCACCACCGAGGGCAACATCGTCCGGTACCGGGCGCAGCTGCGCCGGCTGGGTTTCGGCCACGACCAGCGCCGCAGCGTCGCCACCACCGACCCGGAATTCTTCCGCTGGACGCAGTGGATCTTCACCCAGCTGTTCGAGGCCTGGTACGACCGGGACGCGCAGCGTGCACGGCCGATCAGCGCACTGGTCGAGGAGTTCGCCGCCGGTGCGCGCCCGACGCCCAACGGGCAGCCGTGGGACGAGCTGAGCCGCACCGAACAGCAGCAGGTGCTGGCCGGATACCGGTTGGCCTACATCGACTTCGCGCCGGTGAACTGGTGCCCGGGTCTGGGCACGGTGCTGTCCAACGAAGAGGTGACGCCGGAGGGCCGCAGCGCCATCGGCAACTATCCCGTCTTCCGCCGCACCTTGCGGCAGTGGATGATGCGGATCACCGCCTATGCCGACCGGCTGATCGACGACCTGGACCGGCTGGACTGGCCGGAGTCGGTGAAGGCCATGCAGCGCAACTGGATCGGCCGTTCGGCCGGTGCCAGGCTGAGTTTCCCGATCGCCGCCGAGGGCGAGTTGCGCGGCGGGGACGGTGAGATCGAGGTCTACACGACCCGGCCCGACACGCTGTTCGGTGCGACCTACATGGTCCTGGCACCCGAGCACCCGCTGGTCGACGTCATCACGACCGCGCAGTGGCCGGCGGGCACGGACCACCGATGGACCGGTGGCTCGCAGACCCCGGTGGAGGCCGTCGCCGGCTACCGCCGTGAGGCGTCGATGAAGTCCGATCTGGACCGTCAGGAGAACAAGGAGAAGACCGGTGTCTTCACCGGCGCGTACGCGGTCAACCCGGCGAACGGGGCCCAGCTGCCCGTTTTTATTGCCGACTACGTGCTGATGGGCTACGGCACCGGCGCGATCATGGCCGTCCCCGCCCAGGACACCAGGGACTGGGACTTCGCCACCGCCTTCGGGCTGCCCATCGTCCGCACGGTGCAGCCGCCGGCCGATCACCCCGATGACGAGGCCTACACCGGGGACGGCCCCGCGATCAATAGCGCGAACACCGAGATTTCGCTGGACGGAATGGGTGTCGCCGAGGCGAAGGCCGCGATGATCGACTGGCTGACGACCAAGGGCTTCGGCCGGCCCGAGCAGCAGTACAAGCTGCGGGACTGGCTGTTCTCCCGGCAGCGCTATTGGGGCGAGCCGTTCCCGATCGTCTACGACGACGACGGGGTGGCCATCGCACTGCCCGACGACCAGCTGCCGTTGACCCTGCCCGAGGTGTCGGACTACTCGCCGCAGTCGTTCGATCCGCAGGACGCCACCTCGGAGCCGGTGCCGCCGCTGGCCAGGGCGACGGAGTGGGCGCACGTCACGCTGGATCTGGGTGACGGGCCGAAGTCCTACCGGCGCGAGTTGAACGTCATGCCGCAGTGGGCGGGCTCGTGCTGGTACGAGCTGCGCTACCTGGACCCGACGAACGACAAGACCTTCTGCGATCCGGGTGTCGAGCAGTACTGGATGGGTAAGGACCCCTCCCGGCCGAACGACCCCGGTGGTGTCGACCTGTACGTCGGCGGCGTCGAACACGCCGTGCTGCACCTGCTGTACTCCCGGTTCTGGCATAAGGCGCTGTTCGACCTGGGGTACGTCAGCAGTGAGGAGCCGTTCCGCCGGCTGTTCAACCAGGGCTACATCCAGGCCTACGCCTACACCGACGCCCGGGGGCTGTACGTGCCCGCCGACCAGGTCACCGAGCCGACGCCCGGTCATTTCGAGTTCGAGGGCCAGCCGGTCAACCGCGAGTACGGGAAGATGGGCAAGTCGCTGAACAACGTCGTCACGCCCGACGACATGTGCGACCGGTACGGCGCCGATACGTTCCGGATGTACGAGATGGGCATGGGCCCGATGGACATGTCCCGCCCGTGGCAGACCAGGGACGTGGTCGGCTCGCTGCGCTACCTGCAGCGACTGTGGCGGCTGGTCATCTCCGAGACCACCGGCGAAACCATCGTTGTCGACACCGAGCCTGACGACGAACTGCGAAAGCTGTTGCACCGCACCATTGACGGGGTTTCCACCGATTACCAGCAGATGGCCTACAACACCGCTATCGCGAAGCTGATCGTGCTGACCAATGCGCTGACCAAATCGGCCGCCCCGGTGCCGCGGTCGGTGGCGGAGGCACTGGTGCTGATGACGGCCCCGCTGGCGCCGCACATCAGCGAGGAGATGTGGCAGCGGCTGGGCCACTCGAGATCGCTGGCGCACGGCCCGTTCCCGGTGGCTGACCCGGCGCTGCTGGTCGCCGACGAGTTCGAGTACCCGATCCAGGTCAAGGGAAAGGTTCGTTCGCGGGTGACGGTTGCCGCGGATGCACCGATCGCCGAGGTGGAGGCCGCCGCGCTGGCGGACCCGCGGATCGTCGAGCTGCTGGCGGGGGCCGCGCCGCGAAAGGTGGTTGTGGTGCCCGGGAAGATGGTCTCGATCGTGCCGTGACCGGTGCCTGAGTGCCGGCCTGCTCCCTGATTGCCTGCGCGTTGCTGACTGGAGGTGCCGTGCCCACCTACCCGATCGTCCGGCTGCAGGTGCAGCGGTACCCGATGAAGGCCGGCCGGGCACCGCTGCGCTACTACGAACCGGCGGCGCTGGTCGCGGTGGAACGGTTGCTGGCCGGCCCGTCGGGGGTCCGCGGGATCACCGCGGGCGGCGAGAAGGTGCTCGACGTCCATCATCAGAACCACCCGCAGTGCCGTGACCGGCGGGGCAACGCCGGGATCCTGTTCATGGGTACCGGCGACTACGTGGCCCTGCGGGAGCGGTACGGCGAGCACCTGGTGGACGGCATCGCCGCCGAGACCGTGCTGCTTGATGCGCCCGAGGGCTTTGCCGGCCGGAAACTGCCACGCACCGCCACGGTGAACACCGCCGACGGACCGCTGAGCCTGAAGGGGGTGCGGGTGGCCGATCCGTGTGTGGAGTTCAGCCGGTTCTGCCTGCGTCAGGAGCCCTCGTCCGTCGTCGATGACGACGTCCGCTCCGCCATGGTGCTGCTGGACGGCGGCGCCCGCGGCTACCGCGCCAGCGCAGTCGCCGAGGGCGTCGTCGCGGTGGGCGACACGGTCACCATCGGGGATTAGCCGGCATCTGCGCCCGGCCGGGCGAGATGGATGGGCACGTTCGTCGAGGGTGCGGGCCGCGTTGTCAGCGCCCCATCCCGTCGGCTGGGTCGTTGTCGGCTGGTTCTTCGTCGGGTTTCCGGTCGATGCGGTACCGCAGGACCAGGAACGGCAGGCCGAAGACGGAGAACGCATGCTCGGCGCGCAGCCGGCCGTCGTCGACGTAGACGTCGAGTTGTTCGGCGAACCCGTGGATGGCTGCGGCGGTCAGCTGGTTCGTGTCGGAGTCGATGTAGGTGAGGTAATGGCCGGGATGGGCGAGCCCGTCGCCGCGGCTGGTCAAGACCAGTCCGCCGCCGGGACGGACACGCGGCAGCAGGGTGGCGGTGAAACTCCCCTGCGGCACCGGGAATCCCACGCTGACGTACCCCCGGTCCTTCTCCCGGTAGGTGGTGTAGATCCCGACGAAGATGGGTTCGTCGGTGTCGGCGAAGGACCGGATCCAGCCGCGGACGGTGATGTCCCGCTGGTCGGGCAGGGTGATGGTGTCGATCCGGCTGCGGATGCCGCGTTGGGTCTCCCGCTGATTCATCGGGACGTTGGCCTGCCCGATGGGGCGCGCGACGATCGACCGGTACAGCAGGTAGCCAGGTCGCACCCACATCCGCCATTGCGGCTCGATGTCGAGCCGGAACCGCGTCGTGTGTTCGTAGAACTCCCGAACTCTCGGGTCCACTGCCGCCGGATCGAACTCGGGGCCGGCCAGCGCGTCCAGCGAGGCCACGATGCCGACGTCTGCGGCATCGGCGACGTAGCTGCCGCCGAGGTCATTCGCCAGCTCACCCAGGTAACCGGTGCCCACGTACCTGGAGCGCGCGGCGCGCGGAACCACGAACGGCAGATCGTCGGCGGCGACCCGGTCGGCGAGCAGGCTGACCTGCGCAGTGCGGAACACCATCGGCGACACGAGCCGGTAGCCGACCATCGTGGCAGCGGCCACCACGGCTGCCGGGGTGGGTGATCGGCGCAGCAGGAACGCCCGGCCGGCGGCCGCCCCGAACAGCGGGCCCAGCAGCACCTTCTGCGGCCGGATGCCCAGTAGCCCGGCGAGTGAGCCGGTCGCGGTGGCAACCGCCATCGGCCCGGCGCCGGCCAGCCGTTCGGCGGCCCACCCCAACGGAGCCACCAGGGCGGCGCTGGCGGCGATCCGCGACCACAACGGCGGAATCTCGCCCGGCCGCTGCACCCGGCGCGCGAGCCGGTCGGCCAGCACCATGGCCGAGGCTCCGACACCGGCCCCGGCCACCGCAGCCCACCGGCCGCGGGACGCTGCCAGCGCTGCCCCGGCGACGCCGCCGATCGACGCGGAAAAGGCCACCGACCCGGTCCGATCCTCGACAGCCACCTCGTCAAACTAGCGGCAGCCGTCGGCTACCACCGGGCAGCGGCGTAGGCCGCCCTCGTCGCGGCGAACCGCTCCCACCAGTCGCCGGTGTCCCGGCCGTCCAGGTGCGCCTCCAGCGCCTGCAGGTAGGCCTGCCAGCCGGCCGCATAGTCCGGGGCGCTGGTCTCGGTCAGTCTGCTGTGCACCACCCGCAGCCGGCTGCCGGATCCCTCCGCGGCGACCTGCACCTCGACAATTGATCTCGTGGTCGGTTGTGGCCACTCCCAGCTGAAGCCGCGCGGAGCGTCGCAGGCGACGACCCGGCACAAAGGGGTGTCGGCGTCGTCGAAGCGGATGACGAAGGTGCCACCCTCCCGCAGGTCGCCCTCGACCGGTGCGAACCAGCGGGCCAGCCGTGTCGGGTCGGTGACCGCGTCCCACAGGTCGGCGGGGTCGGTGTCGTGATAACGATCGAACGTCACCGATGCGGTGCCGTCACCCGCCCGTGCGAGCTCACCGAGCAGATCGGTCACGACTGATCCTTTCCTGGAGTCGTGGCCCCGCGGCGAGCCATTCGCGCGGGGGGTGGAGGTGCCCGAGCCCGGGTACCAAGAGCGCATGAGCACCGATGAGGGCGCCCGCGCCGCCGCCCGCGCGGCATTCGCCGCGGCCTATGACCGCCTGTTGCAGGAATGGCCCGGACCTTCGGAGGTGCTGGACCTGCCGTCGCCGTACGGCACCACCCGCGTCCGGGCGTCCGGCCCGGAGGGTGCGCCGCCGCTGGTGCTGTTGCACGCCTACCGGGCCAGCTCGGCGGAGTGGATCAAGCTCGTCAGGCAGCTCGGCGGCGACATCCGTTGCTACGCTGTCGATGTCCCGGGCGACGCCGGCGGCAGCACCGCGGGGGAGCTGGCCATCTCGACCCCTGACGACCTGGTGCGCTGGATCGACGGTGTCCTGGACGGACTCGGGCTCGGCACGGCCGGGTTCTGCGGTCATTCCTACGGGGCCTGGATCACCCTGCACTACGCGCAGAGCAGGCCCGGCCGGGTGGACCGGCTCATCCTGCTGGACCCGACGATGACGTTCGGACCGCTGGCGCCGGCCTACCTGCTCCACGCGGTGCCGTCGCTGCTGCGCGCGTCGTCGGCACGAACAAGGTCGCTGATCATCTGGGAGAACAACGGCGCCACCCTCGATCCCGATTGGCTGGAGCTGGCGACACTTGCGGCGGACGGGTTCGGGAACGCGCCGACGGTGCCGACGAAGGTGCCGTCACCGACGGCGCTGGCCGCTGTCGACATGCCGGTGACGGTCGTCCTCGCCGGACGGAGCCGGGTGCACCCGGTCCGCCGGATCGCCAGGAACGCAAGCCGTCGGCTCCCGCAGGCGCGGATCGAGATCATCGATGGTGCAACGCATTACGGCCTGCCGCTGAGCCACCCGGTGCAGATTGCCGAGTCGATCAGGACCGGCTGATCGAGCCGCTCAGTCGTCGGGACCGTGCCCGTCCAGCGCGGAGGTGTCGTGGTAGCGGCTCGGCGAGATGCCGAGCCGGCGGTTGATCAGCACCGTGACGAAGAACAGCACCACCCCGAGAAGCAGCAACCAACCGGCGATGACGTACTGCGACGATGCCCGGCCGGACAAAGGCGTCACCAGGTACAGGCACGTCGCGAGCCCGATGAACGGCAGCACCGTCGGCGCCCGGAAGTGCTTGCCCTTCGGCTTGTCTTTGCGCAGCACCAGCACGGCCACGTTGACCACTGCGAACACGGCGAGCAGCAGCAGAGCGGTTGTCCCGCCGAGGGTCTGCAGCGAGTCCGGATTGGTCAGCGAGACCACGGTGATCAACGCGAAGGCCAGCAGGGTTGTGAACACGATCGCGGTCCACGGCGTGCGACGGGTCGGATGGACCATGCCGAGCACCGGCGGCAGGACGCGCTGCCTGGCCATGCCGTAGATCAGCCGGCTGGCCATCAACATGTTGATCAACGCAGAGTTGGCGACGGCGAACATCGAGATGAACGGCAGCAGCGTGTCGATCGGCAGTCCGGGCGCCCCGGCCTTCACCACCTCGACCAGTGGAGTGTCACTCGCGGCGAGTTCGCCGACCGGAACCAGCGCGACGGAGACGATGGACACCAGGACGTAGATGACGCCGGTGATCGTCAGCCCGGTCAGCATCACCTTCGGGAAGATCCGCACCGGATCCTTTGTCTCCTCGGCCATGTTGACCGAGTCCTCGAAGCCGACCATGGCGAAGAACGCCAGCGAGGTCGCCGTCGTCACCGCGAGGAAGATGCCCTTGTCCTCCGGGGTGTTGAAGGCGACGACACGCGAGAAGTCCGCGTCACCGCCGAACACCGCGAAGAAACCCCCAGGATGACAAGCAGCAGCCCGGACAGCTCGACGCAGGTGAGAACGACGTTCGCCTTGACGCTTTCGCCCACGCCGCGGAAATTCACGATCGCGACCAGCGCCATGAAGGCCAGCGCGATGACGATGATCACCCAGTCCCCGACATCCAGCTTGAACCCCTCGACGAGGTTCGAGGCGAATGCCCGGGACGCGGTGGACGCCGAGGTGATCCCCGACGACATCACCACGAAGGCGACCAGGAAGGTGAAGAAATGCACGCCGAACGCCTTGTGCGTGTAGAGCGCCGCGCCGGCCGCCTGCGGATATTTCGTGACCAGTTCCAGATAGCTGAAGGCGGTGATGGTCGCGACCGCGAACGCGACCAGGAACGGCAGCCAGGCCGCCCCGCCGACCTCTTGTGCGACGTCACCGGTCAGTGCGTAGACGCCGGTCCCGAGGATGTCGCCGACGATGAACAGCAGCAGCAATTTCGGGCCCATCACCCGTTTCAGCTGGTGGTCGCCATCGTCGGTCGCGGCCGCTGTTGTTGCATGCCCTTCAGAACCTGCCACGGTGTCCACCCTTCGGATCGGTCGGGCCGCCTGCACCGCGGCATTGCAGCACTGGGCGATGATCTGCTGGCGATACCCATCTGATGAGCACGTCAAACTAATCGATCGGAGGATTCTCCGACAGGTGTCGGACCAGCGCCGCCGGGGCAATGAATTCGGGTGCAAACCTTTCTTCCCTATGCGGACTTCGCCGCGTCGATCGCCGTGCTGGACACCGCGCGGCTCGGCAAGCAGCGGGTCGAGACGCTGCAGATCCTGCGGGCGTTGACCCTGCCGGAGTACGGCTGGCGAAATCATCCGGCAGTACGGATGTGGTGCGGTCGGGTCGACGCGCTGGCGTTGTACGGGCTGATCAGCGTCGCGCACTGGAGGGAGCGGGGGTTCCCGGATACGACCGGTCCGCAGATCGCCGAGTTCGCGCCCGAGGTGGTGGGGATCGGACAGGACGATCTCGCGGCAGCAGGCAGGCTCCCGGGATGGTTGGGCGACGAGCGGCTGCACCGGTCGCACCGCAGCAAGCTGCTCGGGAAGAACCCGCTGCACTACGGTCGCTACTTCACCGACGTGCCCGACGATCTCGACTACTTCTGGCCGGAGCCCGACCCCGGTGATGCGGCCGTTGACTCGGCCGTTGACTCAGCGGTTCCCGACGGGTCGGCGGTCGGGGGCCGGCTCTGGGTGGTGCGGCCGGAGTCACCGGAGGCCCTCGGAGTGTTCCTCGACGAGGGAGTTGTCGCGTTGGGGTCAGTTTCCGGGGTGACGGTCGACGCCTCGGGGCTGGACCTGGCGGGCCTCCGTCAGCTGGCCACCCCGCCGGGCCGGCGGGTCACCCGACCGCTGCTCGCACTGTCCCGGTTGCTGACCGAGATCAACGTCGGCGACGAGGTGGCCGTACTGATCGACGGAGGCGCGCGACTGCTGACGGGGACGGTGCTGGGCGACTACGAGTTCGGACCCGCCGGCGGGATGTCGACCATCCATCGCCGACGGGTCCGATGGAACCGCGTCATCGACCGCTCGGCTGTCACCCCGCCGGCCGCACTGCAGGACGTCCGCCCTGTCTTCGATGTGCGGCTGGGTGCGCCGAACGCCCGTTGAGATCAGCCGTCGAGTTCGCCGGCGATGAACTTCTCCACGTTGTCGCGGGCCTGATCGTCCGGGTATTGCACCGGCGGCGACTTCATGAAATACGACGACGCCGACAGGATCGGTCCCCCGATGCCGCGGTCCTTGGCGATCTTCGCGGCCCGCACGGCGTCGATGATGACGCCGGCCGAGTTCGGCGAATCCCACACCTCGAGCTTGTATTCCAGGTTCAGCGGGACGTCGCCGAACGCGCGACCCTCGAGGCGGACGTAGGCCCACTTGCGGTCGTCCAGCCAGGCGACGTAGTCGCTGGGTCCGATGTGCACGTTGCGGGCGCCGAGATCACGGTCGACCTGCGACGTCACGGCCTGGGTCTTGGAGATCTTCTTGGACTCGAGGCGATCCCGCTCGAGCATGTTCATGAAGTCCATGTTGCCGCCGACGTTGAGCTGCATCGTCCGCTCCAGGATGACGCCGCGATCCTCGAACAGCTTGGCCAGCACGCGGTGCGTGATGGTGGCGCCGACCTGCGACTTGATGTCGTCGCCGATCACCGGAAGGCCTGCGGCCCTGAACTTCTCGGCCCACTCGGGGGTGCCGGCGATGAACACCGGGAGTGCGTTGACGAAGGCGCACCCGGCGTCGATGGCGCACTGCGCATAGAACCTGACGGCGTCCTCGGAGCCGACGGGCAGGTAGCACACCACGACGTCGACCTGTGCCTCGCGCAGCGCTGCGACGACGTCGACCGGATCGGCGGGGGATTCGGTGATCGTCTGCTGGTAGTACTTGCCCAGCCCATCCAGGGTGTTGCCGCGCTGGACGGTGATGCCGGTCGGCGGGACGTCGGCGAACTTGATCGTGTTGTTCTCGCTGGCGCCGATCGCGTCGGCAAGGTCGAAGCCGACCTTCTTGGCGTCGACATCGAACGCGGCGACGAACTGCAGGTCGGAGACGTGGTAGTCGCCGAACTGGACGTGCATGAGGCCGGGGACCTTGGTGCCGGGAACGGCATCCTTGTAGTACTCGACGCCCTGGACGAGCGATGACGCGCAGTTGCCGACCCCGATGATCGCGGTGCGGATTTTCGTACGGGGAGTACCCATGTATTCCTCCTGGTGATGGCGGTGCGATGCGGCCGCCGGGATCGGTTCGGTGTCGGACTGGTGCAGGTTCTGGGGGGGGGGGGGTAGGCCTTCTCGGCAGGTTCTCGGCGGAACCGCCCGAAACGGGATCGGGTGGTCAGCCGGGGGGCGGCGCCTTCCGTTTCGAGGCTCCCTGGCGTTCCTGGTCGATCAGCTCGTTGAGCCAGCGCACCTCACGGTCCGAGGCCTCGAGACCGAGTTGGTGGAGTTCTGCGGTGTAGGTGTCCAGCCGCTCCGCGGCCTTGGTGACCGCTGACCGAAGGCCCTCGCGGCGCTCCTCGACCCGCCGCCGCCTGCCCTCCAGGATGCGCATCCTGGCGTCGGAGGTGGTGGTGGCGAAGAAGGCGAGATGCACGCCGAACCCGTCGTCGGACCAGGACTGCGGACCGGTGTCGCCGAGCAGTTCGGCGAGCCGTTCCTTGCCTTCGGCGGTGATCCGGTACGTCACCCTTGATCGCTTGGACGACAGCGGGACGGCGTCGACGTCCGTCACCGGGTCCTCGGTCGCGATGTGCCCCGCCGTGTGTAGCCGGCGCAGGGTCGGGTATAGCGAACCGAAGCTGAACGCCCGGAACGAACCGAGGGTGAGGTTGAGCCGCTTCCGCAGCTCGTACCCGTGCATGGGCGACTCGCTGAGCAGGCCGAGCACGGCGAGTTCGAAAACAGTGGACGTCTCCTTGACCACGGTGCTCACCTCCTCGACCGGGCGGTCCTGTTGATGCATGGTGGTTATCTCCACCAGCTATCTCCGCAAACTATATCGCCACGATACATCAGCGGCGAAGGTGGATTGGCGCGTCGGAGGACAGTTCCCTCGGTATGTTGATTGCGCTGGTGCTCGTGTGATCCGAGCCGCGTCGGACGTCGAACGTGCGCGTGGCGGGGAACATGAAGCAGAACACGCAGGACCGGCCGGAGGGCGGCAGCAGGTGGCGAGAATCGATCCGCACTCGTCGACGGGCGCGACCCCGGCGGGAGAGGTCCCCGTTCCCGACCCCGGTGCGCCCGAACCCGCCGGTCCCGACCCCGCAGGCACCGATCCGGGCGTCCCCGAATCTGCCGTCACCGACCCGGCGCCGAACGGCTCAGCGGCACACGGCTCACAGCCCAACGGCTCGGTGCCCACCGGCAGCGCACCGAACGGCACGGCATCGAACGGCACAGCATCGAACGGCGCCGCAACGAACGGCACCGCAACGAACGGCACCCCACC
This sequence comes from Nakamurella sp. GG22, assembly GCF_052976845.2. Classification (NCBI taxonomy): domain Bacteria; kingdom Bacillati; phylum Actinomycetota; class Actinomycetes; order Nakamurellales; family Nakamurellaceae; genus Nakamurella; species Nakamurella sp. GG22. The sequence continues at coordinate 14,841 of NZ_JBRIIO020000035.1, read as the reverse complement.
GACCGCTGATCAACCCGCCAAGCCGGCCGAGCCGGTGATGCGGGTGCGGATGGACCTGCACGACATCCAGCGCGCGACCATCCGCATCCTGCTGATCGTGTCGGCCTGGTTGATCGGCGTCTCCGTCCTCGGGTCGGCCAGGCATTTCCTGTTCCTGATCCTGTTGGCCTGGCTGGTGGCGATCGCCGCCGAGCCGGCCATCCGCTGGTTCGTCAGCCGCGGCACGAGTAGGGGTGTCGCGACGGGGATCGTCGGGGGGACCTCGCTGCTGATCCTGGTGGGCCTTTTCGTGCTGTTCGGCACGACGGCGTTCCAGCAGGCCAGCCAGCTGGTCAGCCAGGGGCCGGCGGTGGTGGAGCGGGTCGCCACCCAGCTCAACGAGACGTTCGGCCTGACGATCGATCCGGCCACCATCACCTCGAGCCTGCAGCTCGAGGCGGCGGACGTGCAGAAGTTCGCCGAGGACCTCGGCGGCGGCGTGATCGGAGTATTCGGCTCGCTTGCCTCGGTCCTGTTCGACCTGATCACGGTCGTCGTCTTCTCGTTCTACATCGCGGGTGCCGGGCCGGGCCTGGTGCAGCGGCTCGCGGTGTGGATGCCGCACGAACGGCAGCTGGTGCTGGGTGAGCTCTGGCAGATCGCCACCGAGAAGACCGGCGGTTACGTCGCCTCGAAGGTGGTGCTGTCCGCCATCTCGTCGTTCTTCTACGGCGTCTTCTTCTACTTCGTCAATCTCCCGGGCTGGCTGCCGCTCGCCCTGCTGGTCGGCCTCACCGCGCAGTTCATCCCGCTGGTCGGCACCTACATCGGCATCGCCGTGCCGATCGTCGTCGCGTTGGCGGCCGAGCCGATCACCGCGCTGTGGATCCTGATCTTCTCGGTGATCTACCAGCAGATCGAGACCTACCTGTTCACCCCGCACGTGTCGCAACGGACGATGGACGTCAACCCGGCCGTTGCCCTGGGCGCGGTCTTCCTCGGGGCGGCGATCTGGGGACCCATCGGCGCCATCATCGGTGTCCCGATCGCCGCGGTGGTCGTCGCGCTCCTCGACGTCTACGGTCCCGAGCACCCCCTCGCCCCGGAGATCCGGGCAACCGGCGATCACGGCATCCCATCCGCCACTGCCGCTGCTGCCCGCAGGCGCCGCCGGTTCAGTCGTCCGGCGTTCGGGTCCCATCCCGTCCGCAAGCGCAACCGGTAGCGCGGTCTCGCTCAGCCTGTCCATCGCACTGCGTCGTTGTCCGGTTCACCCATTGGGAGGCCGGAGTGCGTCATTCCCCCCCGCGTACTCTGGATGGGTGCGGACCCAGCGCGGACTTGTCGACTATGCGTTGCAGCGCAGGGCGCTGCTCGCCGAAGTCCGCTCGGGCAGAACCGGTGTCGCCGAGGTGTGTGACGCCTCGCCGTACCTGGTCAGGGCCGCGAAATTCCACGGCGTCCCGACCCAGACCGCGTGCCCGCTCTGCCGCAAGGAATCGCTGACCCACGTGTACTGGGTCTACGGCGACGAGATCAAGCACATGGCCGGGTCCGCCCGGGTGCCCGCGGAACTGGAGACGATGGCCGGCTCGTTCGGTGAGTTCTCGGTCTATCAGGTGGAGGTCTGCCGCACCTGCTCCTGGAACCACCTGGTCGCGTCCTTCGTGATGGGCTCGAAGGGCGACACCGCGCCTCGCCGCCGCCGCGCCGTCAAGTGAGATCTGCTGTGCCCGTGGGAGTGTCGCTCCAGTGGGAGTTGACAGCGAGCTGACAGGGAGCCGAAAGGGCCCGTCCCTAGCGTCTCGGTAGAACGCCGGCACACCGTCGGCGGCACACCGAAAGGGGCACACCGCCATGACCGAACTCCTCGAGCGAGACAGTGCGAGACAGGCCGACGAGAGTCAACCCACGGACACCGCGGAACCGGCCGAACAGCGGACGAACGCCCTGGTCGAGCGGCTCTTCGGGTCGTTCGTCGCCGGGGCCGAGTTGCTCACCGTCGAATTGGGTCGCCGGTTGGGCCTGTACGCGGCGCTGGCAGCGCACGGGCCGGCCACCAGCACGGAACTGGCGTCCGCGGCCGGGATCAGCGAGCGGTACGCCCGCGAGTGGCTCGAACAGCAGGCGGCCGGAGGGCTTGTCGACGTCGCCGACGAGACAGCCGTCGCGACCACCCGCAGGTTCGAGCTGCCAGTGGCCCATGTGCCGGTGTTGCTGGACGCCGATCATCCGGCCAATCTGATCGCGTTCGCGCCCTTCCTGACCGGCCTCGGTATGACGCTGCCCGCCGTCGCGGACGCCTACCGGACCGGAGCCGGGGTCTCGTTCGAGCAGTTCGGTGCGGAGCTCCGGCACGGCATCTCGCTGGGCAACAGGCCGATGTTCGTCAACGAACTGGTCGGCTGGATCGACCAGTTGCCGGACATCGCCCAGCGGCTGCGAGCCGGCGGTTGCGTGCTCGACGTCGGCTGCGGGGTCGGTCATTCCAGCACCGCGATCGCGACGGCGTTCCCCAGGGTGACCGTCGAGGGGATCGACATGGACTCCGCGTCCGTCGTCGAGGCGCGAGCCGCGGCCGTGCAAGCCGGTGTGTCCGATCGGGTGCGCTTCACCCTGGGCAACGCCTCCGACTCCACCGACCTGCCGCCTGCTGCCGGCGGGTACCAGCTCGTCACGGTATTCGAGGCACTGCACGACATGGGCGATCCGGTCGGCAGCCTGCGGGCGGCGCGTGACCTGCTCGCGTCCGGTGGAGCCGTGCTCGTCGCCGACGAGCGCGTCGCCGACGAGTTCCAGGCACCCGCCGGTGAGGTGGACAGGCTGATGCACGCGGCCAGCGTGCTGCACTGCCTGCCGGCCACGATGGCGGAGTCGCAGACCACCGCGAACGGCACCGTGCTGCGTGCCTCGACCGTGCGCCAGTGGGCGCGCGCCGCCGGTTTCACCACCACCGAGCTGCCGATCGAGAACCTGCTGTGGCGGTTCTACCGGCTCGACCCGGCGGATTGCTGAGGACCGGCCGCGGCGGTCAGTGCGTCGCGGACGGTGTCGAGCAGCTCGGCGTCGGACAGCTGGCCGCCTCGCAGCATCAACTCCCGCAGCCGCTCCGCACCGAGCCGATCGGTCAGTGTTCCGGCCAGGACGTCGAGACGCTCGGCGTCCTGGCCGAACACCGTCCCGGCCCGGTGACCCCACCGTTGCGCACCCAGCACCACCGCCGCCGGCTCGTCCCGACCGAGCCGGACGAGTAGCTCGGCAACGACCCGGAAGGTGGTCCACTGATGAGTCCAGTCGGCCTGCCGATGCCAGTGCTCGACGACCTCGCGGAGCATCGGCACCGCCGGCAGCGGATCCGCGCCACGGACCCGCACGGACGCCGCGGAAACCAGTGCGACGCCGGTGAGGAACCGGTCACCGTGCCGCCGTGCCGCCGCGATCGCCGCCTCCAGCAGGACGGCCGCCCGGAGCGGGTCGAGCGCCAACAACACCTCACCGAGCGTGTACTGCGCCCATGCGTGGGTCACCGCCGGTTTCGGCCGTTCGGCCAGCAGCTGTTCGCCGACGGCCAGCGCGGCCTCGACGTCGCCGCGGTAGGCATCGGCGAGTGCCTGGTGCATGCGGCACCAGCCGGCACGCAGCAGGTCCACCGAGCCGGAGAGCCGGCGGACCCGTTCGGCCTGGCCCCGCGCCTCGGCCAGCCGGCCGCGATAGAGGTTGATCTCGGCCAGTGTGTAGATCGGGAACCGGCGGACCGGGTCGTCCGTCGCAGGCGCGAGACCGAGCGCCTGCTCGGCCAGCCGCTCGGCCTGCGGGAAGTCCCCGCCGAACCGCCCGCCGGCGGCCGCCATCGACAGTGCGATGACGGTCCGGCCCGAGGCCTCCGGCCCGTCGAGCCCCGCGGTGATCGATCGAAGGGCGGTCGCCTCGGCCCAGCCGACCAGCTCCGAGACCATGGTCAACTCGAGCCAGTCGACAAGCCCGGTCACCAACCGCAGCGCGAGCGGCAGGTCGTGCTCGAGCGCCCAGGAATGGGCGATGCGCAGGTCGTCGAAGCGGTCGGCGACCTCCCGCACCCACGGCCCGGGGTTCATGCCGGAGAGCTGCCCGTCCGCGGACTCGACCAAGCGGAGCAGTCGGTCCGCGTGTGCCGCATGTGCTTCGTCGTCGACTCCGCGCTGCATCAGCCGCTGGACGCCGAAGGTCCGGAGCGTCTCCGGCAACGAGAACACGGTCGAGCCACGGTGGTTCCGGGCGGATCGCACCATCGAACGGTCCACCAGTGACGACAGTGCCTCCAGTGCATCGGCTTCCGAGCGGCTGGAGACGGCGGCGGCGTCAGCGGTGTCGAACGCTCCGTAGAAGACCGACAGCCGGTCGAACACTTCCTGCTCGACGGGATCAAGGAGGTCGTAGGACCACTCGACGACCGCCCGCATCGTGCGGTGCCGGTCCGCCGCCAGCCGGTTGGTGTTGCGCAGCAGGTGGAGCCGGTCGGGCAGTCGGGCGACCAACTCGCTCGGCGTCATCGTCCGGACGCAGCCGGCGGCCAGCTCGATGGCCAGCGGGAGCCCGTCCAGCCGGCGGCACAGCTCGGCGATCGCTGGGATGTCGGAGGCGGCCTGCGGCTCCGGTGCGCCCCGGCGGGCGCGCTGGAGGAAGAGCTGCACGGCCGGCGACGACCGGGACGCCGCCACCGGCAACGGCGCCAGCGGGAAGGTTGACTCCACCGGCAGATTCAGCGGCACCTGCGAAGTGGCCAGGACATGCACCCCTGGACAGCGATCCAACACCGCGGCGACGAGATCGGCGACGTTGTCGACGAGGTGCTCGCAGTTGTCCAGCACGAGCAGGCAGCGTTGGGTGCCGAGGTAGTCAAGCAACCGGTCGTGCGCCGACCGGTCGGCCACCGCGCTGACCCGCAGTTCGGTCGAGATCAAGTCGGTGATGGCGCTGCCGTCCTGCAACGCCGCGAGCTCCAGCAACCAGGCGCCGTCCGGGAAGTGCGCCGTGGCCGGGCCGGCCGCCGTGAGCGCGAGCTGGGTCTTCCCGACACCGCCCGGGCCGGTGACGACGACGAGCCGATCGCTGGTCAGCAGCCGTCCGAGTTGCTCGATCTCCGCGTCGCGGCCTATCAGCGGCTGTGGGGCCGGCAGGTTGCCGGCGCTGCGGGGCGGTGCCCCGTCGGTGGGCGACGGTGTGTGGTCGGGGCGGGTGAGGTCGGGATCGTGCCGCAGGATTCGCTCGTGCAGTCGGGCCAGTTCCGCGGACGGCGACAGCCCCAGTTCGTCGTCGAGGACCCGGCGGAACTCGTGGAAGCGGGCCAGGGCGTCCGGCTGCCGGCCGGCCCGGTGCAGGGCGAGCATCAGCTGCCCCTGCGGCCGTTCCCGCATCGGATTCCTGGCGACCTCGGCCTCCGACAGCCGAACTGCGGCGGCGACCTCGCCGAACGACAACGCCAGTTCGATCCGGTGCTCGGCCGCCGCGCTCCGGTACTCCTCGAGGCGGGCCACCTCCGGCGCGGCGAACGGAAGATCCGCGAACTCCGCGTACGGGTGTCCCCGCCAGAGTGCGAGCGCGGCGTCGAGGTCGGCCGCCGACCGGCCCGGATCGGACTCGAGTGGACCGCCGCGGTTCCGGACGGCGCGGTCGACCAGGTCGATGAACGCGCCGGCGTCGGTGTCCGCGGGGGTCAGGTTCAGCAGGTAACCCGGTGCCCTGCTCTGCAGACGGTCCGCCAGGCCGGCACCCGCCAGGAGCCGCCGGAGCCTGGAGATCACCGTGTGCAGGGCGGGTTCCGGATTCGCCGGCGGGTCGTCCGCCCAGAGCAGCTCGACGAGCCGGTCCGTGCTGACCACCGTGTTCGCGTGCACCGTCAGGATCGCCAGCACCTGACGCGAGCGCCCCGACCCGATGGTCACCCCGCCGTCGGTACCGCCCAGTTCGATCGATCCGAGCACCCTGATGGCAGGGGAGGGCCGTGGCAAGGGGGTTCTCGGTTCACCCGTCACCGCGGCTCCTCTCGCCCAGGCAGTCCTCGGGGCGGTGCCCGGACCGGACGCCCCCGTGCACTGGCTACCGGTTCTGGGCGAATGCGGCAAGTAGCATCGCGCCCGTGACCGACGTGCCCCCGGACGACCGATCGCCCGAGGCGGCAGATCAGCCGGCGTCGGCCCCCGCTCCCGCGGCGGCAGAGCCCGCGGAACGGTCCGAGCCCGCGGGACACTCCCAGCCCGCGAAACACTCCGCGCCCGCGGAACGGTCCGAGCCCGCGCCCGAGCCCGCGGAGGAACGCGCCGACCATCCCGCGCCGGCCGCGGCGCTCGCTCGGTCGGCGTCCTTGACCGCCACGGACCGGGTCATCCCCAGCTGGACCGATCCCACCGTCCGCCGGGCGAGTGACGCGATCGGTGGCCCGATGGGCCGGCACGCGCTCGTGGGCCGCGCGACGATCTTCACGCCGTTGCGGGTGTGCCTGCTGATGGCCATCGCCGTGCTGATCTGCGGTTGGCTGTTCAAGTCGGCCTGCATCCAGCAGGGTCCCAACGGGGCGGGCGGCGTCACCCTCGATCAGGGTGGGCAGCGGCCGTGGATCACCGCCTGTTACAACGACGCCGTCCCGTTGTTCGGCAGCCACCTGCTGGACAAGGGCGACCTGCCCTACGCGACGTCGTGGGAGGACAACGGCGAGACCCGCTACATGGAGTACCCCGTCGTCACCGGTTACTGGATGTGGGCGGTGGCCCAGATCTCCAGCCGCTACGTCAACTTCGCGCAATCCAGCGGCATCCTGCCGGTGCCGCTCGACGTCGCCGCCTACTTCACCATCGGCGCGATTTTCCTCGGCCTGATGTACCTGTGGGCGGTCGCATCGACGGCGCGGATCGCCCGACGCCGGGTCTGGGACACCGCGATCATGTGCCTGTCCCCGCTGCTGGTCGTGCACGCCTTCACCAACTGGGACCTGCTCGCGATCGGTATCACCGCGGCGGCGATGTTGGCGTGGGCGCGCAAACGACCGGTGCTGGCCGGCGCACTGATCGGACTGGGCGCCGCGGCCAAGCTGTATCCGATCCTGTTGCTCGGGCCGTTGCTGGTGCTCTGCCTGCGGACCGGGAAGATGGGCGCCTGGAGCCGGTCCGCGGCCGCCGCAGCGGTGGTCTGGCTGGTCATCAACGTCCCGGTCCGGCTGCTGTACCCGGACGGCTGGTACGAGTTCATCCGGCTGAACTCGGAGCGCCCGCCGGAGTACGACTCCTGGTATTTCATCTACGCCACGCTGACCGGCTCGAAGATCTGGGACGCCGCCCCGGGCGCTGATGCCCCGACTCTGGTCAACCTCCTCTCGCTGGGCCTGTTCCTGTTGGCCTGCACCGCGATCGGGTGGTTGGCGTTGTCGGCGCAGCGCCGGCCGCGGTTCGCTCAGCTGGCCTTCCTGGTGATCGCCGCCTTCCTGCTGACGAACAAGGTGTGGTCGCCGCAGTACTCGCTGTGGCTGCTGCCGCTGGCCGTGCTCGCGCTGCCCCGGTGGCGACCACTGCTGCTGTGGCAGGCCTCGGAGGCGATCGTCTGGGTTCTGCTGATGCTGTCGTTCGCCGGCGTGGCCAACAAGGGCCTGTCGATCTACCCGTTCATCAACGCGGCGTTGCTGCGCGACGCCCTGCTGCTGGTGCTGATCTTCCTGGTGATCCGGGACATCCTCCGGCCCGCCGGCGACCTGGTGCGGATGACGGGTGACGACGACCCCTCCGGGGGTGTGCTGGAGGACGCCGCGGACCGGTTCACCGTGCCCTCCCTGCCGGCGCTCCTGTCGCGTCGACGCGGCGCGTCCGATTCCTCCCGTGTTGAGAGCAAAAGTCCAAGTGTCGCAACGGCTTCCGTCACCGACAGTTCACCGACTGCTCATCTGTAGGGCGCCCGACAGAGCGTGACGATTCCTACCGTGTGCGTGATCGGCCATTTCGCCGACCTGCCAACGCCGCCGAGGAGTCCCCGTGACCGATGTGTCCGCCCGCCGTGATCTTCCGATGCTCGGCCATACCAAGGGCAAGCGCAGTGCCGTCACCTGCCATCTGAAGTGCGATGACGCCTGTTCCAAGCCGATCCCGAACGTCACCGACAATCCGACGTTCCGGGAGGTCGCGTCGAGCGCGCTGAGCCGTCGGACGATGTTGCGCGGCGCCGGCGTGGGCGCCCTGACGTTGCTGGTCGGTGCACAGGTCGGGGCACAGCCCGCGGCAGCGGACGAGACCGCGACTGCCGGTGCGGCGCCGGCACTGCTCAACGGCGGGGCGCGCGGCCCGCTGCCCTTCACGCCGATCGATCCGGTGCCGGCGACGGTCGATGCGTTCACCGTTCCGACCGGATTCGACTGGCGGCCGGTGATCCGCTGGGGCGATCCGCTGTTCGATACCACCGACAGCTTCGACGTCACCCGGCAGAGCCCGGCCCGGCAGGAACGCCAATTCGGCTACAACAACGACTACACCGACGTCATCGTCATCCCCGGTACCGCTGGCCGGGAGGCCCTGCTCGTCTGCAACCACGAATACGTCAACCCGAACATCATGTTTCCGGCCACCACCGACCCGGCAGCCATCGACGAGCAGCGCCGGATCGCCCAGGCAGCCCATGGCATGTCGGTCGTCCACCTGCACCGCCGGCGGCCCGGGACGCCCTGGACCTACACGGTGGGCAGCCGCTACAACCGCCGGATCACCGCGAACACCCCGTTCACCGTCGCCGGACCGCTCGCCGGCGCGCCGATCCTCCGCACGGCCGCGGACCCGGCGGGCCGGACCATTTTGGGAACGCTCGGGAACTGTGCCGGGGGCACCACTCCGTGGGGCACCGTGCTCTCCGGCGAGGAGAACTTTAACGGCTACTTCCGCACCGCCGCACCGTCGTCCGCCTCACCCGAACTGGGCCGCTACGGGCTGGCCGACAAGCCGTCGACCTACGGGTGGGAGAGCATCGATCCCCGATTCGACGCGCGGGTCGCCGGCAACGAGTTGGAGCCCAACCGGTTTGGCTGGATCGTCGAGCTCGACCCGTTCGAGCCGGGCGAGGCGCCGGTCAAGCACACCGCGCTCGGCCGGTTCAAGCACGAGGGTGCGAACGTCATCGTCGGCCGGTCCGGCCACGTCGCGGCCTACATGGGCGACGACGAGCGCTTCGACTACCTGTACAAATTCGTCTCCCGCCGCACGATGCGGAAGGGCAGCAGCCGGCGGGCGCGGGCCTTCAACAAGACACTGCTCACGGAGGGCTCGCTGTACGTCGCGCGGTTCACCGGCGATTCACCGGCCGCCGAGATCGACGGAACAGGCCGACTGCCGTCCGACGGTGCCTTCGACGGGACGGGTCGCTGGCTGCCGATCGTCGTCAACGGCGTCAGCCAGGTTCCGGGCTTCTCCACCGAGCAGGCGCTGACCTACTGCCGGCTGGCCGCGGACCAGCTCGGCGCCACCAAGATGGACCGCTGCGAGGACGTCCAGCCCAGCCCCAGCACCGGGAAGGTCTACGTCGCCTGCACGAACAACACCGACCGTGGCAAGCAGGGCAAGGAGGGCCCGACCGAGCCGAACCCGAGGAACGCCAACCGGGACGGGCACATCGTCGAGATCACCGAGGACGGCGGTGACGCCCGATCGACCACCTTCCGGTGGTCGCTGCTGCTGGTCTGCGGTGACCCGTCGACCACCGACTCCACCTACTTCGCGGGCTTCCCGCGGGAGCGGGTGTCACCGATCTCGTGCCCGGACAACGTGGCCTTCGACTCGCGCGGCGACCTGTGGATCGCCACCGACGGCGCGCCGAGCAGCATCGGTTACAACGACGGGCTGTTCAAGGTGCCGCTGACCGGGCGCGAACGGGGTCACGTCCAGCAGTTCCTCGCCGTGCCCCGCGAGGCGGAGACCTGCGGGCCCGTCATCCACGACCGGGACGGGATGGTGTTCGTGGCCGTCCAGCACCCCGGTGAGGAGGGGAGCTTCGAGGACCAGCACTCGTTCTTCCCCGACTACCTGTCTCCTGCCCAGAACCGGCCCGGAGGTGGTTGGGCCGGGCCGAGGCCGTCGGTGGTTCAGGTCTGGCGGTCCTGACCCGCCCCGACAGCGCGTCGCGGGCACGGACCGGACCAGCAGTGGGAAGGTCCGGGGGTGGCTTCCCCCGAATCGCGCGCACGGCGCTGGCTGGCCGGCACGCTCGCCGCGGGCGTGCTGGTCGCCTGCGGCGGGCCCACGCCGCTGGAGGAACTGCGATCGGCGGCCGGATCCGCGTCCTCGGCCCTGACCTCGGCCGCTACGGCCGAAGCCCGTGTCGGCGAACCGGACTCCCGCCCGACCGCGGAGACGATTCCTGCGACCGATGCCCCTGCCGGCTCCGCAGTGGGCGCCCCCACGGTCAGCAGCGTCGTGCCCGATCCGACAGTCGCCCCGCCCGTTGCCGTCAACCCGGCGGGGCGGTTCACCGTCAACTTCGCCGGTGACGTGAACTTCTCGGAACGCACCGCCGACCGGCTGGCTGCCGACCCGGCCACCGCGTTCGGGGTCGCCGCCCCCGGGCTCGGCGCCGCCGACCTGACGGTTGTGAATCTCGAAACGGCGATCACCACCGGCGGCGCGCCGGAGCCGAAATCCTTCACCTTCCGGGCTCCGCCATCGGCGCTCACCGCGCTCCGCCAGGCTGGTGTGGACGTGGCCTCGATGGCCAACAATCACGGGGCCGACTACGGCGCGGTCGGCCTCCGGGACAGCATCGCGGCCATCGCCGATTCCGGGTTCCCGGTGATCGGGCTGGGCGCCGACCACGCCGCCGCCACCGCGCCGTACCGGGCGACCATCAACGGTGTCGATGTGGCGGTCTTCGCGGCCACCGCTGTCCACGACCACACGCTCGAGGCCTGGACGGCCGGCACCGGCTCACCGGGCGTGGCCAACGCGTTCGACCCGGCCCTGGTGGAGAACGTGCGCTCCGCGGCAGCGGCGGGCGACACCGTCATCGTGTTCCTGCACTGGGGAACCGAGTACGTGAGCTGCCCGGACGGCGACCAGCTGCAACTCGCCGACGAACTCACCGGGGCGGGCGCAGCGGCCGTCGTCGGCGCTCATGCCCACGTCCTGCAGGGCGCCGGCTGGCGATCCGACGGCAGCTACGTCGCCTACGGACTGTCGAACTACCTGTGGTGGCGCTCGTTCGGCAACGAGCAGGACGACAACGGCGTGCTCACCCTGACCTTCGACGGCGCGAGGGTCACCGGCGCCCGGTTCGCCCCGTCCCACCTCGACGACACGGGTGTCCCGGTGCCCGCGACCGGTGCGGAAGCCGCCCGGATCAACACCCAATGGGAGGCCGCACGGGACTGCGCGGGCCTCTCGGACACCCCGCCGCGCTGACCGGCCGAAGCAGGGGTGGTGCATTCCCGGGCCCGGTGAGTGACATCCTGTGAGGTGGCGGTTCCTGCACCGGACGGGTGGCGTGGGATCGCGCCGGCGTCGGGGCCGCGCCTTCCGGGCACATCCTCGGGTGTTCACCGACGTCCGGCCGGCCCCGCACGATGGGCCGCGAGAAGCCTGCAGCAGCCAGCACCCAGGAGACCCCGATGACCAACACGACAGCGGGCAAGCCGGTCGAGACCCTCAGTGAGGTGATCATCCGGTTCGCCGGCGACTCCGGCGACGGGATGCAGCTGACCGGCGACCGGTTCACCACGGAGACAGCCGCGTTCGGCAACAGCCTGTCGACCCTGCCCGATTTCCCGGCCGAGATCCGCGCCCCCGCGGGCACCCTGCCCGGTGTCTCCGCCTTCCAGTTGCACTTCGCCGACCACAGCGTCGTCACCCCCGGCGACGCCCCGACGGTGCTGGTCGCGATGAACCCGGCCGCCCTCAAGGCGAACCTCCCGGACCTGCCGCGCGGTGGCACCGTCATCATCGACACCGACGAGTTCACCAAGCGCAACCTGGCCAAGGTCGGGTACGCCGTCAGCCCGCTGGAGGATGGCAGCCTGGGCGACTACCAGGTGCACGCCGTCAAGCTGACGTCGCTGACGGTCGAGGCGGTCAGCAAGGTCGGGCTGAGCCGGAAGGACGCCGAGCGGGCGAAAAACATGTTCGCGCTCGGGCTGCTCTCCTGGCTCTACCACCGTCCGCTGGAAGGGACCCGGCGCTTCCTGGAGACCAAGTTCGGCGGCAAGCGGGAGATCCTGCGGGCCAACCTGGTCGCCCTGGAGGCGGGCTGGTCGTTCGGTGAGACGACCGAGGGCTTCGCCGTCAACTACGAGGTCAAACCGGCCGCGCTGCCGCCCGGTCGGTACCGCACCATCCGCGGCAACCAGGCGCTGGCCTACGGCTTGGTGGCCGCGGCCGAACGGTCCGGGCTCGAGCTGTTCCTGGGCTCCTACCCGATCACCCCGGCGTCGGACATCCTGCACGAACTGTCCGCGCTGAAGCACTTCGGCGTCCGGACCTTCCAGGCGGAGGACGAGATCGCCGGCGTGGCAGCCGCTCTCGGCGCCTCCTACGGGGGCGCGCTGGGCGTGACGACGACGTCCGGCCCTGGCGTCGCCCTGAAGGCCGAGACCATCGGCCTGGCCGTCGCGCTCGAACTTCCGCTGATCGTCGTCGACGTGCAGCGCGGCGGTCCTTCGACCGGGCTGCCGACGAAGACCGAACAGGCGGACCTGCTGCAGGTGATGTTCGGCCGCAACGGCGAGGCGCCGGTCCCGGTGATCGCCGCCCGCTCCGCGTCCGACTGCTTCGACGCCGCTCTGGAGGCGGCCAGGGTCGCGACCACCTACCGGACCCCGGTGTTCCTGCTGTCTGACGGGTACCTGGCGAACGGTTCCGAGCCGTGGCTGATCCCCAGCGTCGACTCACTGCCCGATCTGCGGGTCGCGTTCGCGACCGAGACGAATCACGGCGAGGGCGACAGCGCCGCGTTCTGGCCCTACCTGCGCGACCCGCAGACCCTCGCCCGGCCGTGGGCGATCCCGGGAACGGCCGGCCTGGAGCACCGGATCGGCGGCATCGAGAAGAAGGACGGCTCCGGGGCGATCTCCTACGACCCGGCCAACCACGACCACATGGTCCGCACCCGGGCAGCGAAGGTGGCCGGGGTCGACGTGCCGCCGCTGGAGGTCGACGATCCGACCGGTGACGCCGAGGTGCTGGTGCTCGGCTGGGGGTCGACCTTCGGGCCGATCACCGGTGCGGTCCGCAAACTCCGCGCCGCCGGGGTCCCGGTCGCGCAGGCGCACCTGCGGTACCTGAACCCGATGCCCGCGAACACCGAGGCTGTGCTCCGCGCGTATCGGACGGTGGTGCTGCCGGAGATGAACCTCGGGCAGCTCGCGCTGCTCCTGCGGGGGATGTTCCTGGTCGACGTGGTCGGGGTGAACCAGGTCCGCGGCCTGCCGTTCCGGGTGGACGAACTGGTCGCCGCCATCAACTCGGTGATCGACGGCAGCTTCGTCCGGACGGTGATCGGCAGCGCCGGGCGGCTCGGCTCCATGGGGTTGCCGACAATTCCCGTCGGGGCCGACGACCCGCCCGCCGAGCATGTCGACGACACCACACACGAGACCCTCGACGAGACCACCCACGAAACCCTCGCCGAGACCCCGGTGGCCGTCGTCACCGACCCGTCGGTGCCCGCCACGAACGGAGCAGCACGATGACCGAGACCGCGCAGCCGCGCCCCGCCCGCACCCGCGCACCGATGGTGTCGCTGGCCGGTGCGCAGTCGTTGAAACTGATCCCGAAGACCGACACACCGCAGACAGCCAAGGATTTCAAGTCCGACCAGGAGGTCCGCTGGTGCCCGGGCTGCGGCGACTACGCCATCCTCGCCGCTGTGCAGGGCTTCATGCCGCAACTCGGGCTCCGCCGGGAGAACGTCGTCTTCATCTCCGGCATCGGTTGCGCCGCCCGCTTCCCGTACTACATGAACACCTACGGGATGCACTCGATCCACGGCCGTGCCCCGGCGATCGCAACCGGCCTGGCCACCACCCGCCGGGACCTGTCGGTATGGGTCGTCACCGGAGACGGCGACGCGCTGTCGATCGGCGGCAACCACCTCATCCACGCGCTCCGCCGCAACGTCAACATGAAGATCCTGCTGTTCAACAACCGGATCTACGGCCTCACCAAAGGTCAGTACTCGCCGACGTCCGAGGTCGGCAAGCGGACGAAATCCACCCCGCTCGGATCGCTGGACACCCCGTTCAACCCGGTGTCCGTGGCCCTCGGCGCGGAGGCCAGCTTCGTCGCCCGCACCATCGATTCCGACCGTGCGCACCTGACGTCGGTGCTGCAGGCGGCCGCACTGCATCCCGGGACAGCGCTGGTGGAGATCTACCAGAACTGCAACATCTTCAACGACGGCGCGTTCGAACCGCTGAAAGACGCCACCAGCAAGGACGAGGTGACAATCCGGCTCGAGCACGGCAAACCGATCCGGTTCGGCATCGGCGGGCACCGCGGGATCCTCCGGGACAGCTCCGGCCGGCTGAAGGTGGTCGACGTGGACCAGGTCGGCGAGGCGGCCCTGCTGGTGCACGACGCCCACGACGAAGATCCGTCCACCGCGTTCGCGTTGTCCCGGCTGTCGCACCCCGAGACGCTGGACAACACTCCTATCGGCGTGTTTCGCGACGTCAGGCGCGGCACCTACGATTCCGCGATGAGCGCGCAGATCGACACAGCAGTGGCGAGGCAGGGTGCCGGCGATCTCGCCACCCTGCTGGCCGGCCGGGACACCTGGACCGTCAGCTGACCGGCCCGGGGGGTCCAGCCGTCGGTGATAGATCAGCTACTCGATCATCGGTGACCCGACGGCGGCCGTCCAGGCGCTGACCAA
>NZ_JBRIIO020000034.1:0-49608 GCF_052976845.2 Nakamurella sp. GG22 | reverse complement strand
CGACGGCGATGTCGCCGCCGGCGCGCTGCCGGCCGCGCTGACCGGCGCCTGGCGCCGGGTGGGCGATGGCGGCGAGATCCGCTGGTCCTCCGTTGGCCTCGTCCGGGTCCTCGGTGATCACCACGATGCGGGTGCCGGGTTCGACGAGCGGACCCGGCTCGTGCGGGTACTGCCGGAAGACGGGTGCGCCGACCGCGAGGATCACGTCGTGCTCGGACAGCACCTTGCGCAACTGAGTACGGCCCGACGGCAGGTGGCCGGCGAAGAGCGGGTGGTCCTGCGGATAACCGGCCCTCGCGCCGAAGGCCTCCTGCCAGACCGGACAGTTCAGGCGTTCCGCGAGTGCCCGCAGAGCGGACCAGGACGCACGGTCATCGGTCCCCGCACCGACCACCAGCACCGGCGATCGGGCACCCGCCAGTTCGGCGGCCACCTCGTCGGCGATCTCCGTCCCCACAGCGACCGCGGTGACCGTTCGGCTCGGCGCTGCCACCGTGCCGAACTCGTCCGCGGGAGCGGCCCAGTCGTCCATCGGGACGATCACCAGCGCGGGGCCGCGCTGTCCGTTCGCCTCGTGCCAGGCCCGGGCCACTGCCCCGGGAACGTCCTGCGGCCGTGCGGGCTCGTTGACCCACACCGGGTAGTCCCCGGCGAGATCGTCGAGCGCATGGCCCGCCAAGAACGGCGTCAGGGCGAGGTGACGCCGGTCCTGCTGCCCGACGATGACCACCAACGGCGCCCGGTTGACCCGCGACGTCGCCAGCGCACCCACCGCGTTTCCCAGCCCGGCGGTGGTGTGCAGGATGACGACGGCCGGCTGCTCGTGCGCGATTGCCCAGCCCGTCGCCATCCCGACGACGGACCCCTCGTGCAGGGCCAGGATGAAATGATGGTCGTCGGGCAGATCAGTCAGTAGGGATATCTCGGTCGATCCCGGGTTCGAGAAGAACGTCGTACCACCGCGATCACGCAGCACGTCGAAGGTGGCGTCCCGGACTGTGCGCATGGGCGGAGTGTGGATCCGGCCCGCACAGCCGGTCTAGCGTTCCTATCGCTCACCGGAAAACATTGTGCGAGAACATCTTTGAATCGCACTGGCACAGAATGGCTGTTTCCACTGGGCAGAAGTCATGTGTCAGCGTACTTTTCATGGGAAGTCGATTCCGCGAGCGCGCGGGAGGCACCGAGGGCGGCCATCCGGACAGCAGGTATCAGGGGCGCCAACGACGGCGTGCTGCTCGGCACCACCACCGAGATACTCGCGATGACACGTTGTGCCGCATCATGTAGCGGCGCGGCGACAGATGCTGCGCCGTCGGTCATCTCGTTGCGCGACAGGCAATACCCATTCTTCCGGATGTCAGCCAACGCCTGCCTGAGCCGGTTCGGGTCGGTGATGGTTCCGCTCGCCTGCCGACGAAGTCCACTGCTGATCACCGCGTCGAGCAGCGCCGGCGGAGCGTGGGCCAGCAGGACCTTACCGGGACCAGTGGCGTACAGCGGCAGCCGTCGGCCGACCTGCGACTGCACCGCCACTCCCGGGCGGGCCTCGAGCTTCTCGATGTACAACGCGCGGTCGCCGTCGAGCACCACCAGATGAACCACTTCGTGGGTGACCTCGAAGAGGTCCTGCAGGAACGGCAGGGCCGCGTCACGCAATTGCCGACTCTGCGGCGCCTGCGCGCCGAGCTTCCACAGCTGCAGCCCGATCCGGTACCGGCCTCGCGCCGTCCGCTCGACCGCTCCCCGTTCGACCAACTCGGCGAGCAGTCGGTGGATCGTTGCCGGTGGCAACCCGGTCGCGCGCATGATCATGCCGTGCGTCTGCTCGGCGTGCCCGTTGGCGAACGAGCCGAGAATGGCGAATGCCCGGCTGAGCACGGTCCGCCCGTGCTGGTCCGCGCCGTGTGGTTGGTCGTTGTGGGCTGGCTGCTCGCGCGTGTGGTGGCTGGGCTGGGTGAGCTGCGCTGACGGAGGCGCTGTCCCCGCGACACTCCCCCTAGCCACTCGCATCACCCGTTCCTCGTCTGCGCTGTGCCCCGCACCGGTACCCGCTAGCAGTCACCGACAAACCAAGGCTCCGGTGCGTTGCCCGCCGAGGCCGACGCGCGCGCCGTGCAGCAAGCGCCGATGCTCCCGCCGGTCCGGTTCGGCGCCGAACGCGGAACCTCCAGTCGCGTCAAGCAGCCGCATCATCCGCAACATCCAGACTCCAGCCCCACCCGCCCCGGCCGGCGCCGAACGCGGAACCTCCAGTTGCGTAAAGCAGCCGGATCATCCGCAGTCATTTTGAGGGCGGTGATGGTCCACATCCCGCGAGATCCACTGAAGCGTGCAAGTTGTCCCCAGCCCCGTTCTGAGCCTGCCCGGGGCTGTCAGATGAGGGCATGCCCGTCGCCGCCGCTCTGCACCGCACACCGTGGTCCGCTGTCGCCGACGCGCAATCCGGGATCATCAGCAGGCGGCAGCTCGTCGGGCTAGGACTGACCCCGACGCAGGCGAAGGCGAACGTCGCCGCCGGCAGGTGGAGGCGGATGCTTCCCGGCGTCTACGCCACCTTCACCGGTCCCGTCGACACCATCGGCAGGACCTGGGCCGCCGTGCTGTACGCCGGCTCTGGGTCGGCAGTCGCCGGGCGCTCTGCCCTCTGGTTGTGGTCGCTGCTCGACGAACCGCCGGACCTGTTGACCATCGCCGTCCCGGAGACCCGGCGGGTTCGCGGTCAACCTGGCGTCAGGGTGGAACGCCGAGGAGGTCTCAACAATGCCGCCGCCCTCTCGTTGCGGCATCCGTCGGCGCTACCGCCTCGGCTCCGGCTGGAAGAGGCGTTGCTCGACGTCACGAGCGCCTCGACCGAGTCGGTGGCGCTCGATCTCCTGCTGCGGGCCACTCAACGCCGCCTGACGACGGCCGCACGGCTCCGCCGGAGCATCGAGCAGCGGAGCCGAATGCGCTGGCGGGGCGTGCTGATCGAGGCCCTGACCGATGTCGACGACGGTGTCGCGTCACCGTTGGAGGCGCGCTACCGGCATGACGTGGAGCGCCGTCATCGGCTGCCGGCCGGAGTGCGCAACCGCCCGGAGGTCCGGCCAGACGGAGGTCGCAGGTACCGGGACGTCCGGTACCGCGAGTGGCAGGTCATCGTCGAACTCGACGGGCGCGAGGCACACCCGGATGACGAAGCGTTCCGAGACCTGCGGCGCGACAACCACTCCGCCGCCGCAGGGGACATGACGCTGCGGTACGGCTGGCGGGACGTCGTCGGAGATTCGTGCGCCGTCGCAGCTCAAGTTGCCGTGGTACTGGCGCTCGGCGGTTGGACCGGCCGGCCACGCCCATGCTCCGCCGCGTGCGCCGCGAGGCAGGTCCCGTGAGGCGGCCTCGGTCCGCGGCCGTCAACGCGGGACATCCTGCAGCCATGCGCGACCCGAATGTCCGCGGTCACGGGCTCGACGAGCCGGAGCGCTCGAGCGGAACCGGTACAGCGGATGATCCGGTCGCCCTATCCGACCCGAGGACGCGCAACCAGGGGGCCCACGACCGCGGCACCCACCAGCACCAGCACCGCGGAATGTCCGGCCGCTCTATGCAACCGGAACGTCCGCGATCAGCGCCCGACCCACCCGCACCAGCGCCCGGCCCACCAGCACCCGCACCAGCGCCGGCCCCTCGCGGCACCAGCACCGGCACCAACACCAGCACCAGGAACGCCGAAAGGGCCGGCCCCCAACGGGAACCGGCCCTTCCGGCACTACCTCAGTGCACCAAACCGCAGCGCACCGTGACGCCGACAAGCTCAGACAACGAGCGTCAGCGGTAATCGCGACCCAGGTCGAAGTCGTCCAGCGGCACCGACGCACCGGCGGAGACCCCGAAGGAGTCGGCGCCGTAGTAGGTGTCGTCGAACGACGGCAGCGTGTAGGCCGCCGCGCGCGCCTCTTCGGTCGGCTGCACCGCGATGTCGCGGTACCGCGCGATGCCGGTCCCGGCGGGGATCAGCTTGCCGATGATGACGTTCTCCTTGAGACCGACGAGGCGATCGCTCTTGGCGTTGATCGCCGCGTCCGTCAGGACCCTCGTCGTCTCCTGGAAGGAGGCGGCGGAGAGCCAGGACTCGGTGGCGAGCGAGGCCTTGGTGATGCCCATCAGTGCGGGACGACCGGCGGCCGGCTCCCCACCCTCGGCGAGCACGCGGCGGTTGGACGCCTCGAACTCCTTGCGCTCGATCACGGCACCCGGCAGGAACTCGGTCGAGCCGGAGTCGATGATGGTCACCCTGCGGAGCATCTGCCGGATGATCACCTCGATGTGCTTGTCGTGGATGGACACGCCCTGCGAGCGGTACACGTTCTGCACCTCGCGCACCAGGTGCAGCTGCACCTGACGCGGACCCATCACGCGGAGCACCTCGTGCGGATCCGGGTTGCCCTCGAGCAACTGCTGCCCGACCTGGACGGTGTCGCCGTCGACCAGCAGACGCTCGGAACCGTCGACCGAGATCGTGGCGAGCCGTTGCGTCTTGGGCAGCTTGTCGTACACGATCTCCTCCGACCCGTCATCGGGCGTGATGGTGATCTTGACGAACTTGTCCGCGTCCTCGATCCGGATCCGTCCGACGGCGTCGGCGATCGGCGCCTTGCCCTTCGGGATCCGGGCCTCGAACAGCTCCTGCACACGGGGCAGACCCTGGGTGATATCCGAAGAACCCGAGGCCGCACCGGTGTGGAAGGTACGCATGGTCAGCTGCGTGCCGGGCTCGCCGATGGACTGCGCCGCGACGATGCCGACGGCCTCGCCCACATCCACCAGGTTGCCGGTGGCCAGCGAACGGCCGTAGCAGACCGCGCACGTGCCGATGGCCGCCTCACAGGTCAGCACGGACCGCACCTTCGCCGACGTGATTCCGGCGGCGATGGCCTCTGCGACGTGCTGCTCGCGCATGTCGGTGCCCCGCGGGACGATCACGGTGCCATCGGAGGCCACCAGATCGACCGCGAGAACCCGGCCCTGCACCGAGGTCTCGATGAACTCGTTGACGTGCAGGCTGCCGTCGGCGTACCGGTCGGCCATCGGCAGTTCGACGCCGCGCTCGGTTCCGCAATCGGACTCGCGCACGATGACGTCCTGCGACACGTCGACCAGACGACGGGTCAGGTACCCCGACTCCGCGGTCCGCAGTGCCGTGTCCGCCAGACCCTTACGGGCGGAGTGGGTGTTGATGAAGTACTCCAACACCGACAGGCCCTCACGGAAGGAGGAACGGATCGGCCGAGGGATCTGCTGGCCCTTGGAGTTGGCCACCACACCCTTCATGCCTGCGAGCGACCGGACCTGGATCCAGTTACCCGCGGCTCCGGCCGCCACCAGGGTGGAGACCGGGTTGTCCTTCGGGTAGGCCGCGGGCAGCACGTCCTCGATCTCCTTGGTGGCCGCCTCCCAGATCTTGACCAGATCGTCGTTGCGCTCGGCGTGCGACAGGTTGCCCCGCTGGTACGCCTTCTCCACCCGCTCCGCCTGCAGCTCGTGGCGGGCCAGGATCTCGTCCTTCTCCGGCGGGATGATCACGTCGCCGATGGCAACGGTCATGCCCGACCGGGTCGCCCAGTGGAAGCCGGCTTCCTTGAGCCGGTCCAGGGTCTGCGCGACGACGGACATCGGGTAGTGCTCGGCCAGGTCGTTGACGATCACGGCCTGCCGCTTCTTGGGCAGCTCGGCGTTCACGAACGGATACCCGGTGGGCAGCAGCTCGTTGAACAGCACCCGACCGAGGGTGGTGTCGGCGATCCACGGCGTTCCCGGCTCGTGGTCCTCCGGCAGGACGACCTCCGGGCCCGGGACGACGGAACCGGCGAGCCGGATCCTGATCGGCGCGCGGAGATCGATCATGCCCTGATCGAGCGCCATGATGCCCTCGGCGGCCGAGGAGAACACCGATCCGGCGCCCTTCCCGTCCTCCTTGAGTCCGGTCAGGTAGTACAGACCGGTCACCAGGTCCAGGGACGGCATGGCCAGCGGCCGGCCGGAGCCCGGGGACAGGATGTTGTTCGAGGACAGCATCAGCACGCGTGCCTCGGCCTGAGCCTCGGCGGACAGCGGAACGTGCACCGCCATCTGGTCACCGTCGAAGTCGGCGTTGAACGCGGCGCAGACCAGCGGGTGCAGCTGGATGGCCTTGCCTTCCACCAGCTGCGGCTCGAAGGCCTGGATGCCCAGGCGGTGCAGGGTCGGTGCGCGGTTGAGCAACACCGGGTGCGCGGAGATGACCTCTTCGAGGACGTCCCACACCTGCGACCGCTGGCGCTCCACCATCCGCTTGGCGGACTTGATGTTCTGCGCGTGGTTCAGGTCGACCAGCCGCTTCATGACAAACGGCTTGAACAGCTCGAGCGCCATCAGCTTGGGCAGGCCGCACTGGTGCAGCTTGAGCTGCGGGCCGACGACGATGACCGAACGGCCGGAGTAGTCGACGCGCTTGCCGAGCAGGTTCTGGCGGAACCGGCCCTGCTTGCCCTTGAGCAGATCGGACAGCGACTTGAGCGGGCGGTTGCCCGGTCCGGTGACCGGACGGCCGCGGCGGCCGTTGTCGAACAGTGCGTCGACGGCCTCCTGCAGCATCCGCTTCTCGTTGTTGACGATGATCTCGGGCGCGCCGAGGTCGATCAGTCGCTTCAACCGGTTGTTCCGGTTGATCACCCGGCGGTACAGGTCGTTGAGGTCGGAGGTCGCGAAGCGGCCGCCATCCAGCTGCACCATCGGCCGCAGCTCCGGCGGGATCACCGGGACGCAGTCGAGCACCATGCCCAGCGGCGAGTTCGTCGTCTGCTGGAACGCGGCGACGACCTTGAGCCGCTTGATCGCGCGGATCTTGCGCTGGCCCTTGCCGTTCTTGATGGTGTCGCGCAGGATCTCGGTCTCCGCGTCGATGTCGAAGTCCGAGATGATCTGCTTGAGCGCCTCGGCACCCATGCCGCCGTGGAAGTAGTCGCCGAAGCGGTCCTCCAGCTCGCGGTACAGGACCTCGTCGATGATCAGGTCGCGGACCTTGAGCTTGCGGAAGGTGTCGAGCACCTCGTCGAGGCGGTCGATCTGCCGCTGCGCGCGGTCGCGGATCTGCCGCTGCTCGCGCTCGCCGCCCTCGCGCACCTTGCGGCGCACGTCGGACTTGGCACCCTCGGCCTCGAGCTCGGCCAGATCGGCCTCGAGCTTCTTGGCCCGGGCGTCGATGTCGGCGTCGCGGGCGTTCTCCAGGTTCTTGCGCTCGACCGACATCTCGGCCTCGATGGTCGGCAGGTCGTTGTGGCGAGCCGTGTCGTCGACCGAGGTGATCAGGTAGGCCGCGAAGTAGATGATCTTCTCGAGATCCTTCGGGGCAAGGTCGAGCAGGTACCCCAGGCGTGACGGGACGCCCTTGAAGTACCAGATATGGGTGACCGGCGCGGCCAGCTCGATGTGGCCCATCCGCTCACGACGCACCTTGGCGCGGGTGACCTCGACGCCGCAGCGCTCGCAGATGATGCCCTTGAAGCGGACACGCTTGTACTTGCCGCAGGCGCACTCCCAGTCACGGGTCGGGCCGAAGATCTTCTCGCAGAAGAGCCCGTCCTTTTCCGGCTTGAGGGTGCGGTAGTTGATGGTTTCCGGCTTCTTGACCTCGCCGTGGGACCACGCACGGATGTCGTCCGCGGTGGCGAGACCGATACGCAACTCGTCGAAGAAGTTGACGTCGAGCACTGGTGGCACGTCCCTGTCTGTGTCAGTAATGCGGGCGATCCCGTTGTGATGTCGCAGTGCGCTGTCATCTTCGGGACCAGGGGTGGAAGAGGGAACCGGCGGCGGGGCGGGACTCGCGGGAGGTGAGTCCCGCCCCGTCGCCGGAGGCTTCCGAGTTAAGTCACATACATCAGTTCACGAGGTCGTCGACCGAGGCCGACTCATTGCGCGACAGGTTGATTCCGAGGTTCGCCGCGGCACGCTCGAGATCGTCATCGTCGGAATCACGCATCTCGATGGCCACGCCGTCGCTGGAGAGCACCTCGACGTTCAGGCAGAGCGCCTGGAGCTCCTTGAGCAACACCTTGAAGGATTCCGGGATTCCGGGCTCCGGGATGTTCTCGCCCTTGACGATGGCCTCGTAGACCTTCACGCGGCCCACGATGTCGTCGGACTTGATCGTCAGGAGCTCCTGCAAGGTGTACGCAGCCCCGTAGGCCTGCATCGCCCAGCACTCCATCTCACCGAACCGCTGACCACCGAACTGCGCCTTACCACCGAGCGGCTGCTGGGTGATCATCGAGTACGGGCCGGTCGAGCGGGCGTGGATCTTGTCGTCGACCAGGTGAAGCAGCTTGATGATGTACATGTAGCCGACCGCGACCGGGTACGGGAACGGCTCCCCGGTACGGCCGTCGAACAGGGTGGCCTTGCCGTCGGTCTGGACCAGCCGGTCGCCGTCCCTGGTCGGGGTCGTCGAGCCGAGCAGGCCCATGATCTCCGCCTCCGAGGCACCGGAGAACACCGGTGTCGCGGTCTTGGTGAACGGCTCGCCGGTGCGCGCGGCCTCGCCCAGGTTCTTCGCCCAGTCGGGGTCGCCGTTGATCGTCCAGCCCTGCGCGGCGACCCACCCGAGGTGGGTCTCCAGGATCTGGCCGATGTTCATCCGGCGGGGCACACCGTGCGGGTTGAGCACGATGTCGACCGGGGTGCCGTCGGGCAGGAAGGGCATGTCCTCGGCCGGAAGGATCTTGCCGATGACGCCCTTGTTGCCGTGCCGGCCGGCGAGCTTGTCGCCGTCCTGGATCTTCCGCTTCTGGGCCACGTACACGCGGACCAGCTCGTTGACGCCCGGGGGCAGCTCGGCACCGTCATCCTCGCGGTTGAACACGCGGATACCGATCACCTTGCCGGTCTCGCCGTGCGGCACCTTCAGGGAGGTGTCGCGGACCTCGCGGGCCTTCTCGCCGAAGATCGCGCGCAGCAGCCGCTCCTCCGGGGTCAGCTCGGTCTCGCCCTTGGGCGTGACCTTCCCGACCAGGATGTCGCCGTCCTGCACCTCGGCGCCGATGCGGATGATGCCGCGCTCGTCGAGGTCGGCCAGCACGTCCTCGGAGACGTTCGGGATGTCCCGGGTGATCTCCTCAGGGCCGAGCTTGGTGTCGCGGGCATCGATCTCGTGCTCCTCGATGTGGATCGAGGTCAGCACGTCGTCCTGGACGATGCGCTGCGAGAGGATGATCGCGTCCTCGTAGTTGTGGCCCTCCCACGGCATGAAGGCGACGAGAAGGTTCTTCCCGAGCGCCATCTCGCCGCCGTCGGTGCACGGACCGTCCGCGATGACCTGGCCCCCTTCGACCCGCATGCCCTCGTCGACGATGGGCTTCTGGTTGAAGCTGGTGCCCTGGTTCGACCGGCGGAACTTGTTCAGCCGGTAGGTGCGGTGGCTGCCGTCGTCGTTCATGACGGAGACGTAGTCGGCGGTCGCCTCTTCGACGACACCCGACTTCTCCGCGAGAACCACGTCGCCGGCGTCCTTGGCCGCACGGGCCTCCATGCCGGTGCCGACCAGCGGCGCCTCGCTGCGCAGGAGCGGGACGGACTGGCGCTGCATGTTGGCGCCCATCAGCGCACGGTTGGCCTCGTCGTGCTCCAGGAACGGGATCATCGCGGTGGCGACCGACACGGTCTGCCGCGGGGACACGTCCATGTACTCGACCTCGTCCGGCGGGACCTGGTCGACCTCACCGGAACCCTTGCGGCGCACCAGCACCCGGGCCTCGGTGAACCGGCCGTCGCCGTCCAGCTTGGCGCTGGCCTGGGCGATGATGAAGCGGTCCTCCTCGTCCGCGGTGAGGTACTGGACGTCGTCGGTGGCAACGCCGTCGATGACCTTGCGGTACGGGGTCTCGATGAAGCCGAACGGGTTGACCCTGGCGAAGGTCGCCAGCGAACCGATCAGGCCGATGTTGGGGCCTTCCGGGGTCTCGATCGGGCACATCCGGCCGTAGTGGGACGGGTGCACGTCGCGGACCTCGAGCGAGGCGCGGTCACGGGACAGACCGCCCGGCCCGAGCGCCGAGAGCCGGCGCTTGTGGGTCAGCCCGGCGAGCGGGTTGGTCTGATCCATGAACTGCGAGAGCTGGCTGGTGCCGAAGAACTCCTTGATGGAGGCGACGACAGGCCGGATGTTGATCAGCGTCTGCGGCGTGATGGCCTCGACGTCCTGGGTCGTCATCCGCTCGCGGACGACGCGCTCCATGCGGGACAGGCCGACCCTGATCTGATTCTGGATCAGCTCGCCCACGGTGCGCAGCCGGCGGTTGCCGAAGTGGTCGATGTCGTCGGTCTCGACGGGGCGGACCTCGCCCATGCTGTTCGTCCACTCCTCGTCACCCTGGTGCAGGCGCAGCAGGTATTCGACGGTGGCGAGCAGGTCGTCCTCGGTCAGCGTGCCGACGCTGGTCGGCTTGTTGACGCCCAACTTCTTGTTGACCTTGTAGCGGCCCACCTTGGCCAGGTCGTAGCGCTTGTCCTTGAAGAACAGGTTGTCCAGCAGGGCCTGCGCGCTCTCCTTGGTCGGCGGCTCGCCCGGGCGCAGCTTGCGGTAGATGTCCAGCAGCGCCTCGTCCTGACCACCGATGTGGTCCTTCTCGAGGGTCGCCAGCAGGACCGGTGACCAGGAGAAGTGCTCCCGGATCCGGTCGGCATCCCAGCCCAGCGCCTTCAGCAGCACGGTGACGGGCTGGCGGCGCTTGCGGTCGATGCGCACGCCGATGGTGTCGCGCTTGTCGATGTCGAACTCGAGCCACGCACCACGGGACGGGATGACCTTGACGGAGAAGACGTCCTTGCCGGCGGTCTTGTCCAGGTTGCGGTCGAAGTAGACGCCGGGCGACCGGACGAGCTGCGAGACGACGACGCGCTCGGTGCCGTTGATGATGAACGTGCCCTTGCTCGTCATCATCGGGAAGTCACCCATAAAGACGGTCTGCGATTTGATCTCGCCGGTCTCGCCGTTCATGAACTCGGCGGTGACGAACAGCGGTGCCGAGTAGGTCATGTCCTTGTCGCGGCACTCCTCCTCGTTCGCCTTGACCTCGTCGAAACGCGGGTCGGAGAAGGACAGCGACAGGTTGCCGGAGAAATCCTCGATCGGGGAGATCTCGTCAAGGATCTCGTCAAGGCCGCTGGGGGTCGGCTCGTCCTGCCGGGCGCGCCATGCGGGCCCACCGACAAGCCAATCGAAAGAATCTGTCTGCAGAGCGAGGAGGTTCGGAACTTCTAGCGGTTCGCGGAGCTTTGCGAACGAGACTCGCGAAGCTCCGGAGGTGGACCGGGGCGTGCTGGTGACTGCCAAGATGCGTCCTTCCGAGGACTGACACTGATCGGACACTGCTGATCCCCTGCCGATCGCCGAGCGGTGGGGGCTACTGCTGGTGGCTCCTGGGCTCCATGAGGTGACGTGAGTGGCGGGCTGTCATGTCTGGCCGACCCGCGTGTCGGCCCAGGTCAGCAGTGGTTCCGCGAGTGAACGCGGAGGCTCCTGAACCGGGGCAGCACAAAGAGGGCAGCGCAAACATGCAGCTTAGCATCAGAGGGCGTGTCTGTCCAGGCAGACCCTCCGAGCCGAACCGTCGGCGGCGAGGAGCGCGGGAAACCCGCGCCACACCATCAAGCCGCGGACAGTTGGTCCGATGCGACGCAGCCCTGCATATGACCGACGTCGTCGTCATAGCGTGGCCCCCCGATCGGTATCCGTCAAGCACCCGATCAGTTCGAGTGCCACCCGCACCCGGCCGTGACCGTCATCGGCGATCGGATTGCGGGGGCACCGTCCGCCCGCCGGGACCGGCGATCAGCCATACCGAGCGCTGCAGGTGACGCGCCGCCCCCGCGCGCGGGAACCGCTCGTCCCCGACGAGACAAAACCGTGACAGCGGGTAGCGGATCGTGCGTGTAGCGTCACGACGACATCGGGTCACAGATCGGGCATTTCGAACGGATGACAGATCCCCTCTCAGTTGCCGTCCCGCGTGACGGCGCGCTGACGCATGGGCTGCCCGCGCCACGGACCCGGCTGTTCGGCCGCGATGCGGAGGTCGAGGAGATCTGCCGGCTGCTCGATCAGGGTGCGCCCGTGACGATCACCGGGCCGGGCGGTATCGGAAAAACCAGAGTCGCCATCGAGGTCTCCCGACGTCAACAACGCCGTGTCGTCTTCGTCCAACTCGACGACGTCGACCGAACGGCGGTCGCGTCGGCGATCATCCGTGCCTGTACGTCCGGCACCCCCGGGCTGCCGGCCGGATTGCCGCCCACCGCCACCTTCACCCTTCCGCCGAACGGCGCCGCGCACTTCGCCGTCCCCGCCGGCACAGCGTGGACCGGAACAGCGTTGACCGGAACAGCGTTGGCCGGAACAGCGGTGGGTGGAGCTTCGCCGGCGGCATCGTCGGGTCGATGGACCGATCAGGCTGCGGATCTGCCGAGCCGGCCCACCGTGCTCGTCCTGGACACCTTCGAACACGTGACCGCAGCGGCGGGCCTGGTCGCCGACCTGCTCGCGGCCCTGCCCACGCTCCTGATCCTGGTGACGAGCAGGTGCCGGCTCGGGCTGCGTGACGAGCAGGTGGTGCCGCTCGACGGACTCGGCGTCGCTGCCGACGGTCCCGCAGCCGCGCTGTTCCGGGATCGCGCACGCCGG
Source organism: Nakamurella sp. GG22 (assembly GCF_052976845.2). Taxonomy (NCBI): domain Bacteria; kingdom Bacillati; phylum Actinomycetota; class Actinomycetes; order Nakamurellales; family Nakamurellaceae; genus Nakamurella; species Nakamurella sp. GG22. Next base: position 36,911 of record NZ_JBRIIO020000034.1, on the reverse strand, counting down.
GCCGGTTCACACCGCGGTCCTCCATCGTCGGTCGACGACGCCGCGGTATTGGAGATATGCGACCTGCTCGGCGGGGTCCCGCTGGCGATCGAACTGGCCGCGGCGAGGACCGCGCTGATGCCGCCGGCCGCCCTGCTCGCCCAGTTGCGGCGGACGGACAACCGACGTGTGCTCGGCCTCCTGGCGCGCGGGGCCATCGATCTCCCTTCCCGGCAGGTGAGTATGCGAGCGACGATGTCGTGGAGTTACCAGTTGCTCGACGGAGCCCAGCAGACCCTCTTCCGGCGGCTCGGGGTCTTTCCCGGGACGTTCGATCTGGAGACCGCCGAGCAGGTCTGTACCGGGGTCAGCGCGGACGACGGCTGGATCGAACCGGACGCCGTACTGAACGGCATCGCGGCTCTCGTCGACCTGCACCTGGTCGAACCGGCCGCGCCGATCGCCGCCTGCAACGCCGACAGGCCCGGTTCACGCTGCCTGATGCATCGCGGGCGTTCGCGGCAGAACTGCTCGAGATGTCTGGCGAGACAACCGATGTCGAAGAGCGCCTGCAGCTGTGGTGCCTGCAGTTCGGCCGCCGCGCCGGTGACGGCCTCGCGTCGACGGACGAGGTCAGCTGGCTCGATCGCGTCGCGGAGGAACTACCGGCGCTCCGCCGGACCCTCGCCGGCCTGGCCGCAGCGGACGACAGCGCCCGCGGCCTCCCGCTCGCCGTCGCCCTCGGCATCTTCTGGGCGGTCCGCGGTCCGGTCACCGAAGGACTCCGATGGTTGAACACGTTCCTGGAGATCGACCGGGACTCGCAGCAACTGCCGGCCCAGCTCCATGCGATCGGCGCCGGTTGGGCGGGCCGGCTCGCGCTGGCGGCGGGTGCGCCGCGGGACGTCGACTCGGTGCGGACGAGCAGGTCGACGGTGCTGGCCTATCCGCACACACCACAGCTCTGGTTGGCCGCGAGCGATCCACTGACCCGGGCCCTCGTGGCGGCCGACGAACGCGCCGAGGCTCTCGCGATCATCGACGAAGCGATCCGCGTCGCCCGGACGATCGACGACGCATTCTGGCTCAGCGAGTACCTCTATCGGCGGGCAAAGCTGGAGTGGATGACCGGCGACCACCGGTGGGCGCTCACGCACGCCCAGGAGGCGTTGGCCGTCGCGAGCACCTGCGGTCACCTGCGCGTCGGAGCGCGCTCGCAGGTGCTGGTCGCCGCGTGTCTGCTCGCCGGCCGGGCTCCGACCGAGGCGCGGGCGGCGGTGCTGCCCGCGCTGCGATCGTTGCGGGACGCCGGTGACCAGCGCGGCGGGGTGATCGCGATGTCGGTGCTGGCCGTCGTGGAAATGGACTCCGGCTCCGTGCGGGCCGCCGCGGCCGTGGTGCGTGACGCGATCAACCAGGCACGGCAGATCGGCTTCGACGGGGCGGAGTTCCACTGCTGCCTGATCACCGCGATGCTGGCCTGCCGGACGGGGAGATACGCCGAGGCCATCGAGCTGGACGACGCTCTCGCGCGCCCCGACGGCGTGCCGCCGGGGCGGCTACCGCCCGCGCTCGTCATGGCCTACGCGGAGGCAGTCGCCGGTGCGCACGCAGCGACGGGGGCGTGCCCCGCGGCACCGACCGACGGGCGCGGATGGGGCTGGCTGCGGGCCCGGTCCTTGGAACTCGTCACCCGGATCGCCGCGACACCGGTCACCGAAGGGATCGGGCCCGTTACGTGCGGGCCGACCGACGCAATGCCGCTGGAGTCCGGCGCCACGGCCGTCGTCACGTCGTTGGATCCAGTTTCGATAGATGCAGTTTCGATAGATCTTTCGATTGGCAAGGCCTCGATCGACACAGGCTCGTTCAATCCGGTCTCGTCGAATCCGGCGTCGATCGATGCGGCCCCGATCAATGCGGCCCCGATCAATGCGGCCCCAATCAATGCGGCGCGGATCCCCGCGGCCGGGACCGATGCGGCCCCGACCGAGACGGAACGGCGTGGCCCCGGCGTCCTCGGGCGCCGGGTTGCCGGGTTGCAGCTGACCGCGCGGGAACTGCAGATCCTTGCGGCCATTGCCAGTGGCCGCACCAACGCGCAGATCGCCGGCGATCTGTTCCTCTCCGCCAAGACCGTGATGCATCACAGCACCAGCATCTATCGCAAGCTCGGGGTCGGTGGCCGCGCCGAGGCCGTTGCACTGGCATACCGCACCGGCCTGCTCCGGAGCCCCCCGACTTAATAAATCGTGCGGCCGGGCGCCGACCACCTGGCCGCCCGGACGGGGAGTCGTTGATGCACGGCATGTTTCACGGAGGCTTCGGCTCCACCATCCATCGGGGGATTGAGAATGGTTCGAACACAACATGTTCGACAAACGGGTCCGATCGCAGCACCCGAAACGGCGTCCCCGGCGGAACCCGGTGTCGTCGCCACCGGCCCCGACCGGGTGCTGCCGGTCGGCGGCCTGCTGTTCGGCGAGGTGCGGCGACTGGCGGTCTCGGACGATCCCCTCGGCGGGACCACCGTTCCCGACACCGTGGCCGACCGCCTCGCACGACCGCCCGCAGGTTCCGCCCTACCGGCGGACATCCAAAGGAGTTTCGGTGCAGAATTCGGCGCCGATCTGACCGATGTCCGGGTGCACGCTGATTCCGAGGCGCATGACCTGGCCCGGTCCGTGGCGGCGACAGCCTTCACCGTCGGATCGGACATCTACTTCACCCGGGGGAGCTATTCGACGGCCTCGGAATCCGGTCGGCATCTGCTCGCACACGAACTGACCCACGTCGTGCAGAACCGGGATCCGGTTGCTTCGTCCGGCCCGTCCGCACCCATCATCGGTCGCGCGGACGACCCGGCCGAGCGTCAGGCGGACCGGATCGCCGGCACTGTGCTGACGGCGCTGCGCCGACGGGCGTCGAACGACATCACCGAAGCAACAGCGCTTGTCGATGAAGGCGTCAGCGAACCGGCAGCGAAGATCCGTACCCTGCAGCGACGTCACGCAGCTCGCGAGGCGGTCCCGACCGGGGCGGTCGTCCGACGGATGAGCGTGGGTGCCGCCACCCAGGCGAAGGTCGACAACGCTCTTGTGTGGGTCCGTGACAAGGACGGTCGGTGGGTGCCGGGGCGCATTCGGGAACTGGCGCCAACCGGTCAAGCCGTCGTGGAACTGGCCGACGCCGGCACCATCGTCGTCGCAGTCACGGACATCAACGACGCCCCACCGCCGGACATGGGACTCGACGATGGCAGCCCCCGGCCACTGGCCCTCCGACCTGAAACAGGCGCGCTCACCGCGCCCACCTCTCTGGCCGACGCCTCGCCTCAGGTTCGGGAGTTGTTCGAGCGATTGAGCGCACTGTCGCAGGAGCAGCAACGGGCGGAAATCCGCAGGATGCTGCTCGCCTCTCACTCGGACAAAGGCGGTCCTGGTGACACGGCGACTTTCATGGCAGTCCAGATGGTGCGTGACCTGCTGCGAAACCCGCAACAGCAGGGACCTGTGCAACCGGCGCCGCAGTTGATGCTCACCGACGTCAATGATCCGGGTGCCGCCATGCCCGAGCTCGGGCTGCCGCCCCTGCGACTCCGGCTGCCGCCGCCGGACACCTCGCCGCCACCGGCGGACCTCGGACGTGAGCTGCCCGGCCAACCGTTCACGGCGCCAGAGATAGCCGTCCTGAGCAAGCTGCCGCAGGTCGCGACTCCCGCCGACCTGGCGAGGCTCGCACAGACGGGACGGCCCGCGGCGTTGCTGGCGGCCGTCGCCGGACTCCGCACCGTCACAACCATCGATGGCGTCGTCACGGTTGCCGCAATCAATCGGCCATTTCGCGAGCTCGCACGCTTGGTCGAACTGGCCGCCGTCATCGATGTGAGCGACCTGATCGCACTTGCGGCGAGCCCCTATCCGTGCGCCCGCCTGCTGCTGTTCGGAAAGCTGCCACAAGTTCACAGCCGACTGGAGCTGCTGCAGTTGGCTGCCTCGGTTCTTCCCGACGCTGCTGTCGTCTCGCTCGCCGGCATCGCCCAGGCGGCTGACCTCACCGGCCTCGGCCGGCTGACGGCCCTGGTCGGCGGCGGTCGTTCGGTGGACGACATCGTCGCGATCGGTCAGCTCCCGCATATCGCGACGGTTGTTCAGATCTCGACGCTGGCCGCGCTGTCCCGACCGATGGCCGACCTGGCACAGCTGGCCGCCTTGCCGCTGGTCGTCGACGGCACGGGCCTGCTGCTGCTGGCCGGGTCGGCGTTCGCGACGTCCCGGCTCACCACCCTCGCCGCCCTCGGGCAGGTGCACGACCCGGATGACCTGGTGGACATCGCAGGGTGGGCCGAAGCGGACGCGGACATCGTCGCGCTCGCCGGCATCGCCCAGGCAGCCGACCTGACCGACCTCGGCCGGCTGACGGCGCTGGTCGGGGGCGGTCGTTCCGTCGCCGACATCGTCGCCATCGGTCTGCTGCCGACAGTCGCAACCGTCGCTGACATCTCGGCCTTGGCCGGGCTCGCCCGTTCCGTGCCCGACCTCACGCTGCTGGCGCAGCTGCCACTGATCACCTCCTGCGCAGAGTTGGCGCTGCTGGCCGGCTCGGCCGTCCCGACCGGGGCACTGATCACCCTGGCCGGGCTCGCCCAGGCGACGTCCCTAGCAGACCTGCAACTCCTCGTCGGCGCGGTCGGCGCCAGCCACACAGCCGCGGACGTCGTCACCGTGGCCGGCATCGGCAGTGCCACCTTCGCCGTCCCGACGGCGACTCAGGTTGCTGCCCTCTGCGCCCTGCCGAAGTCGGCCGCGCAGATCGTCCAGCTCTCCACGGTTGCCGGCGTCACCGGTACAACGCACCTGATCGCCCTTGCGAACCGGACGGACACCAAGGAGAAGGTCGACGCCGAGTGGTCCGTGATCGATAACCGCTGGTACAACCGGCAGGCCAACTGGGGCGCCCGATGGCCGTTGACCGCGTTGTTCGGTGCCCTCGACACGCAGTGGACGTCGCTGGCACCGGTGATGCGCGCACTGCCCAGCGGAAGGCACGTCGCCGCTGATCCGGCTGATCTGCAGACCTATGCAATGACCTCCGCGCAGATGATCAACACGTTGGACGCCATCGACGCGCTGGTCCCAGCCCTTGACGAAGGCGCCACCGCGCTGGCCTCCGCCGACGCCCGACTGGCCGCCCTGGCGACGCTGCTCACCGAGATCAACACCCAATTCATCCCGTTCTATCCGACCCCGTCGCCGGCTCGGACCACGGTGAACAACCAAGCTCTGGCGTTGGCCGCCGCGCAGAATGCTCTCGCACTGGAAAGGGGCCAACTGATCGCCGAACGCGGATACTTCGCAACGATCGGCGCGCTCACCGCGGGCGACGCCGCGCAGGCCGTCATCGATCAGCACAACCACACGACCGCGCTGGCCGCTGTCCCGACCCTGGCCGCCATCAACGCCCCGTTGGTCGCGCTTCGCACGGCCGGGTATCAGGAACGGCTCACCTACCGGAATCTCAACCTCAGCCGGGCACAAGTCACCGATGCCTTCTGGCAATCGCTCCTGCAACCCCAGAAGGCGCTGTGGAATACGAAACTCGCAGGGTGCACGGTCACCGCATGGGGTCATCAGGGCCATCCGGGGCCTGCCAGCCGCGCCAGGCAGAATGGTTACGCAGGTGCCAACATCATGATTCCCGTCATCCAGGGATTTCCCTGCCGGGTTTCCGGGGAAGTCGTGCACGACTGGATTTTCGAGACGATTCCGAATCATGGTCACCGCGCTACCAAGATCCTCCAGATGGTGACCCTGGCCTTGGCCGGCCAGGGATTTAACGCGGGACCGAACTTCCCGGTGACCGCGACCTCGGCGCCGCAGGGCGGCGGCAGGACGTTATACAGCTGGACCAACACCCAGGTCAGGATCATCATCGCGGCGGGCGCCCCTCCCACGCTGATCACGTATTTCAATCCATACTGAGCTCCCGGCAACAGAAATAGGGCGATCGCCCGATGCCCGTGCCGTGGCCCTGCTGGTGTTCTGATCGAGAACGGCGGCCGGCAGGTCGGCGGGCTTCCGGCGGCTCTTGGGGGTGGTGGCGTTGGCGTTCGAGCCCTCGCGAACCGCCCGGGTGCTCGGGGGCGCCACCATGGTCCTGGCCCTGAGCGGCTGCAGCTGGGTCTCGGGGATGTTCGCCGACGAAGGTCCGCCGCAGGAGGAGATCTCGGTGTTCGACATCTCGGTCGGCCAGTGCTTCACCGCGCAGACCGAGGTGCAGGCGGAACTGTCGTCCCTCACCGCGGTCCCGTGCGACACCCCGCACCGTCAGGAGTCGTACGCCCTCATCGACTACCAACCACCCGCCGGTGTGGAGGGCGACGCATTTCCCGGGGCCACCACCCTCGCTGATTACGCGGATGCCCAGTGCGCGCAGAGCTTCCAGAGTTACGTCGGGATCAGCTATCTGGATTCGAAGCTGTTTTTCACCTACCTGCTGCCCTCCGCCCGCGGCTGGGAGCAGTCGAAGGACCGGGCGGTCATCTGTTTCGTCACCACGACCGGCGCGGACCTGACGTCTTCGGCGCAGGAGTCACGGGTATGAACACGCTCGGACCGGTACCGGTGCGCCGTGGGTAAGCCCTGCGTCGTGGCCGGCGCGTCCATCATGTGCACCTTCGGTCTTGCACCGTCGGCGCTGATGGTGGCGGCGCCGCGACCGATCGTCGAGGGACGCCCGGTCGCCACCATCGCCGATATCGCGCCCGGGGTGAACATCCCGCCGTTCGGCATGTGCCAGTCGCTCGCCAACCCGACCGTCGCCGCGGCCACCGCCGCCGCGCTCGGCGTACTCACCCCCATGCCGTGCGTCCCCGTCATCCCGGCGCCGTGGATTCCGATGGCGCCGCAGACCACAGCGGGCGGGATCCCCGTGCTGGTCGCGGGTTCCACGTGCGTGTGCGCGTTCGGCGGCTCCATCTCACTGACCATGCCGGGCGCTGTCCGCACGACGGCGGCCTGACGTGGGCGAGCACGAACCGACCGAACCGGACTTGACCTGACCAGTTCTACCCCGCCAGCTCGACCCGATGACAGGAGTGGGAATGCCGACTTACGCCGCACCAGGTGTCTACGTCGAAGAAGTGGCGTCAACGCAGAAGGTGCTGTCCGCGGCACCGACCGCGGTGGCGGCGTTCGTCGGCTTCACCGAACGCTTTCCCACGGACGACCCCGCGGACCCGCAGGGCCTCGCCCCCCGGCTCGTCACCAGCTGGTCGCAGTTCGAGAGCCAGTTCGGCAGCTTCACACCCGGTGCGGTGCTTCCGCTCTCGGTGTATGGCTACTTCGCCAACGGCGGTTCGCTCGCGTACATCGTGAGGGTTCCGAACACCGCGCCGTCCGGCGAACCGTCACGGCGCGAACTCCCCGCCGCCGACCGCGCGCTCGGGCTGCCGATCGCCGTCGAGAGCATCGAGCCCGACGACGACATCACCGTCCAGGTGAGCACCGGGGAAACCGAGGAGGACGGCCCGAGCCCGTTCTCGATCGACGTGCTGTCGGGTCCCTCGGTGGTCGAGTCGTTCCACGACCTGACCCTCTCGCCGGGCAAGCGCAACGTCGCCACGGTGATCAACGAGACCTCGACGAAGATCAAGGTGACCGTGCTGCTGGACGCGGACGCCGACCTGTCGGCGCAGATCGAGGTACTCAAGCCGGGCATCTATTCGCTCGAGAAGGCCACTCCCACCGCCGTTCCCGTCACCGGCCGCAAGTTCGCCGGCTCCGAGAGCACTCGGCAGGGCATCGGCGGCCTCGCCGTCGCCGACGACGTCACGATGGTCGTCGTGCCGGACCTGGTGACCGCGGCAACCAAGCCGGACGGCACGCTGGACCTCGGGCTGTGGAAGGCCGTGCAGACCTCGTTGATCAGTCATTGTGAGCAGAACGGCAACCGGATGGCGGTACTCGACGCGCCGCCCGGAATGACCCCTCAGCAGATCCGCGACTGGCGCAGCGAGACGGCCATGTACGACTCGGCGTACGCGGCGCTGTACTACCCGTGGATCAAGGTCGAGAACCCCATCGGCGTCAACGGTGACGCCGAAGTGCTGATCCCGCCGAGCGGCCACATCGCCGGCGTCTGGGCACGCACCGACGAGACCAGGGGTGTCTGGAAGGCACCGGCGAACGACACCATCCGGGGCTGCCTGGATGTCGGCTACGGCGTCACCCAGAACGAGCAGGCGGTGCTCAACCCGATCGGCATCAACTGCATCCGGCCGTTCGGCACCAGGGGCATCAGGATCTGGGGCGCGCGAACCCTGTCGAGTGATTCGGACTGGCGTTACATCAACGTCCGCCGGCTGTTCAACATGGTCGAGACGACCATTGCGCAGGGCACCCAATGGGCTGTCTTCGAGCCGAACGACGTCTCACTCTGGGAGGGAATCAAGCGGACCCTCAACGCATTCCTCCGCGGATTGTGGAGTGCAGGAGCACTTTTCGGCCAGTCGGTGGACCAGGCGTTCTACGTCAAGTGTGACGCCGAGACAAACCCGCCCGAATCCATCGCCCAGGGACTGCTGATCGTCGAGGTGGGTATCGCACCGGTGAAACCTGCCGAATTCGTTGTCTTCCGTATTGCCCAGCACAAGCAGATCGCGAACTGACCTCGGCCTTGAGCGACTACTCGTCGAACATCGCAGCATCGTCGAACATCGCATCATCGTCGAACGGAGCACAGCATGCCCAATGATCTGATCAGCACCGACCCGATCGTCAGCCAGAACTTCTTCCTGGAGATCGACGGTTCAGTTGTGTCCATCCTGTCCAGCGTCAGCGGACTGGACATCGAGATGGAGGTCGTCAGCACCGAACAGGCCGGCGCCAATGGCAAGGTGCAGGTGGTCAAGACCCTCGGCAAATCCAACAAGGCACCCGACATCTCCATGGTGCGGATGGCGCCACCGGACATGGCCCAGGACAAGCTGTGGGGTTGGTTCAACGACATCCGCGACAAGGGCATGAAGCTCTCGGACCGGACGAGCAACCGCAAGAGCGGTTCCATCGTGATGTACGACTCGTCGAACGCCGAGATCGCCCGGTTCAACTTCACGAACGGATGGCCGAGCAAGATCGCCACCGATCAACTGTCCGTCGAGTCCAACGACCCGGTGAAGGAGACGATCACCCTGACGATCGAGTCCCTGGCAAGGGTGAAGTGAAACTCACGACGCAGTACGAGTTCACCCTCCCCCGCGGGTATGTCGACCGGGAGGGTGAGCTGCACCGCAACGGCCTGATGCGACTCGCGACGGCGCGCGACGAGCTCGAACCGCTGCGGGATCCGACGGTGACCGGGCCGGAGGATCCGCGTTTGACGGTGCTCATCCTGGCTCGCGTCGTGCAGAAGTTGGGCAGCCTGGATCTCGTCACCCCGCACGAAATCGAAGGCCTTTTCGCCGCGGATCTGGCCTTTCTGCAGGACTTCTACGGCGTCATCAATTTCGGCAATCAGCAGGAGTACGAGGAACTGCTGGCGGCGCAGGTGCAATCGGCACCCTTGATCGGTGTGCAGCCTTCGGCACCGCGACCGGTGGTGGCCGACACTCCAGCGGCCGTTGCGGAGAGTCCGGCCCCGCGCCCACCACGCGCGCGGGTCGAGGAAATCCCCCGCGTGCCGGTCTGATCCGCAATGTTGCGCTATCCGATCGACGTGCTGTGGCAGGAGGTCGCTTATCTGGCGTACCACCTGCACTGGTCGATGGACGATCTGCTCGACCTCGAGCACATGGATCGGGTGCGGATGGTGCGCGCCGTGGCAGGACTGAACGAGCGAGCGTGGGAGGTCGTGCGTGAGTTCGCCTGAATCCGCTCGGTTCCTCGGTGGAGAACCGACGATCAGTTCCCGGTTCGTGTTCGAGGTCGACGGTGTCGAGATCGGGATCTTCCAGTCGGTCACCGGCCTACAGGTCACCTCCCGCACGGAGAATGTGCTGGAGGGTGGCCAGAACGGCTTCACCTATCGGCTTCCGGGGCGATTGGAGTGGCCGAACATCACCTTCGCCCGCGGCCTGACCGACGCCGACGCGTTGTTCGAATGGATGAACAAGGTGTCCGGTGAGGGATTCGCCGCCGCCGGCAACAAGTTGGAGCGCTCGACCGGCGCGATCACGGCGCTGTCCGACAACGGAACCCGACTGCGGGCGTGGTCCTTGGAGGGCGTCTTCCCGGTGCGCTGGACCGGCCCGGACTTCAGCGTCGGCAGGCATGACCCCTTGAGCGAGGAGCTGGAGATTGCCCATCACGGCTTCCGGAGTTCTGCGCCGAGTGGGCCACGGTAGTGAACGCGACGGGCGTTTCCCCGTTGGGGAGTTCGGTGGCCGCCAGGTGGAGCGCACCCGGTCCGCGGCTTCGACCCAGACCAGCCCCGCTCGGCAGCGTCGCAATGGCGGCAGCCCGCTTCACCGCGGGCCTGGGAAGCGCCCCGCGGGTACGCCGCCAGCTGGCGGGACCGGCCAGGGTCAGAAACCCCTCCGTGGCCGCCAATGTCGCTCCCCCTCGCTGGTGGATCCCCGCGTCAACATCACCTGATGGTTGGGGTGCAGCGGCCGCGCCCCTGATGAACGGCGCCTATCAGGACAGCGCAGATCACGCCAGGGGCGGCGCAGATCGCGCCAGGGGCGGCCGGTTGCTGCGGCGTGCCGCCGCCCCGATACCCACCCTGGACGGTCACCGTCCCGGCGCATCCGGCGCAGCGATGACCGGAAAACCGCTGCAGGTGCGGCGGGTACCCGAGGTGTCGTTCTCCGGAAGCATGAAAGGGGCTGCCAGCAAACTGGTTGCGCCCAGGAGCGGCCACTCCGGCTCGGCCGGGCCGGCGTCGGCGAGCACAATACCGAGGGCGGCTGGTCCACCGGGGCCGACCCCGGGGGGCGGCGGCTCGTACCGGTCGGCGGCCGGCGCTGTCCCCCCGTCAGGTTCGCGACGTCCCGACGTCTCCGCCGCCCGCAGTCAGCCCTCCGGGCGGCAGAGCCCTGGGCCGACAGCGGTTTCGACCCCGTCGATCGCCGTCGCGCGGGCGCAGCCGGCAACGGTTTCCACCCCGTCGATGACCGTCGCACGGGCGACCCGGGCCTCCCCCGCTGCGCGCTCGTGGTCTTCATCGACGCGGTCGATTTCTACGCCATCGCCGACCGCACCGTCCCCGGCTCGGTCATCTGCCCGGTCGACGGTGTCGTCGAAGGTATCGCCGCCTGCCGCGTCGAGGGTGTCGTGGCCTGCGGCAGTGAGGGGGTCGTCGTCCGCCGCGTCCGCGGTGTCGTCGCCAGCCGCGTCGAGGGGGTCGCCTTCCGCCGCGTCTGCGGCGGCCGCGAGACCGGCGGTCAGGAGTCGCTGGGCCGGCGTGGGTCCCGATCCTCAACCGGCGTCCGGGGCGACTCCTGGACTGTCGTCTCCGCGGTCCGCCCCGGACCACGTGGTGCTCCCGTCAACCGGGCGTGCTGCGCCGTCGACGGGAAGAACAGTGCCCAGCAACACTTCCGGCGGCGCGAGCGTCGTCCGGCGGGCCTGGGCGCGGCCGTCCCCCACTCACGCACTGGCAGCAACCTCCGCCGCACCTCCGCCAAGCGCAGCCTCTTCAGCGGCGGCTTGGTCACCGGCAGCCTCGTCAGGCGCCGCACCATCAGCGGCCGCTCCGTCCCCCACCGCTTCCGCTGCGGCACTGCCCGCGTCCGCTCCACAGTCGCCCACTGCCTGGGTACAGCGGTCCGCCGTCGAGGCGTCGAATGTCCCCGCAGCGATGAGCGCATCGGCAGCACAGCCCGCCACAAGTGGTGATGGCACATCGCTTTCGCTTGCCAGCGGTGTCACGCAAAGCTCCCGTGTGGTGCCGTGGAACTCGCCTAGCCAGTACGGAAGTGCTGTTGCCGGCGCACTGCACGAGGCAGGACAGCGGCTGGAACACGAACTCGGGCCCGCAAGCGGGTGGGACCCCGTCAGTGATAGCGGGCCGATTCGGCGGCTGCCGCTCGGCCTGGGCGTCGAGCGTCGCGGATTGGCCCGAGCCATCGACGCGTTGCCCGGACCCGGAGCCAGGAATCCGGCGCCGCACCGGGTGATGAATCGTTGGGCTGATCTGCGCGCGTCATCCGCTGCGCCGCAGGCGATACAGGCCCGTGGTGCTGCCCACCTCCCCGTCGCACCGGGTATCGCCCCGGCGGTATCCGCTGTCGCCGGCCCAGTGTCCGCAGTTGCAGGCGCAGTATCAGCAGTTGCCGGCGCGATGTCCGGTGTTGCCGGCGCGACACCCGCGAGGTCGACGGCCACTGCGGCGACCGCAGGGACGGCGACGACAGCGGCGACGACGACGACGACGACGACGACGACGAGTGAGGCAGCCGCAGTCCGCCGGCAAGTCAGGGAGCTGACTTCAGCTGCAGCACTGCCGGTCTCGTCGGATACCCCCGACATGCCAGCGCGCGACCTACTGAACACCGGCACGTCGACGCATCCTCCGTCCACGACCACGCCGAACAGCACAGCAATGGTGTCGAGAGGCCCGGGCAGCCCGTACGGCACGGCATCCTCAACGGCAGAAGGCGCAGGCGCAGGCGCAGGCAACGTCTCGAACGGCATCACCATTCGGCGCGAGCAGTCTGCGTCGACACAGCCGCGCGCCGCGACGTCGGAGAACGATCCGTCCGGCGCCACAACCGCCGGAACTCCAGCAGCAGGCCAGGGATCGCTGCCGGTCAGACGGTCACTCGCGTCACGTTTCCCGACCGGAACGACATTCCCGGGCACCGACCTGCCGCTCGCTTTCTCCTCCATTTCCCGAGTGAGCGGCCCGCAGGACGTCACGCCAATGCGGTCGGCCGCGTCGGCGGTGGTCGGATGGCGCGGACCGGTGGTGCTTCGCGCAATGACATCGGCCGCCCGGGAAAACCTGCGTAGTGACGAGCGTGCGGCCACCACACGGTCAGCCACCACACCGTCCGCCACCACACGGCCGGCCACCACACCGTGGGCCATCGGCCGTTCCGCAGCGTCCGTCACCCGCACGTCGCCGTCGATCGAACAACGGTCGTCGACTGGAGAGCACGCGAGCCGGTTGACGGCCGCCTGGTCCACGCCGTCGGCGGGGACCGCCCTGTCATCCGGCGGGGCGTCGGGGACGCCCTATCTGCGGTCCGGAGGTAGGCCGGCGGCACCGCATCTGCGACCGGGCCAGGTGGCCGGTGCGCTTCGCCGGAGCCCCGCCACGGCAATGGTTCACTCCGGGAGCTCGGCCTCGGTCGCCCCTCACGTCGCGCCCCGGGCCGCCGTTTCCTCACCACGGAGTTCACCGAGTTCGCTCCAATTGTCCGGAGCTGCCGGCTCGGCGACGATCGTGACACCGGCGAGCGCTCGCAACAACGAAATCGTCTCCGGCGCAACAGTTCGCAGAACACCGGCCGCACTGGTCCGACAGCGATATCCGCTCCGGCCCAGCGCGTCGACCACCCGCAGGCCCACGGCGCTGAGGTCGGTCGCCGCGGGTGCGTCGTCGGACTATTCACTGCCGACCAGCGGCATGTCCAACGGTCATGCGGTTCGGCGGGGCGGTCCGTTGCCGATCCGCCGGAGTCCGCATGCCGCGCTGCCGGCGGCCGTCCGCGACCAGCTCGCAGGGACGGCCCCCGGCGGTCGCGGCGCCGTAGGGGCCCGCGGTCTCGCTGTCGCGACCGGCGCGTGGTCACCGGGAGCCCGTGTCGATCCGTCTTCAACGGGAGGGGTGCCGGCCACCCCCGGTGCAACGGGGGGGAACACGCTCAGCGGCATCACAAGTGACGCAACACGTGGTCATCAACCACGTCGCGCAGTTGCCGCTTGGAACCCACGCCTCAGGCGAAGCCACGGCAACATCCATCAGCCGACGGGCAGGGCGTCGTCACCGTCAGAACCTGATCACAGCAACGCATCAGCACCTGCGGAAGCTCGGCGGACGTCCGCACTCCATCTGCGGCAGGTGATCGCCCCGGCCACACGCTTCACGCCGGCGACCGCCACGCTGATCCACCGGTCCCCCGCGGCACCGCCGGCCGGTACCCCGCGCGGCCTCACCGGTCCGCCGGTTCCCGGCGCCGCGGGCCACCGCCCGCACGGCCCCGGTGCCCGCTCGGGCGCGCCAACGGACAACGGGTGCGCTTCTGGCACGTCGTTCCGGGGCGCCCTGCGGGGGACGCTCACCCCCGCCGGACTGGCAGCACTCAGCGCCCCGACGACGGGTACCTCCCACGCTTCCCGCACCATCGCCGGATCGGGGAATGCGGGAATGCAGCCAGGCGGCGCGAGGTCCGACGCGACGATCCGTCGTGCCATGGACGTGCCGTCCGTCTCGTCCCTGTTCGAACAAACGCGAGGGTGGTTCAGCGGCGCGCAGGATGACGGCGCTCACGACGACGACCCCGACAACGGCCCGCGGAACGCCGCTTCCGTCGGCGCACCGAACGACCCGGGGGTCGATGCGCAGCAGGACCCCGGATCGCAGATCCAGCCGCACATGGCCGACCTGACCGAGCGGCAGCGCTCACTGAGCAGGCTGTTGAGATCGAGGAGTCCGATGACGGAGATCAATGACTGCACTTCCCCGACCCCGATCTCGGAGGCGCTGAGCCCTCGGGAATGGGATCAGTTGGTCGATCTCGTGGTCGAGCGCATCGAGGACAAGGTGCGCGACGAGCTGGCCCGTCGCGGCCGCCGATTCTCACCGGGGGTCTTCTGATCATGCCGAGAAAACCGCGCGAGCAGATACTGGAGTCCTCATGGCGTTGACCGAAAAGGCGTTCCTGGAGATAGAGGGCAGCACCAGCACGATCCCCTGCATGTTCAACCCCGCGGAACTGGCGGTCAGCAGGACCAATTCCTGGGCCGGCAATCCCATTGCCGGAAAGGGCGTTCCGCAGATCAAGTATCTCGGCGCCGCGTCCGGCGCGATGGCCCTCCACCTGACCTTCGACACCACCGATTCGGGCGAGGCAGTCACCCGGCACACCGGGAAGGTCCTCACGTTGATGGACGTCGACCAATCCCTTCCGGGCACCGATCCGCAGACGAACAATGCACGGCCGCCGTATGTGATCTTCCATTGGGGAAACCTGCATTCCTTCAAGGCAGTGGTCAGCAAACTCGATCTGCGGTTCACCTACTTCTCGTCGACCGGGGTGCCGCTGCGGGCCCAGGTCGATCTCCTGTTGACGCAGTTCTCCGAGTCCGCAGCCTTCGGGCCACAGAACCCGACTTCCGGTACGCCGGACCCGCACCGGGTGCACCGCGTCCAGCCCGGCGAGACGCTGGACCGTATCTCCGCCAAGTACTACGGCGATTCCACCCGGTGGAGAACCATCGCCCAGCTGAACGGCATCGTCGATCCGCTGGCGCTGCGGACCGGTTCTCTCCTGTCGATTCCCCGGTCGACCACATGAGCACGCCGCTAGGGACGATCGCCCCCGTCATCAAGGTGTCCGGCCGGCCGCTCTCCGAACTGGCGCTGATGCAGCTCGACGATCTGCGGATCTCCCGGGTGCTGAGGTTGCCCGCCCGCGCGGCATTGCGGTTCTCCGACATCGGTTATGCCATCGCTGCGGGCCAGATCTTCGAGATCGGTACCCAGGTGGAGATCAGCGCACCCGACGGCACCGCGATCTTCGTCGGCGAGGTCACGGGTGCAGAGATGACCCTTGATCACGGGCAGCCGGAATTCACCGTCGTGGCCGACGATTCGGCGTACAAGCTCACGCTCGGCACCAAGGTCCGGACCTTCACCAAGGTCAGCTTCGCCGAGGTGATCGGGCAGATCGCCGGTGAGCACGGGCTGCAGAACAATGTCACCGGGTTGAGCTCCCCGCGCCAGGACTACCTGCTGCAGGCGGACAGCGATTTCGGTTTCCTCAGCGAGATCGCGGACCGTTCGGGCTGTGACTGGTGGATCGACGGGAAGACCCTCGTCTTCCAGCCCTTCGGCCAGGCCCCATCGGGGGTCACCCTCAAGGCCGAGCAGGACCTCGACTCCTTCTCGGTGCAGGCCAGTGCGCTGCATCCCGGGACCGCGACCATCAAGGGATGGTGGCCGAAGACGAAACAGTCGGTCAGCGCGGACGGGGCGAAATCGCGGAACGGTGCGAACGCCCATCTCGTCGAGCCGTTTCTCACGGCGGCAAACCTGCAGAGCGCCAGCCGGACGATCAGTACCGCGGACATGCCGGGCGACCAGGAGGAGGCCAACACACTCGCCGACCGGTTGATGGAACGGTGGACCGCCGGCGCCGTCACCGCGAAGGGGTCGTGCCTGGCCAACGCCGCCATCGCCCCGGGCGGATCGGTGACCATCGAGGGCGCCGGACCCGCGTCCGGGACTTACCAAGTCAGCGAAGTGGAGCACAGCTACAGCAGTCATGGCTTCCGTACCCGTTTCACCGCCGGCGACCGCCGGCCATCGGGACTGGTCGACCTGCTGTCCGGCAGCCAGTCGTCGAGCTTCCGGAGGGACGGCCTGGTGGTCGGGATCGTCACCACTGTCGGCAATTCGCAGGGCTCGGCGGGTGATATCAAGGTGAAGTACAGCTCTCTCGGCGGCGATGTGGAGAGCAACTGGGCCCGGGTCGTCACGCTCGGCGCGGGGGCCAAGCGCGGTCTCACCTTCCTGCCGGAGGTCAACGACGAGGTGATCGTCGGCTTCGAAGGTGGCGACGCGCGGCGGCCGGTCATCCTCGGCGGTGTGTACAACGGCAAGGACGTTCCGGTCGAGTTCGGAGTGCAGAACGGGAACGTCTCGAAGCGCCGGATCACCTCTCGGCTCGGTCACTTCGTCGAACTGGCCGACGGAACCGACCCGGCCAATCAGCACATCCAGCTGAACCTGGCGGGTGGGAAGCACCAGGTGCGATTGGGCAAGGATCAACTGGACGCGCTGGTTCCGGCGGGCACACCCATCACGGTGAAGTCCGGGGACGCGTCGATCGAGATCGGCCGGGACGGCTCGATCACGATGTCCGGGCAGAAGATCACCCTCAAATCGAAGACCGACGTCGAGATCACCGGGCTGAACATCACCGCAAAGGCAAGCGTGAAGGCCGCCATCTCGGGAACGATGACGGAGATGAAAGCCAGTGCCACCGGCGAGATCTCGGCCGGCGGTCCGATGACCATCAAGGGCGCCATCGTGGCGGTCAACTGATGGCGCGCCAACTGATGGCGGTGAAGTGATGTCCGAGATCGCAGCCGCCGGTGCCGGTGCGCAGGAGCCCGCGCACGTCAGCGCGTCGTTCGTCGGCCGTGGATTCTTCTGGCCGATGCAGGTGGACCATACCGGCGCCATCCGGATGACCGACGGTGCGGCCGACATCGACGCCGCGATGAGGGTCATCCTGTCCACCGCACCCGGCGAGCGCGTCATGCGGGCCCAATTCGGTTGCCGCATCTGGGATCTGCTGTTCGAGCCGATCACCGCCAACGTCCTGGGGCTGATGGCGCAGGCGGTGCGTGACGCCCTGGCCCAATGGGAGCCCAGGGTGGAGGTCGAACGGGTCGACCCGGTCGCCGACCCGCGGGACCAGGCCCTGGTGACAATCACCGTCGAGTACCGGGTGAAGGCCACGAACGACCGGCGCAACCTGGTCTTCCCGTTCTACGTGATCCCGCACGAGGAGTCCTGATGGCGCTGCCCGCACCGAATCTCGACGACCGGAACTTCCAGGACATCGTCGACGAAGCCAAACGGCTGATCCCGAGGTACACCAAGGAATGGACGAACCACAACCTGTCCGACCCCGGCGTCGCGCTGATCGAGCTCTTCGCCTGGATGAGCGAGATGGTGCTGTTCCGGGTGAACCAGGTGCCAGACAGGTTGTTCGTGCATTTCCTGAACCTGGTGGGAATCGAACCGTTCCCGCCCTCCGTGGCCCGCGCCGACGTCACGTTCTGGCTGTCCGCGGCACAGGACTTCACCGTCACCGTGCCCGACGGGATGCAGGTGACCACCGGACGCGACGTCGCCGGCGAGCGGCCGATCGTGTTCACCACGGTGGGCGCCCTGGACATCAGACCACCGGATCTGGTCGCCGCGTTGAGCACCGACGCCAAGTCCGAACGGCTCACCGACGTGATGGACGACCTGCGCTACGAGGGCTCGTCGGTGACCTGTTTCAGCACCGTCGACGGCAGCGGCAATCTCGTCCCCGGGGATGCGCTGCTGCTGGGATTCGGCCGATCGTTGGCCGGTGTCGCGCTGCGGCTGTCGGTGTCTGCTGTCGCCCAGGGCATCGGGGTGGATCCGCTGCGCCCGCCGCTGGCCTGGGAGGTGTGGAACGGCGAGGCGTGGATCGCCGCCGACGTGTTCTCCGACAGCACGGGCGGTCTCAACCGGTCCGGCGAGATCGTGCTGATGGTGCCGAGCGAGCATGAGCTGCTCACCCTCGGAACCGTCGGTGCGTATTGGGTCAGGGTGAGGCTGACCAGGACGCGGCCCGGGCAGCCGGCCTACCAGGTCTCGCCCACCATCGACGATCTCAAGGTGGCGACCATCGGTGCCACGATCCGTGCGGAACATGCCTCCGGCTCACCGGCGGAAGTGCTGGGACGATCCGACGGCAGCCCGGCCCAGGCGTTCCGGGTGACTTTCCCCCCGGTACTGCCGCGGCGGCACGGCGAGACGGTGCGGGTCACCGACGCCGCCGGATCGGTGGAATGGACGGAGGTGGAGAACTTCTCGAGATCGGGACCGACCGACAACCACTTCGTCTGGGAATCCGCGACCGGCGAGGTCAGGTTCGGGCCACACATCCGCTACCCCGACGGATCGGCGCGGCAGCACGGCCGGATCCCCCGTGACGGGTCGGAGATCGCCGTCACCGGATACCGCTACGGCGGCGGGGCGGGCGGCAACGTCGGTGCGCGGACGCTCACCGCCCTGCGCAGTTCAGTTCCGTACATCTCCGGCTGCGTCAACCTACGCGCGGCGACCGGCGGTGTCGACGCGGAAACCGTTGCGGAGGCGAAGGTGCGCGGACCGCTGACCCTGCGTACCGGTCAGAGGGCTGTCACGGCAGGTGATTTCGAGCGGCTCACGCTCGAGTCGTCCATCGAGGTGGCCCGGGCCCGCTGCCTGCCGTCGGCGACCGGCCGCAGCCCCGTGCGGTTGCTGGTGGTTCCCGCGGTGCGCACCGATCCCCGCACCCACCAGCTCGACGACTTCGCACTGGCCCCGCCACTGATGCGGCGGATCACCGAGCATCTCGACGCCCACCGCATCGTCGGCACCGCGGTCGAGGTGGGAACGCCGTACTACCAGGGTGTCTCGGTTGCGGCGCTGGTTCATGCGCCGGCCGGGCGGCCGGTGGCGCTGGTCCGGCAGCGGGCGATCGACGAGCTGACCAGGTACATCCACCCGCTCAACGGCGGTGCCGACGGCGCCGGCTGGCTCTTCGACGCCGACCTGAACGCCGCGTCGATCGCACAATTGCTGGAGACCGTCGAAGGAGTCAGCCGGGTCGACGAGGTGCAGCTGTTCGAGTACGACCTGCGTACCGGGCAACGGCTCGGGACGGGCCGCGACGTGATCCGGTTGGACCGGCACTCGCTGTTCCTGTCCGGCGCCCACCGGGTGGTGGTTCGATGACCGACGCCCCCTCCCCCGAGGAACCGCCCTCCGCAGAGCCGCCGCCGACAGCGGTGATCCCCGGTTCGGCCCTCGCCGTCAGCGTCGACGCGCTCGTCCGCACAGAGCCCACGCTCACCGTCGGCCCGATGGTCGGCGTGCCGGCGGCCGGGGTGGGGGTGCCGGTCCGGCGCGGCATGCGGGTGAGCCGGCCGGCCCGTTCCGAACGCTGGCTCGTCGACCAACTGCCGGTCGGGATGACGGAAAGCGACTTCTTCGTTCGCTTCGTCGGGCTGTTCCAGGAGGTCGCGGCGACCCTGCTGGACGACGCAGACCTGGTGGAGCACATCCCCGACGTCTCGGTCACGCCGGTGCCAATGCTGCAATACCTGGCCGGCTGGATCGGCGTCGACTCCATCGACCACTCACTGCCGGAGGATCTGCAACGGCTGATCGTGCGGTCTTCAGCACGGTCCCTCGCCCACCGCGGAACCCTCCGCGGACTCAGGGATTTCGTCGAGATGCTCTCGGGTTCGCCGGCCACTGTCCGGGACGGGGGCGGCATCTGGCCGGAGGGCGACGCACCGGACGACGTCGCCTGGGTCAGCATCGAGGTGCAGAGCACCGGCCACCTGTCCGAGGGCGAGTTCATCGCGCTCGTCCGGGACGAGGTGCCGGCGCACGTGCGGATGGAACTGTGGGTCGGCACACGCCGGGTGCTCTCGACGATGGAGGACGACCGATGACGGGCGACACCAGTACGGGTGGACTCTTCTTCACCAAGGACGCAGCCGGTCCGGATGACGCGGCGGCCGGGTCCCCGGCGCACGCCCCGATCCCGGCCCTCGCCCTCACCGCCGGGACCGCTCCTGCCGGGGAGCTCGTCACCTGCCCGGAGTGCGGTCAGGTCGCGACGGTGGACATGGCCAGACGGCAGGCCGACGACTTCTGCAGCAGCTGCGACTTCCCGCTGTTCTGGGCGCGCGGCCAGGTGATCCCGGCGGGTGGGGAGGACTCGGGCGCGTCGCTGCGCCGGCTGCCGGGCACTGTCGGGCGCGCGGCAACGGCGGCGCTGATCTGCCCGCACTGCGCCGAGCCGAACCCACCTGCGGGTGAGATCTGCATCCGGTGCTCGCTGAGCCTGCATCCGGTGGAGATCCCCGAACCGGAACCGGTGATCTTCGTCCCGCTGCCACCGCCGCCGGCACCGAGGCCGGAGCGGACGTTCGACTGGTGGTGGGTGGTGGCGCTGGTGACGGTGCTGATCGCGATAGCCGCTGTGGTCACGCTGATCTCACTGCAGTGACAAACGACTGTCCAGCAGCACCTGATAACCCCACGGCGGCAGGGTCACCTTCGTGGCCCCGTCGATGTTCACCTGTAGGCCGTCGCGGAAGTCGGAATAGGTTCCCTGACAGATGGGATCGGCGAAGGCCGTGGTCTGCTCCTGCGACGAGAAGTTGAAGACCGCGAACACCTTGTTGTCGGCGTCCCGGCGAACGAAGCTGAAGACGCTGTTCGGGTTGTCGTTCGAGATGTTGATCATTCGGGCTCCCCACGCCGCATTCCAGAGCGCCGAGTTGGTCCGTTTCAGGCTGAACAGCTTTCTGTAGAGCTCCCCGAGCGGGTGTTCCCGCCAGCTGATGGGGTCGCGTTCAAAGAACTCGAGGCGCTTGTCGTTACCGGCTTCCTGGCCGTTGTAGATCAAGGGGGTGCCTTCGCCGACGACGGACAGCACGATCGCCGCCTCCAGCGCATCGCCGAATTGTTCGAATTCCGTGCCCTCCCAGGCGTTCTTGTCGTGGTTGCTGACGAAGGTCATCCGCATGATGTCCGGAGGGTAGAACCTCTCGTTCCATGCGTAGTACACCCTCAACTGCTCCAGCTGCGCGGTGCCTGTTGCGATCCGGTGCAGTGTCTCGTTCCAGGTCCACGCATACGTCATGTCGAACGCGGCGGCGTGCAGGTCGCGTGATTCCCATTCAGCCAGCATGAACACCGGTTTGATGGCGTCCAACTCCGCTCGGACGTTCTCCCAGAAATCGATGGGCACGAAGCCGGCGACGTCGCACCGGTATCCGTCGATTCCTGTTTCCACGACCCAATAGATCATCGCCTCGGTCATGTACCGCCGAAGAGCGGGATTGTCGTAATCGAGGTCGATGATGTCGACCCAGTCCCACCAGGGGGTGGGCCTGGGGTTCCCCTGCCAGTCCCTGGCGTACCAGTCGGGGTGCTCTTCGAGAAGGTTCGAGTCCCAGGCGGTGTGGTTGGCCACCCAGTCCAGGATCACGTACATCCCCAAGTCATGCGCAGCGCGAACGAAATGCCTGAAGTCGTCGAGGGTGCCCAGTTCTGGTGCGACCGAGTAGTAGTCGCGGATCGCGTAGGGGCTTCCAAGCGATCCTTTGCGATTCTTCTCGCCGATCGCCTGCACGGGCATCAGCCACAGGATGGCCACACCGAGATCCTTGAGCCGCGGCAGGTGCTCCTCGGCCGCGCGAAGGGTGCCCGCCTCGGTGAATTGACGCGTGTTGATCTGATAGATGGTCGCGTTCTTGGTCCATTCCGGGTGCCGGATCCGCACATAGGGGGTGGGTTGATACGGGTTCTGCTTCATGCCTGCCCTTCTTGCTGCTCGGCCGGTTCAGTTCCGCACTGCCAGCCCGCTCGTGGGATCGAAGAAGTGCAGGCGTTCGGTGTCGACCGCCACTCGGATCTTCTCGCCGAACTTGACCCGGGACCGCGGCGCGAAGGAGGCCACGAAACGTGTTCCATGAGTGGCCAGGCCGACGTCATCCGCGCCCGAGTCCTTTTCCAGCAGTTGGGTGTCTTCGGTGACGACCTTGGGTACGTCGAGGTCGAAGTGCACCATGATCTCGGAGCCGAGTGCTTCGGTCAGCCCCACGGTGGCATCGAGAGTGGAGTCCTCCGGAGCACCACCCCTGACGAGATTGGCGTCGTCCATGTCCTCGCTGCGGATGCCGACCGCGATGTCCCGGCCAACCCAGTTGACGAGGGCCGGGTGCTCGGCGACGACACCGGGGTGAAGTGCCAGCGTCGATACACCGAACGTGAGTCCCAGCCCCTCGCCGAGTTCGATCACCGTTCCCATGCCGAGGTTCATCGGCGGCGAGCCGATGAAGCCGGCCACGAAGATGTTGGCCGGATTGTCGTAGAGGAACTGCGGTGGTCCGACCTGCTGGAGGAGACCGTTCTTCAGGACCGCGACCCGGTCACCCATGGTCATGGCTTCGATCTGGTCGTGCGTGACGTACAGCGTCGTCACATTGAGGTCGTGTTGAACCTGGGCGATCTCGGCCCGCATCTGGACCCGCAGCTTGGCGTCCAGGTTGGACAGCGGCTCGTCCATCAGGAAGACCTGCGGCTCACGGACGATGGCCCGGCCCATGGCCACCCGCTGACGCTGCCCGCCGGAGAGCTGTTTGGGTTTGCGGTCGAGCATGGGGCCCAGTTCCAGCATGTCGGCTGCCTTGCGGACCCTGCGCTGGATCTCGGCCTTGTCCGTCTTACGGATCTTCAGCCCGTACGCGATGTTGTCCCCCACGGTCATGTGCGGATACAGGGCGTAGGACTGGAAGACCATGGCGATGTCCCGTTCGCGCGGAGACAGTGTGTTGACGACACGATCTCCGATCTTCATCACACCGGTGGAGATGTCCTCGAGTCCTGCCACCATCCGCAGCGCGGTCGACTTCCCGCAGCCGGACGGACCGACAAGGACCAGGAACTCGCCGTCCGCAACCTCAAGGTCCAGATCTTGCACTGCGTGAAACCCGTTGTCGTAGAGTTTGTTCACCTTGTCCAGCGTCACCGATGCCATCGGGCGGAACCTTTCTTGTTGGTGGGATTCAGCCCTTCACGGCGCCGGCGGTGATGCCGCCGACGATGTAGCGCTGGAGGAACTGGAACAGTGCAACGGTGGGAATGGCCACGATCAGCGCGCCGGCGGCAAAGATGCCGAAGTTGTTGTTGCGTTGCTGACCGTCCGCGATCAGTCCGTACAACCCCACTGCTGCGGTCTTCGCCTCATCCTGGGTCAGGAACACACTCGAGATGATGAACTCGCTGATCGTCGCGATGAACGAGAGCAGGCCGGTGATGGCCAGGATCGGCGTGACAAGCGGCAGGATGATGCCGAAGTAGATCTGTGCATGGGTCGCGCCGTCGACCTTAGCCGATTCGTCGAGATCCTTCGGGATCGTGTCGAAGAAGCCCTTCATCAGCCAGGTGTTGACACCCAGTGCGCCGCCGAGGAACAGCAGGATCAGCGCCGCGGAAGTGTTGAACCCGATCAACGGGTAGAGCTCGGACACCTCGACGAAGATGAGGTAGATCGCGACGATGGCCAGGGTCTGCGGGAACATCTGCACCAGGAGAATGAACAGCATCCCGGCCCGCCGGCCCTTGAACCGGTATCTCGAGAACGCGAAGGCCGCACACGCGGAAATGAACATCGAGAGCCCCGCCGACAACAGCGAGATCACCATGGAGTTGTAGAACCAGGTCCAGAAGCTTGTCGTCTCGAACAGCTTGGTGAAATTGGCGAGACTGAACGCCTTGGGAATCAACGACGAGGAGCTCAGGGTGCCCAGCGGGTTGAACGCAGCGGACACCACGAACAGCACCGGGAAGAGTGCGAACGCCAGGGCGACGACACCCACCAGGTGTCGCCAGCCGGTGCGCCGGAACCAGTTGCCTCTCGCGCTGCCGAGCTTGACCACATGAGGCGGAGCGCTGGAGCCGTGCGGGGTGTACTCCAGCTCGGTCGCGGTGACAGATGCCTCGCTCATCAGTTGATCTCCTCCAGGACCTTGGTCCGCTTGAATCCGATGATCGAGATGACCGCAACGATCAGGAAGATGAGGATCGACACCGCTGCAGCGAACCCGTAATTGGCCCCGGCACCGCCGAAGGCGAGCCGATAGGTGTAGCTGATGAGCAGGTCCGTGGCGCCGGCCGACGGGTTGTCCACCGGGAACGGGCCGCCTCCGCTGGTCAGGTAGATGGCGTTGAAGTTGTTGAAGTTGAAGGCGAAAGTGGTGATCAACAGCGGCCCGGTGGCAACCAACAGCAACGGGAAGGTGATCGTGCGGAAGGCCTTACCAGGTTTCGCGCCGTCGACTCCTGCGGCTTCTACCAGATCCGAGGGTATGGACTGGAGGGCACCGGTACAGACCAGGAACATGTAGGGGAATCCCATCCACAATTGGATGATGAGCACCGCGGCCCGTGCCGACCAGGGCTGGCCGAACCAGTCGACGTCCAGCCCGAGGGCATTGTTGATCAAACCGAAGTCGCGGTTGAACATGTCGCGCCACACCAGCAGCATGGCGAACGCGGGCATCGCGTACGGCAGGATCATCAGGGATCGGTAGAACCGTTGCCCCTTGAGCGAGTCGCTGTTGAAGACCAACGCCAGCAGAAGGCCCATGGCGAAGGTGATGGCCGGCACCAGCAGAGCGAAAGCGAAATTCCAGGCCAGGATCTTGAAGAACGACCCGGTGATCACCGGATTGGTGAAGATGTCGACGAAGTTCTTGAAGCCGACGCCGACCTTCCAGCCCTGCGCCAGGCGATTGCCATCAGGGTCGACAAACTCGCCCGTGTCGTTGTTCGCGGTGTAGACCACACCGGTCGCGGTGTCGGTGACACAGTCGCAGGCTTCCTGGTAGTTCTGGCCGGCGATTCCCTCGAAAGCCGTTGACAGCCCCTGGCTTCGGATGGCGCCGTCGGGTGTCGGGACCGTGAAGGTGGTGATCTCTGCGCTCCGGTTGGCGGCCGCACCGACGTTCAGCACGGAGTAGCCGTCGGCGGCGGTGATCTTCCCGGTGCCGCCGACCGTGAAGGTGCCCGGTTCCAGCGGTGTCAGACCTTCCTGGGTTCCGACGTAGGCCGCCCCAGAGGCGTCGGTGAGCAGGAAGACCAGTGCACCGCCCGAGTCCGTGGCGATGGCAAGTTGGTAGACCTCGGAGCCGGGCGCCTGGGTGACCGATGCTGACTCGATGGCGACGATCGCGTCCTCTTTCGTCCCGCGATGACCGTCGCCGAAGTTGGTGAACGCCGTGCTGATGGTGTAGATGACGGGCGTCACCTGCAGCGCCAGCAGGAAGATAGTGCCGAAGAAAAGGTACTTTGCCGGGATCAGCTTCGGCGTGAGGTAGATGTACAGCATCGCCAGCGTCGCCGCGACCAAAATGGCCAGGGCAATCCAGTTCTCGGCGTTGATGAGCGGTATGGCGCCCCAGATCGCGATCGCGACCGCCAATCCCAACATGATCAGTTTGACGATGAGGCCGAGGGTCGAGCCGCTGCGCGGGGCCAGGCGCATGAGTCCACCGGGAGATTCCGATGCTGGTGATTGATCCGTTGCTCGAGCGTTCTGAGTCTGTTGCGCCACGGCGGTCTCCTTGCCACGCTCTGATTGCCAGGACGATGGAATGTGAGGCCACGACGGGGGCCACACATGGGTCGGGAGGCCCCCGGAGCGACCACCGTCGCTTCGGGGGCTCCTGCATCAACTGGTGCTCAGAATTCCGCTGATCGTGGTGGCCAGTTGCTCAGTGGTCGTGGTCGGGTTCGCGCCGCCGATGATGCTGACGAGTGCCTTGCCCCAAGGGTCGAAGATGGCCGCCATCTGGGGGATCGATGGCAGGGGCTGTCCGTCCGCGCCCGCCTCGCCGAAGGCCTTGATGTCCTTGTTCTCGGCGGCGACCTCGTCATAGGTGGATTGCAGTGCCGGCGGACGTGGCTGCACGTCGTACAGCGCCTTCGCCACCTGCGGCTGGATGAAGAAGTTCGTCGCGAACTCCTGCGCCAGTGCCTTGTTCTTGCCCTTGGCCGCGACGTACAGCGTCTGCGCCCCGATGAACGGCTGAGCGGTGGTTCCATCCGCGAACTTCGGGAGGTCGGAGATCTCATACTTCACGCCGGACTTCAGGACGGCAGGAAGGTTCCACGGGCCCGAAACCATGAAAGCGGCCTTCTGATCGGTGAACAGGGTCGCCACGTTGTCGGCACCGATGGACGTCTTGAGCAGACCGGCTGCGCCCATTTCGCCGACCTTGGTCATCGCGTCGATACTGCCCTGACTACCCATCTCCATCTGCTTGGTGTCATAACTTCCGTCCGGATTCTGCACGAACAGCACACCACCGCCGGACGTGAAGATCGGCTGCACGTGGTAGGGCGCCGGCCCTCCGTCGGTGCCGATCGGCAGCGTCAGGAGTTCGCTGACTTTCCCTGCCTTCTGCAGCTGGGTTGCCGTGTCCTGCAACTCCTCCCAGGTCGCCGGTGCGGTCGGCGCAAGGTCTGTGTTGCGGTACAGCGCGATGTTCTCAAGAGCGTACGGAACGCCGTAGATCTGGCTGTTGAACGTGACCGCCTGAATGGCGGGCTTCTGGAACAGCGCCTTGGTGGCATCGGTCATCGGAATGGGGTCGATTGCGCCGTTCTGGACGAGGTTGCCGATCCAGTCGTGCGCACCCATCACCAGGTCGGGCCCGGTGCCTGCCTGCGAGGCGGTGACGAACTGCGCCTGAAGGTCTTTGGAGACGGTCTCGACGTTGACGGTGACGCCGTTGTCGGACGCGAATGCGGCGCTGGCCGTCTTGATCGCCGGTCCGTACAGATCATCAGCCCAGATGGTCAAGGTTCCTTCGGTGGCTCCGCCGGCCGCGGCGGTCTCGCCGGCGGATGTCGCCGCCGCGCTCGCGCTCCCGGAAGAGCCGTCGGCCGCGGCGTTGGTGGAACCGGTGGTGGTGCTCGATCCACCGCCGCAGGCGGCGACGGCGAGCGCGACAACTCCGGCCATCGCCGCGAGTCGGGTTTTTCTCAGCTGCATGGTGCTGACTCCTCAACGCTGTCATAGGGATGGGCGTCCTGGCCCGCACAGCAACCACACCGACCGCCGGGTGGGGATCGAGGGATCTGCTAAAACGAGTTAGCCAGAGGATTCCTTGCAGCGATCCTTGTGTCAAGACCGAGTTCCAACTGCGATCGCTCCGCGCTGTTCGTCGCGCAGGACCCGAACCATGCTGCAGCACTGGAGGATTCGTCCACGTTCGACCGGCCGGTCCGGTCCGGATCTCCCCGTCGAACAGGCCGGGCCGGCCCGACCTGCTAAACCGATACCCCTTGTCTGCTGGACAACGTTCTCACCAGACGTCGACGGGCGTGTTCATCGAATTGTGACCTCGTGCCACCGGTGGGACCATGGCGTCGGGCCAGGCAGCATCATCGACGGGTCCCACCAGGGGCCGGAGGACACGATGACGGGGCTTGCAGGTTGACCACCGCCCGGGTCACGTTGACGGACGTCGCGCAGCGTGCCGGCGTGTCCCGCACGACGGCGTCATTCGTGATGACCGGACGACGGGACATGCGCATCTCCAGCGAGGCCGAGCAGCGGGTGCTGCGGGCGGCTCGAGAGCTGAACTACCGGCCCAGCCTCCTGGCACGCAGTCTGCGCTCGAACCTCTCCCAGACCATCGGCCTGTTGTCCGACATGATCGCTTCGGAGGTCTTCGCCGGCGAGGTGGTCCGCGGCGCCATGACCACGGCGTTGCTGCACGACCACCTGATGTTCATCGGGGAGACCGAGGGCGACACCGGTGTCGAGAAGCGCCTTGTCCAGAGCATGCTCGACCGTGGCGTCGGTGGATTCGTCTACGCCTCGATGTACACCCGGAATGTGCGGGTATCGAAAACACTGCGGGAACATCCATTGGTCCTGCTGAATTCGGTGGCCCGGGGAAGGATGTTGCCGTCGGTCATTCCCGATGATCTCGGGGCAGGCAGGGCCGCGGCGCGGGAATTGCTGAGGCACGGTCACCGCGACCAGATCGTGGTCGTCGGCGAGAGGACGCAGAATGTCCTGGCCGCTGCTGAACGGCTGGCCGGGGTGGAGGGTGTCCTGCGCGAGCAGGGCACGGAACTGATGGATTCCATTGACGTGCTGTGGTGGCCTGAATACGCCTATACGGCGGTCAGCGAATTCCTCGCCGCGGGCAGCAGACCCACCGCCTTCATCTGTCTCAACGACCGGGTTGCCATGGGGACCTACCAGGCCATTCAGCATTTCGGAATGACCGTGCCGCTGGATGTCTCGGTGATCTCGTTCGACGATTCCGATTTGGCTCATTGGCTCCGGCCGCAGCTGACCAGCATCGCCATACCGCATTTCGAAATGGGGCGTCGAGCCGTGGAAACCCTTCTCAGCCTTGATCGTGCACCCGGCGTCCAGCGCATCCCCATGCCGCTGCGCGAGCGTGAGTCGGTCGGGCCACCGCCGGCCCGACGCCGCCGACGTACGCCGTCGAAGCCTCGCTGAGACTTGTTGGTCGGGCCTACGGCACGGCGGCCAACGGGACGGTCAGTTGCGGTGATGACCCGGCGGCCAGCACCTTTCCGGTGAGCTGGCCCCGGAAGGTCTCGGTGCCACCGGCGGAGACCGTCGCGGTCACCGTGTAGGTGGCGGCTGGGATGTCGCGGAAAGTGGCTGTGCCGTCGGGATCATCGGTCGTCACCGGTGACCCGGTCCCGTTCGCCGGAACGAGGGTGACGACCGCTCCCGGCGTCGGCGTGCCACCCGTACTCGCCAGCACGGTCAGCAGCACCCGGAGGTACGGCATGGTGATGGTCGGTATCGGCGTCGTGGCCGGGTTCACGCCGGTCGAGGTGCCGGGCCCGAACACGGTTCCGGCCGGGGTCGCCGTCACCGTGTAACTGCCGGGGCCGATGACGACAGCCGTGCCCTGCACGGACGTACCCAGGGCCGGGATGGTGACCGACTCGGAGAACACGGTCGTCCCGCCCAGCGAGGTCGCGAGAGTGACGGCCCTGCCGGTGGTGTCGGGATCGCGGCGCGGGACTGCCTGCAGCGTCGCCGTCGGCCGGAAGGTGAAGCCGGCGAACGCCACCGCATTCGGTCCCGCTCTGGTGATGGTCACGCCGGTCCTGTCCGGCACCAGAATCTGCGGGGTACTGCCGGTGTCCCGAACCCGGAACGTCCAGCCGTTGCCCGGCGGCAGGCAGAACGGTGCCACCCCGGTGGTGGGGTCGGTCTGCGCGGTCACCGTCGTTCCGCCACCGGATGGGATCGCGGCGATTTCTCGGGAACCTGCCGCAGCGCCGTCGATGGTGAACGACGCGGTCGCCGGGACGACCGGCGAGACCAGCGTGCGGGAATCGTTGACGGCGATTCCATCCCCGGTACCGGGAATCGTGAAGCCGCCGCTGCCGCCGGTCCAGCCCCCCGAAAGGGTCGCCGCCCAGGTGTACGCACCCGGCGGCAGCACCACCGATACGACGGCGGATCCGGACCCGTCGGGCTGCGACGACACCGGGGCGTTCAGGTCCACCGTCGCGCCGCCCGCGGTGCGGGTGAGCACGATCGGCAGGGTGCCGGCGGCCGGCGGAGTCGACGTCGGTGAGCACAGAGCGCCCCAGCTGACGGTGATCGTGGCCCTGCCCTGCTGCAGGTTGGCCGCAGCCGAAACCGGCGGGAAGGCAGGCGGTGTCAGCGACGGTACCTCCGGCCAATCGGGGTCTGGCACGGTGAAAGCGGTACTCACGAACGGGCCGAACTCGGATCCACCGGTACTCACCGAGGCGGTCCAGTCCCCGCTCGGCACCTGGCCGGCGTTGACGATGTACGGCGGCGTCGACGACAGCGAGAAGCCGGTGAGAGCGGTGTTCTCCGGCGCCCCCGAGGGTTGGCTGCCGGGGACCGGGAGGAACGTGACGGGCGCGTTGGCCAGGAATGACTGATCCGTCGCCGGCGCCAGCGGCGCCGCCGATGAGGTCACCGTCAGGGCGACCTGGCGCAGCGCCCGGGTCAGCCGGATCGTGACCGCGGGCGCTGTTGTGGTCAGTGCAGAATTGAGGGTGATGGTGCCGGAGAAGGCGCGGTTCCAGCCGGGCGCGTCCACCATCACCCGGTACAGGCCGTCCGGGACCTTGTTGAAGGAAAACTCACCTTTGTCGTTGGTGACGCCCGTCAATGCCCCCCCGTCGACGTCGGGGGCCACCGTTTCCAGATTGGCGTCGAAGCGCACCGAGACCGCGGCTCCTTCCAGAACCTGGCCGGCTGCGTCTCGTACGACCACCGTCTGCAGGCTGGCCCGGAGGTCGAGCACCAGCACCACCGGGGGCGGCGGCGTGCCCGGAAACAACTGCACCTGCTGGCTCACAGAGCGGTAACGGTTGTCAGTGGAAGTGAAGCTCACGGTGTAGACGGCCGGCACCAATTCGGCAAAGGACACCTGCGGCGGCGCTTCCCCCACCGTGGTGTCATCAGGCACCGGGACCTCACAGACCGTCTTCTCAGCGGTGGTGACCAGCTTGCAGGTGCGATCGACGTTGTCGCCGCGCACCGTCACCGAACCCGCGGGAAGAATTTTTTCAATGCCGTAGATGAGTTGCACGGGCAGAACGACCT
Source organism: Nakamurella sp. GG22 (assembly GCF_052976845.2). NCBI lineage: Bacteria > Bacillati > Actinomycetota > Actinomycetes > Nakamurellales > Nakamurellaceae > Nakamurella > Nakamurella sp. GG22. The sequence goes on along the minus strand of NZ_JBRIIO020000034.1, from coordinate 5,839 downwards.
TGGTCAACTCGAGTGAGATTGTCAGCGGGACAACGGCGGGTCCAGCGATCACCACCGTGTTCTTGATCGTAACGAAACCCAGCTTGCTGGCCAAGATCTCGTATTCCCCGTCGATCAGTCCTTGCTGTGAGTTCGAGCCGGTGATGAGACCCTTCCCATCAGGGCCGGTAGTCGCGGTGAATGACGGGCCGCTTGCTACACCCTCGTCATTCTTCCTGCGGGCCGTGACCGTCACCGAGGAAAGAGCAACAGCACCGGTTGCCATGGTCGTTTGCACGGAAATTCGCCCCAGCTGTTTGAGCGGCAGTGAACACACATTCTCCCCGGGCTGCACGACCGCGGTGGGGACAGGTTTCGCACCGCCCGGACTGGTGCAGTTCGCGTCGCGCAGCGACACCGGTCCCTTACTCTCGAAACCTGCGGCGGTGAGCTCGATCTGGTAGCTGGTATCGAATGTGGACAGCGTAGGCAGGACGATCACGTTGGAGTTGGCGGGTGCCGTCAACGTCTGCTCGCCGACCGTGTCACCGGTCAACCGCACCGTCGCGCCGAGCGGCTGCACGGCGCTGTCGTCTGCCACGTTGGTGCGCAGGGTCAGCGTCGCCTGCGCCAACCGGCGCAGCGTCAGCTGCAGGTCACAGGCGCCTGGCGGCGGGCCGCAGATGAAGGTCACCGGCTGGCTCTCGAAGCCGGTCAGGGTGGCCCCGATTCGGTATGTGCCCGGCCGTACCAGGTTGACCGGTGCGCCGGCCTCCTGCCAGGTCAGCTTTCCGTCGGCATCTGACGTCAGGTCGATCACCGGCAGCGGCGTCGGGCCGGACAGCACCGAGTAGACGGCATCCGCCGGGTCGGTCGGGTCAGTGGACGGCAGCAGCGTCACGTCGCCGGTGAAGGTCGGATTGCGGACCAGGGTGAAACCGCCGTCACCGAATACACAGTCTTCACCGAGCGCGCAGACCACCGTCCCCGTCACGGTTTTCCAGCCCGGCAGGCTCGCCTGAATCGTGTACAGGCCGGGCGCAGCAAGGTTGCTGTCGCCGACGGTCGGATCCGTCCAGGTCAGCGTGCTGACCCCCTCGGGGGTGATCGCCTCGGTGATGCCCACCTGTCCAGACCCCGGCGGTTTCGTCAGCACGGTGATCGTCGCCGGGAGCCGCAGTGGGCTGGGCGGCCCGGTCGGCGGGTTCGAAGCGAGCGTGAGACCTGTTGTGGGAGAGGGCTTCGGCAGCACGGTGATCACCGGCAGGGTCTTGACGTCGGTGCTGCCCTCGATGACGACCGTCGCCGTCAGCGGTGCCTGGGTCTTGTCGGTCTCGGGCACGAACACGGACACCGGGCGGGCGATCAGGGCGCCGTTGTTGATGGTGCCACTGGACCCGTCGCGCTGGGGGAACGTGCACCCGTTCACCGTGCCCACCGGCAGCGGCGTGTCGGCCGTCGGCAGGATGACGAAGCAACCGTCCCTGTTCGTCACCAGGTCCGCGAAGCCGGAGATCGGCGATGCCCCGGAATAGCCGATCAGGCCCGTGACCCGCACCGTGACGCCGACGACGGCGACCGGTTCCGGGCCGCCGTCGGTGGTGACGATCCGTCCGACGACACTGCCGATGGGCCTTGTCAGCACCATCGTCAGGTTCACCGTCTGATTCAGCTGCACCGCGACCGCGGTCACCTCCGCCGAACCCGGCGTCCCCGACGCCTTCACCGCGTAGCTGCCGATCAGCCCGGTCAGCAGCGCTTGACCGTCCTTGTCGCTGGTTGCGGCCGGCGGTGGGCCGTCACCGCCGGCCGCGGTCACCTCTGCACCGGCGGCGGCAGCGAGTTCCGCGGTCACCTCGTCGGGCGCCAGCACCGACACGGCGATCCGCCCGAGCCGATCCAGGATCGGGTCGTAGGACGCGTCCGTGCCCAGTTCGAGTTGGATGTCGAACGGTGCCGGCGGGATGTATTCGGTGTCGCTCGGGAGTACCACCACGGTGTAGCCACCGGCCGACAGGCCGCGGATCTCGTAGGTGCCGTCGTCCTGCACCACAGCGCATCTCGGCGCTGGATCGGTTCCTACCGTGCACGTTGCACCCTCGCCGGTCACGGTGCACTTTGCGCTGACGTCGGGTGCGGTGCCGCCCGAGGAGGTGGCGGCCACACACGTCGTACCGGCGGGGGTGCCGACCCTGGTGGTGATCCGGCCGGTGATCCGGCCGAGCGGGGCCAGGCTCACCGGCGCGGCCGAGACGACCTGGCCCTGCGCGACCTGCACCGATGTCGTGCCCGGCTCGTACCCGGGCGCGGACAGCGTGACGGTGTAGAGCCCGGGGACCAGTCCTGGATGCTTCTCGTCGTCCGGCGCCGGGAGCACGTAGTCCTCGGCCGGACTGGTCACCGCCGTCACCGTCTGGGTCGGTGCGCCGGGAATGATCCGGCCGGTGGCGGGGTCGATGGCCGGGACCTGCACTGACGACGTCACCAGGCATTCGGCGCCCGGAACCTCCGCCCGGTCGCAGGTCAGCGTGCCGCCGGTACGCGAGTCCACCACCCGGCCCTTGATCCGCGCTGTCGGCGGAAGCTGGGTGTCCGCCGAACTGATCAGCGTCAGATCGGCAGCGGCATCGCCCGCGGCCGTCACCTCCACGGTGACAGATGACGGGAAGCGCCCGAACATCTCGCCCGCCAGCACGTACACACCGGGGGGCACACCGGTGAACCTGAACGCTCCCGGCGGATCGGACGTGGTCATCGTCTTGAGGTCACCATCGGGGCCGGTGAGCGTCAGGCCCGCGCCGACCAGCCCGCCCTCGGCGGGTTTTTCGGCGGCAGCAGGATCACCGGAGACCGTGCCGGCCACGACGCCGTCTGCCCTGGTCAACGACACGTCGACGTCGACGGACCCGCCGCCGGTCACGATGCTCACCTGGCGGACCTCATCCTGATACCCGGAGCCGGAGACCGTCAGCGTGTACTCGCCGGGGGCCGGCAGATCGGGCAGGGTGAACCGCCCGACCGGCCCGGATGTCACGGTGGTGGCGGTGCGGGTGGTGACCACGTCCCCGGAGCGCCCGGTGACAGACACCCCGATACCGCCGATCCCGCCGACCCGGCCCAGCTGGTCGCGGCCCGAGACCTGACCGGTCACCGAGGCCACCCCGGCGACCATGGACAGGTCGACCATCTGGGTGCCTCCGGCCTCCAGTGTCACCAGGGAGGACGCCGTTCCGAGGCCAGGACTGGCCACCGACACCAGATACGTCCCCGGCGTCGACAGACCACTGACGTTCCACGACCCGGGCGTTCCCTCGCCGCCCTCGGACACACTCGAGGTCTGCAGGGAGACCGTCCCGTCCGTGATGGTCACCATCGCCGCACCCACGGCGCCGCTCGGACCGGTGAGCTGCCCGGACAGTTCCCCCTCCCCCGCGACGAGGGCCACCTCTAGCGGATCGGCGTCGGCCAGCGTTTCGGCATTCACCACGAACCGCTGCGTCTGGTAACCGGCCCTGGCGAAGGTCAGCAGGTAGAAGCCGGGCGACCGGATCCCGGCCACCGAGAAGGTCCCGTCCGTCGCCGTGTCGGTGGTGACCGTCGGCGGGTCCTCTGCGCGGACCAGCCGGACAGCGCTCGACGGGATCTTGCCGATCGCACCGGACGACGCCCGCAGGCCGGAAGCGGTGACCTCGTCGGTGACGCCGGCCGCCGGTTGGGCACCCGCGGCCGCCGCCTCGGCCATGCTGGTCGGGGCGAGGATCACGGTCACGCCGCCGGGATCGGAGCCGGTCACGATGCCGCGCAACCGTTCTCCCGACGCCGCACCGGCCGCCCCGCCTGCGGCGTCGCCAGTTCCGCCACCGCCAGTTCCGCCACCGTCAGCGCCGCCCCCGGCAGCACCGCCGTCAGCACCGCCGCCATCAGCACCACCCCCATCAGCACCACCCCCGGCGCCGCTGCCCGGCTCGGCACTTCCCGACGGAGCCGCGGAACCGGAGGTCGGTGCCCCGGAAGCACTCTCGCGGGCGGACTGCTCGGCGTCGGAGGTCAGATACGAGGTGATCCGCGGGATCGCCACCACGGCCAGCCCGGTCCACACTGCGACGACGAGCACCATCACGATCGCCCGCATGAACGCGCCGCGGAACACCGGCCGCGCGCGCATCCCGGCCTCGACGACGGTCGTCGCGCCGCGCCCCCGCACCGCGATGGCGTACGTGTGCACCTCGCTCGCACCGAACACCCGGGCGGAGCGAACCCGCACCCTGCCCGGCACCGTCACCGTCCGGCCGGCCGGAACACCGACCACCGTGCGGTCAAGGCGCACCGAGAGTGCCTGCGGGACAGCGGGCGTCAGTTCGAGTTCGCGGTCCTCCGGAGACGGGTTGGTGATTCGCACGGTGATCTTCTTGCCGAACACGGCCGTCGCCTGCGCCGGTTCGACCGTGACGACGGCGCGCTCGCGGATCCCGACGGCGAGCGTGCTCCCCGCGGTCGTGATCGCCGAACCTCTGGCGCTCGCGGCCATGGTGGGGAGGGCATCCCACGACTCCACGGCGACCACGAACGGGTAGCGCGCGCCGAGCGCACCCGGCTCCGGCCGGATCGGCAGTTGCACCACCGCGCTCTCGCCGGGCTGCAACGACAGGACGACCGGAGCGGGCAGCCATCCGGAATCCAGGCCCTGCACCGTCACCGTCAGCTGCGCCGGGCGCGGTCCGGGATGGCGGACCCGAACGTCGACGATCACCCCGACGCCCGCACTGCAGGACAGCATCGGCGGGACGAGCACCTCTGGTGCTGCCGGATTCACGCCGGGCGTCGGGCTCATGGCGTCATCCCCAGGACCTGCGCTGCGGTCATCGCGGGCGTCGTGAGGGCGGCGGTCGGGGTCGTCGTGGCGGACGTGGGCGCGGCGGTCCGGGAGGGGGCCGCCTGTGCCGTCGGGCCGGCCTGGGTGGTCGGGGTCGAGCCGACCGCGGGCGTGGGCGCAGCCGGCCGGGGTGGCGCGGGGGCGGACTGGGTCACCGTCGTGGTCGGGCCAGGAACGGGTTGCCTGACCGGCACGGGGCTGCTGCTGGCCGCCGGCGCGCCGACCGAGATGTTCAGCACCGCAGCCTGACTCGCGTTGAGCACCAGCGTCGCCGAGCCGAGTGCGCCCTGGGTGCGGCTCCTGACCTCCACGACGTACGCCTGGGGTGCATCGACATCGGCGAAGGAATAGCCGCCGACCGCGTCGGTGGTGGTCTGCTGGGCGGGCTGCGCCGGATACTCCGACGCCTTGAACAGCACCACCTCCAGTCCGGCCACCTCTCTGCCCAGCTGGTCGGTGACCTTGCCGGTGATCGACGCAGGCGGGATCAGCACCGGATTGAACTGGCGTGACTCCCCCGCGGCGACGGTCACGATGACACTTGTCGGCGACGTCCCACGACGGCTGGCGGACAGGGTGTAGGTGCCGGGAGCCACACCACCGACCTGGAAGGCACCGACCTGGGATGCCGGTTCCGACGCGCTGATCACCGAGTACTCGTCGGTTCCGGAGCTCAGCGTGATGACCGCTTCTCCCACCGGCTGTGTCCGGCCGTCCGGGCTCCGCTGGCTCACCACACCGGATACCTCGGCGAACGCCGACGTCATCGCGACGGTGATTCCGTCCGGCCCGACGCCCGACCCGCTGCTGAGCTGTCCGGCGGCGTCGAGGGTCACCGCGACGGTCTGCGACTCCAGGTCCGCGCGGCTGAACGTCACCGTGTACCGGCTCGGAATGGCAAGGCCCGCAACGGTCCAGCGACCGACGTCGCCGGTGGATCGATTCGTGCTTGTCCGTGGTACTCGGCAACCGTGGGCTGAGTCGGAG
>NZ_JBRIIO020000033.1:0-49677 GCF_052976845.2 Nakamurella sp. GG22 | reverse complement strand
TCCGACTCAGCCCACGGTTGCCGAGTACCACGGACAAGCACGAATCGATCTCCTCCGAGGCGGGCGGCGCTGTCTGTTCATGGGGTTTGTTCGCTGAAACAGGATCAGCGGGCGGCTTCGCGATCTTTCCGGCCGATGCCGACCAGCGAGAGCACCTGATGCCAGCGGTGTGCGGCGCCCCACGCCGTCACCTTCAGCAGGGCCTCGCGGACGATCCCGCCGCTCATCTTCGACGTGCCGATCTCCCGTTCGGTGAACGTGATCGGCACCTCGGTGAGCCGGAAACCCGCTTGGACGGCCCGCCAGGCCAGGTCCACCTGGAAGCAGTACCCGTGCGATTCGATCTCCGGCAGCGGCAGCGCCCGCAGCACCTCGGCGCGGTACGCCCGGTAGCCGCCGGTGATGTCGTAGATCCGGACGCCCAGCGCGAGCCGGGAGTACAGGTTCCCGCCCCGGGACAACACCTCCCGCCGTTTGGGCCAGTTGACCACGGTCCCGCCCGACACGTAGCGGGAGCCGATCACCACGTCTGCGTGGTTCAGCGCGTCCAGCAGGCGCGGCAACTGTTCGGGGGCGTGTGAGCCGTCCGCGTCCATCTCCACGAGCACGTCGTAGCCGCGCTCGAGGCCCCAGCCGAAGCCCGCGACGTAGGCCGCTCCGAGGCCCTCCTTCGTCGCGCGGTGCAGGACGTGCACCCGCTCGTCCTCGGCCGCGATTCCGTCCGCCACCTGGCCGGTGCCGTCCGGGCTGCCGTCGTCGGCGACCAGGACGTTGACCGCGGGCACCGCGGTGAGCAGCCGATCCAGGATCAGCGGCAGGTTCTCCCGCTCGTCGTAGGTCGGGGTGATCACCAGTACGCGGTCGCCGTGCGGGGTGTCGGGCTGCGGACGGGGAGAGGGTGTCGGTGCACTCTCGGGGCTCACTGTGCTGGGTCCTCCGTCGACGTTGCCGGTGCGTTCTGTGCCGCTGGACCGGCCGACCCGGACGGCGTCCGCCTGCGTCGCCGACCACCGGTCAGGATGACGGCGGCCAGCGCCAGCGGCGTGGCGATCGCGAGCACCCACTCCAGCGGGCCACCGAGAACCGTACCGGGTGTGGTCGCCGTGATCAGCGGCACACGGGGCGTCATGTATCCGGGGGTGAACAGCGGGATCGACGACTCCACGGTTCCGTCCGGCCGGATGACCGCCGAGACGCCACTGGTCGAGGAGATCAGCACCTCCCGGCCGTGCTCGACCGCACGCACCCGGCTCATCGCCTGCTGCTGGTAGGTCTCGTCGGTGTACCCGAAGGTGGCGTTGTTGGTCTGCACCACCAGTACCTGCGCCCCGCCGTCGACGACGTCCCGGACGAGGTCGTCGTAGACCACCTCGAAGCAGATGACGTCACCGACCGCGACGCCGCCGACGTCCAGGTTGCCGGCGGCGTTCCCCGGCAGGAAGGTGCCCCGCAGCAGGTCGACCTTGTCCGAGAAGATCCGGAAGAACGAGCGGTACGGCATGTACTCGCCGAACGGCAGCGGGTGCCGCTTGTCGTAGGTCGCTCCGGGCCCGGTGACCGGGTCCCAGACGATTCCCCGGTTGTACAGCTCCCCCGGTGTGTCCGTCTGTACCACGGCGCCGACCAGGATCGGGACTCCGATGTCGGCTGCGGCGGTCGAGATCACCCTATTCGCGTCGGCATTGCGGTACGGGTCGATGTCGGTGGAGTTCTCCGGCCAGATGACCAGTGCAGGCTGCGGAGCGGTGCCGGCCCGCACGGCGGTCGCCAGCTCCGTGGTCTGCTTGGCGTGCAGGTCGAGCACGGCCCGGCGCTCGGCGTTGAACTCCAACCCCGGCCGCGGGACGTTGCCCTGGATGACGGCGATGGTCTCGGTCGGTGCGCCGGCTCCGTCCTGCACCGCCGCCCGGCCCGCGATCCCGATCAGGAAGGGCAGCGCGATGAGCGCAGCGGTGATCAGCATCGCGGGCAGCTTCCGCACGGGTTGGTCGTCGCCCGCCCGCCGGCGGCCGGCACCTGTGCTGATGAGCTGAGCGATCGTGAACCCGACCAGCGCGGTCAGGAACGCGAGTCCCGGTGCACCCAGGACGGCGGCCGCGGGGAGCAGCGGGCCGTCGGATTGGGAGAAGGCGATGCCGCCCCACGGGAATCCGCCGAACGGGAGCCGGGCGCGGATGGCCTCGCCGGTGATCCAGGCGGCGGCGGCCCAGATCGGCCAGAATGGCAGCCTGCGCGACGCCGCGGCGGCCAGCGCCCCGGCCGGCGCGGTGAGCAGCGCCATCGCGACCGACAGTGCGTACCAGGGCGGGTCGCCGACGTAGACGTTGGTGAAGCTCAGCAGCGGCAGGTAGAACGCCAACCCGAAGACGAATCCGAGACCCAGCCCGGCACGCCAGCCGCGCCCGTTCACCGCCACACCCAGCAGCACGAAGGCCGCCATCGCCGCCCACCACCAGGTGGACGGGGCGAACGCCCTGTACAGCGCGAGACCCCCGAGCAGCGCGCCGATCAGCCGCAGGACACCGCCGCTGAACAGTGTTGCGCGCAACCGCGCGGCCCGGCCGTCATCACCCTCCGATTGCTGACGACGCAGGCGTCGGAGCGTCCCCGCCGGCACCTCTGGGGGGAGGCCGGGCTCCGTACCCAGGGTCGGTGATGCCACAAGTTCAGGGTAATGGGCCGCCCGACGGTTCCCGGCTCACTCGTGGCGCGTGGGTCCGAGCGCGCGCAGCAGCCCGATCACCATCCAGATTGCGATGAGCGACAACAGCAGGAATCCGCCTACCGGGCCCGCGATCTCGGCTGCCGTCAGGTTGACGCCGGCCGAACGCTGGCTGATCGTCTGGGCGATGATCATCGGCGCCAGCAACGCCTCCAGCACCAGCAGCGGGAAGGCGAGCAGATAGCCGAAGACCGACCGGCGAAGGATCAGGAGTCCGGCGACCACGGCGGCCGGCGTGATGACGGCCATGTCCAGCGCCGTCGTCACCGAGGTGGCGTACACGCCCAACCCTGCCGGGGTCCCGCCGGACTGCTGCGCCTGCAGGACCGGTGCCACCCAGATCAGTGCGGTCGCCACCCCGCTGGTGATCATCAGCGCCGCCGGACCGCGCCGGGGCAGCTGGTCGATCCGCTCTTCGATCGCCGCCAGGTCCACGTCGCGGATGGACAACACCAACGCCCACAGACCGGCCGCGAACAGGGCGACGTAGATCAGGAAGAACGGATTGAACGCGGTGCCGACGGCCATCGTGGCGTACACGTACAGCATCGACCCGAAGACGCCGGTGAGGATCAGCCCCCAGCGCAGCGAACCCGTCCGGTATCCCAGCACGGCGGCGACCAGGACCGGGATCACCACGAGCAGGGTGATCCAGTCGGTTCCCCTGTTGCCGGCGCCCGCCAGCAGGGAGTCGTAGCGGTAGATCCCATCTCCGAACAGCTCGACCGCGTCACCTCGTGGGGTGACGAAGCCCGTCGGGCGGGCGCTGGCCAGCACGCCCGCCGCCGCTGCCACCGCGGCCAGCACGCCGATGACGGCGGCCAGCCCGGTGACCACCCGCGCGTGCGGCGGACGGTGCTCGCCTCGCGCGGGTGGTGCTCCGGCGGGATGGATCGTCTGGGTCATGCAGGTGCCCCGATCTGGCGGTGAGAGGTCCGTCAGCCGGTTTCGGCCCGCGCGGCGGGGTACCGCATCGACCGGAGGCCGAGGGCGGCCGCCCGCTCGTCCTCGGACATGCCGCCCCAGATCCCGTACGGTTCCCGGGCCTGCAGGGCGTGCGTGCGGCACTCCGTCAGCACGGGGCAGGTGTTGCACACCGCCTTGGCCTGGGCGATCCTGCGGCCCTTGGCCGGGTCCCGCTCCGAGGCGGGGTGGAAGAACATCGCAGTGTCCATCCCACGGCAGGCACCGAACAATTGCCACTCCCAGTTCTCGACGGTCGGTCCGGGGATACGCCCGATGTCAGCCACGCTCAACACCTCTCAAGTCGTCAACATTGACGACATCGCCGAGCCGGGATCACCGCTCGGATCTGGTCAAGAACTCGAGCTGGCCCAATCGACCAACTCGACAACATGCTGGTACTGCTTTCCGGTTGCTCTTGTCATACCTAGTTCGCAGGTCCTGTTGCATGAGGCGAAAGCCCCGAATGTGCCGTTTGCCAGTTCGGCTGCCTGTGCGTGGGTCGCGGATTCGGTCAGTTCGGGATGCAGCAACCCGCGATCGCCGGCGAAACCGCAGCAGCCCCACGAGTCCGGGACGGTCACGGACTCGGCCACCGCAGAGGCGACCTCGCGCAGCGACTCGTTGATGTTCATCCGGGTGGACGAACAGGTCGGGTGCAGGGCCAGCGACGGTAGCTTGCGGGTCAGCTCCAGCCTCGGCAGGACGGTCTGCGCGACGAAGGTGACGCTGTCGACGATCTTCAGCGCGGCATAACGGCTGTCCGCGGCTGCGGTCTCGCTCTCCAGCATCTGCCGTAGCCCCTCGGTACACGACGACGCGTCGCACACCAGCGGTATCTCGCCGTGTGCTGTGGCCGTCCACAATGCCGGCAGGACGCGCTCCGCCATCGCGGCGTATCCGGCCTTCATTCCCTTCGATCGCCACGGTGTGCCGCAGCACAGGTCCGGCAGGTCGGGCGGGTAGCCCAGGGTGATCCCGGCGCGTTCGCAGATCTGCTGGAACGACTCCCGCACGCCCGGCCCGGCCTCGCTGGGTCCGAACATGGTCCCGACGCAGGCGGTGAAGTACACCGCATCTGCACCGCGCAGGCCGGGGTTCTCGTCGCGTGGCCGCGCGGCACCGCCGGCGGGCAGGTCGGGTGACCACAACGGCAGGGTGTCGTCGTCGATCACCATGCGGCCCAGCTTGTTCGGGCCGGTGACGACAGCGGGCGGCAGCTTGGCGGTGATGCTCAGTGCCGCCGAGGCGGCCCGGGTGGTGCCGGCCCAGTGCCTCGCGGCGGTGGCCCAGCCCTTGGCGGCGATCGCGCCGGCGTTCTCCCCGCGCAGCCGTTTGACCAGATCACCGGTGTTGATCAGGACCGGACACGCGGTCTGGCACATGCCGTCGACCGCGCAGGTGTCGACGGCGTCGTACTCGTACTCGTCCTCGAGTTGTTCGAGCAGCGCGGTGTCCCCTGCTGCCGCCGCTCGCTGCATCTCCCGGCGCAGCACGATCCGCTGACGGGGCGTCGTGGTGATGTCCTTGCTGGGGCAGACCGGTTCGCAGTAGCCGCATTCCACGCAGCGGTCGACCTCCGGCTCGACGGTCGGGGTGACCTTGAGGTGGTTGACGTGCGCGTCGGCGTCATCGCTGACTAGGACGCCGGGGTTGAGCAGCCCCCGTGGATCGCAGAGGTGTTTGATCTGCCGCATGACGTCGTAGAGCTCGTCGCCGTACTGGCGACGCACGTACGGCGCCATCATCCGGCCCGTGCCGTGTTCGGCCTTCAGGGACCCGCCGTGCCCGAGGACCAGCTCGACCATGTCCTCGGTGAACCCGAGGAACCGGTCGAGCGGGCCGCCACCGCCGAGCCGCTCGGTGAGCATGAAATGGATGTTGCCGTCCTTGGCATGGCCGAAGATCACGCTGTCCTCGTAGCCGTGCCTCCCGAACAGCGAGGTGAGCTTCTCGCAGGTGTCCAGCAGCGCCGGCACGGGGACGACGATGTCCTCGAGCAACGCAGTGGTGCCCGACGGACGGGCCTCGGCCACCGTGGCGTACAGGCCCTTCCTCGTGTGCCACAACCGGGCACGTGCCCGGGCGTCGGCCGTCAGCTCGGCGGGTGTGGTGACCGGCAGCCCGGCCAGCACCGGATGGGCCGCGGCGCTGAGATCGGCCACGGCGCCGGCCGAATCGGCCTGGTACTCCACCAGCAGGGCGGCGTGCCGCTCGACATTGATCTGCCGCAGCGTCGCGTCGGCCTGCGGGTCGGCCTGCCCCACCCGGAGCGACGCGGCGTCCAGCAGTTCGATGGTCGCCGGTCCGGTGCCCAGGATCGCCGGGAGCGAACCGGTTGCGCCGCTGAGCGTTTCGAAGACCAGCAGTCCGGTCATCGCATGCCGCAGCAGCGGGACGGTGCGCATCACCACGGACGCCACGAAGGCCAACGTGCCCTCGCTACCGACCACGAGATGGGCAAGTATCTGGACCGGGGAATCGTGGTCCAGCAGGGAGTTGAGCCCGTAGCCCATGGTGTTCTTCATCGAGAACTGCTGCTCGATGGTGCGGACCGACGCCGGGTTTCCCCGGACCCGGTCCCGGAGCACCGCAAGTCCGCGGTGCAGCTCGGGTTCCAGTGCCCGCAGCCGCTCGTCGGCATCGGCGGTACCGGTGTCGATGACGGTGCCGCTGGGCAGCACGAGCACCATCGAGTCGACGGTGTTGTAGGTGTTCGCGACGGTGCCGCACGCCATGCCACTTGAGTTGTTGGCGACGACACCGCCCAGCGTGCAGGCGATCTCACTGGCCGGGTCGGGGCCGAGCTTGCGGTGCAGGCCGGCCAGCCTGGCATTGACCTGGCGGACCGTGGCGCCCGGACCGATCCTGACCCGGGCGCCCCCGTCCAGGATCTCGATGTCGCGGAAGTTGCGCCGGGTGTCGACCAACAGGCCGTCGGTCACGCCCTGCCCGCTCAGGCTGGTGCCGCCCGACCGGAAGGTCATCGGCACCCCCTGGGCAGCCGACACCGCGAACAGCCTGCCGATGTCGGCAGCATCCTTGGGCGTGACCACCACGCTCGGGGTGAGCGCGAAATGCGAGGCGTCGTGGCCCAGTGCGAGCCGGTCGGTCGCCCGGTTGCGGATCTGGCCGGGATCGGCCAGGGCGGCGCCGAGCGCCAGCAGCAGGGCCGGCGGCGACTCGGCCAGCGTCGAGCCGGTGGCGGGCGGATGGCTGCGCTTCAGCAAGGTCGTCACGGGCTGACGACCATCCAGCCGAGGACCGGGGTGGACTGCAGGTACACCAGGACGCACATGCCCAGCAGCAGGCCGAGGCTCCACCAGATCACCTTGCGGAACAGCACGTGCTCCTTGTGCTCCATGCCGACGACGACCGCGGCGATGGCCAGGTTCTGCGGGGAGATCATCTTGCCGAGCACGCCGCCCGAGGTGTTGGCCGCGGCCAGCAGGTAGGGGCTGATGCCGGTCTTGGTGGCGGCGGTGGTCTGCAGCAGACCGAAGAGCGAGTTGGCGGAGGTGTCCGAGCCGGTCACCGCGACGCCGATCCAGCCGACGACCGGGGACAGGAAGGCGAAGAACCCACCGGTGGCAGCGAGTGCCAGACCCAGGGTGACGGTCTGACCGGAGAAGTTCATCACGTACGACAGCGCGAGCACTGCGACGACCGTGAGAATCGTCCACTTCAGTTGCACGACAACGGCTCCCAAGGCGCCGAGTGCGCGCGACACGGACAACCGGTAGACGGCCGCGGTCAGGATGCCGGCAACGAGCAGCACGGTTCCGCCGGCGGTCCAGACGTTGAAGTTGAAGGTGGAAGCGGCGAGCGGCTTCCCCTCGCTGTTCAGCACCTCGAGGCCCGGCCAGGCGAACTTCCAGCCCGAATGGGTGTCCAGGAAGTCCTTCAGCGGACCGAACGAGACAAGGGTGAAGAGCGCGACGACGATGAGATACGGCGCGAAGGCGAGCAGTGCCTCGCGCTTGCTGACCGGTCCAGTTTCTGCAGCGTCAGCGGATCCCCCGGTTGTGTCCGAACCCCCGGTGTTCCCGGTGCGGGCCTTGGCCGGCGATCCGGCCGGGACGACCGGCTCCAGGGCGGCAATGCTCTCCGCGGTGACGATCTCCGACGGCTGCCACACCCGCAGCAGCAGGACGACGGCCAGCGCGCCGGCGAGCGCCGCAATGATGTCGGCCACCTGGTAGTTGAAGTAGTTGGAGCTGAGGAACTGGGCACCGCCGAATGCGACGCCCGCAACCACAGCGGCGAGCCAGGTCTGCCGGACGCCGCGCTTGCCGTCGACCATCAGGACCAGGATCAACGGCACGAAGATCGCGAGGATGGGCGTCTGCCGGCCGACCATCGCGCCCAGCAGGTTCGGGTCGAGTCCGGTGATCTTGCCCAGGGTGGTGATCGGAACGGCGATCGCACCGAAGGCGACCGGTGCGGTGTTCGCGACCAGCGCGACCCCGGCCGCCTTGATCGGGGTGATGCCGACGGCGATCAGCATGACGGCGGTGACGGCGACCGGCGTGCCGAATCCGGCCAGCGCCTCGAGCAGTGCGCCGAAGCAGAAGGCGATGATGATCGCCTGGATGCGCTGGTCCGGCGAGAGCGACCCGAAGGCCCTGCGCAGCACCAGGTCGTAGCCGGTGAGTTCGGTCATCCGGAAGATCCAGATGGCGGTCAGAACGATCCAGATGATCGGGAACAGACCGAATGCCGCGCCCTCACTGGCGGCGAGCAGGGCCTGGCCCGCCGGCATCCCGAACGCGAAGATGGCCACCGCGAGCGCGACGACGAGCGAGGCGATGCCCGCCTGCCACGCCTTCCATTTCAGCGCCCCGAGCAGAACGAACAACGTCACCAACGGCAGAGCCGCGATGAGCGCGGACAAGGCCAGTGACCCCCCTACCGGATCAGCTACCTGCTGGAACATCGGCACTCCTTTGTGTCGGCCCTGGACGGGCGTGGGAGTCGCGGCATGTCGTGTGCTGCAGCGATTGGTAAGTTGTAAGACAAGTACACATGTCTGTCAACCCCTCAGGGTGATTGAGAGACAAAACGGAACATCCCGGTAGCCTGTGCGGCAACCGCCGCAGGGAGTAGGGCACTTGGTCCTGTCCCCGGCATGCCGGCAAGAGAGGCTCAGGGCATGAAGGGACTCAAAACCGTCTCCGTCGTGGACGCGCTGTCCGCGTCATTGCGGGCACGGGTGCTCGATGGCGACATCGACCCCGGAGTCGGGCTCACCGAGACGGACGTCGCCACCGAGTACGAGGTGTCACGGCCGACGGCCAAAGCGGCGATCACGCATCTGGTGCAGGAAGGCCTGCTGCGCCGGGAGGCCCATCGCTCGGCTCAGGTGCCGACCCTGTCCCGGGACGACGTCGAGGACCTGTTCCTGGTGCGGATGCCACTGGAGCTCGAAGTGGTCCGCCGGATCGCCGGGCACGCGATCCCGCCGGAGGCCGCCGACGCCGTCCGGGATCTCGCCGCGGTGGCCCCGGTCGCGGGGCACAGCCAGTTCGTGGAGGCCGATCTGCGGTTCCACCGGGTCCTGGTCAAGGCGGTGGACAGCCCGCGGCTCAGCCGGCTCTACCGGGCGCTCTCCGGTGAGATCCACCTGTCGATGGTGCAGTCCCGGTACGCACTCGGCCGGGACCGGATCGTCGCCGAGCACGGCGCCGTCCTGCAGGCCCTGGTCGACGGCGACGCCGAGCAGGCGGAGGCTTTGATGCGCTCCCACCTGGAGGGTGCGCGGGACGCACTCGCCCGCCAGTTCGACACCCTGGCGGCGGAACGCCGGGCCTGACCGGCCGCGCTCGCCCGTCCGGTCTGCGAACGGTCAGGCCCCGAACAGTCCGGAGTCGAAGACGACGACCCCGTTGACGACGGTCGCGATCGTGGTGGGCAGCTGCGCCCCCGGGGTGAGATCGGGCAGCAACGGAACCCTGGACCGCGGGTCGGTCGACCACCGGGCGACCGACGGGTCGGCGGCCGGCCGGACCAGCGGACCGGCGGCCAGAATCGCCAGGTGTGCGGGCGCCCCCACCGAGATGGTGCCGATCCCCCGGTCGGTGCGGCCTGCGGCGCGGTGACCACCCCTGGTGTGGGCGGTGAATGCCGCCCGCGGAGAGAGCCCGCTACCGGGCGTCCGGTGATGCGTGGCCGCCTGCACCGCGGCCCACGGGTCGGCCGGGGTCACGGGTGCGTCTGACCCGAACGCCAGCGAGACGCCCGCCGCGGCCATCGTCGCGAACGGGTTCATCGCCGCTGCCCGGTCCGCACCCAGCCGCTCGGTGTACAGGCCGTCCGGGCCACCCCATGCGGCGTCGAACAGCGGCTGCATGCTGGCGACGACGCCGGTCGCGGCGAACGCGGCGATGTCGCCGTCGTCGGGCATCTCGGCGTGTTCGACGCGATGCGCACAGCCGGCCAGCCGCACCGTCGCGTTGTCGCCCAACTGACGGACCGCCTCTTTCAATGCGGCGCCGACCGCGTGCACGGCGTCGTCACCGATGGCATGGAACCCCGCCTGGACGCCCGCCAGCGTGCACGCCACCAGGTGGTCGGCGATCTGCTGATCGGTCAGGTACCGGGCGCCGCGGTTCCCCGGATCGTCGTGGTAGTCGCTGCGCAGGGCGGCCGTCCGGGATCCGATGGCGCCGTCGATCACCAGATCGCCGCCCAGCCCGTGCGCCCCGCTCTCGGCCAGCATCGCGAGCGCTTCGGCCGGTTCGGTGACCGCGGCCGCCAGGTACGCCCGCACCGGGATCGGCCCGCCCACCGCCAGCAGCGCGGCGAGGTCACCGCGCCCGGTCTCGTCGGCCGCCGCACACTCGTGCACCTCGACGATGCCGTTCGCGGCCGCCGCACGGAGGAAGGCCACCTGCGCCTGTTCCCGTTGCACGCCCGAGAGCTGTTGCCGCGCAACGGCCCGCACCGCGGCGTGGGCCTGCCGGCTGACGGGCGACTGATCGGACCAGCCGGTCAGCGAGCCGCTGTCCGCCACTGCCGCAGCGAGTGCCGAGCTGACCTGCGCCGAGTGCACGTCGACCCGCGACAGGTAGGTGGGGCGGTTCCCGACGGCCTCGTCGATCTCGGCGCGGGTGGGTGCGCGGCGTTCCGGCCAGCGGGTGTCCTCCCAGCCGTGCCCCCACAGCACGCCGTCAGGGTTGCGGGCGGCGAACGACCGGACGGCGGCCAGGCACTCGGCCAGCGATCGGGTGCCGGACAGGTCAAGACCGGTGAGTGCGAGGCCGGCCTCCGTGCTGTGCACGTGTGCATCGACGAAGCCCGGGACGACCAGCGCTCCGTCGAGATCGATGACCCGGTCCGGGGTTCCGGCGACCTGGATCGCGTGCTCGGCGCCGATCCAGCTGATGGTGGAACCGGCGATGGCCATGGCGGTCGCATCCGGGTCCGCGGCGGTATGGATGCGGCCGTTGTGCAGCAGGGTGAGCGTCATTGCCGTCCAGTCAACCCCACGGTGACCCGATCACAGCACGCGGCCCTCGGCCCACACCATCGGGTGGTTGCCCGACATGTCCGCGATATCCGTGCCATCGCTGTCGGAGCGATCTGTCACAGTAGCCGGGTGAGCATGCCGCCCGACTCCGCCGGCTACCGACAGCCCGGTCTCGAACCGTCCGTCGCGGGCGCCTCCAGCGTCGCGGTCAGGCCGTCCTCGGCGTCCGGCCTGACCACGGCCGAGGTCGCCGAACGGGTCGCGCTAGGGCAGGTGAATGCCACCAGCCAGGCATCGTCGCGGTCGCTCTGGTTGATCTTCAAGACGAACGTGTTCACCAGGTTCAACGCGATCCTCGGGGCCTTGTTCGTGCTCATCCTGAGCACCGGGTCGCTCGCCGACGGACTGTTCGGCGTGGTGCTGATCGTCAACTCGGCGATCGGCATCGGCCAGGAGTATCTGGCCAAGCGCAAACTCGACAGACTGGCGCTGCTCAACTCACCGACCACGCTCGTCGTGCGGGACGGCGCTGTCGTCGAGATCGCCACGGTGGACGTGGTGCTCGACGACCTGATCGAGTTGCGCACCGGCGATCAGGTGCCCGCCGACGGCACCATGCTCTCGACGATCGGCCTGGAGATCGACGAGTCGAACCTCACCGGCGAGGCCGACGCGATCCCGAAGGACGACGGTGACGAGGTCCGCTCGGGGACCACGGTGGTCGCCGGCAGCGGGCGGTTCACGGCCGCCGCCGTCGGGCCGGACTCGTACATCAACAAGATCGCCGCCGAGGCGAAGAAGTTCACGAAAACCCGCTCGGAGATCCAGGAGTCGGTCAACCGGCTGCTGAAGTACATCACCTGGATCATCGTGATCGCGCTGCCGCTGCAGATCTGGTCGCAGTACCGGGCCATCGGCGAACAGGGCTGGCAGCAGGTCGTCATCCGGTCCACCGGCGGCCTCGTCGGCCTGGTCCCGGAGGGCCTGGTCCTGCTGACCTCGGTAGCGTTCCTGCTGGCCGCGGTACAGCTCACCCGGCAGCAGGTGCTGGTGCAGGAACTGCCCGCCGTGGAGGGGCTGGCCCGGGTCGATGTGGTGTGCCTGGACAAGACCGGCACCCTGACCGTCGGCGACATCGCGTTCGAGGACTGCGAGCCGTGCGCCGACCTCAGCGCCGACGAGATCCGTGCCGCACTGGGTGCTCTCGCCGACGATCCCAACGCCAACGGCACGCTCAAGGCGCTCGGGGCCGCGCTCGACGCACCGACCGGCTGGGCCAGGGAGGTGACCATCGCCTTCAACTCCGCCCGGAAGTGGAGTGCCGCATCCTTCACCGACCGCGGCGCGCTGATCTTCGGCGCGCCCGACGTGCTGCTGGCCGACGACGACCCGCTGCGTGAACGGGTCAGCGAACTCGCCTCGACCGGCCGGCGGGTGCTGCTGCTGGCCCGCTCCGATTCCCCACTGCACGGGCAGGACCTCCCCGCCGACCTGCGGTCGGTGTCGCTGGTGACGCTGACCGAGCAGGTCCGGCCCGACGCCAAGGACACGCTGCAGTACTTCAAGGAGCAGGGCGTCAAGATCAAGATCATCTCCGGCGACAACCCGACCACCGTCGGGGCCATCGCCCTGCGGGTCGGGCTCGAGTTGGGTCCGGATGCCGTGGTGGACGCCCGCACGATCGGCGAGGATCCGGAGGAGCTGCGCGACATCGTCGCCCGCACCACTGTTTTCGGCCGGGTGTCGCCGGAGCAGAAGCGGGCCCTGGTGCAGGCGCTGCAGCGGAACGGCAATGTCGTCGCGATGACCGGGGACGGGGTCAACGACGCTCTCGCGCTCAAGGACGCCGACATCGGGGTGGCCATGGGCAACGGGGCGCAGGCCACCAAAGCCGTCGCCCAGCTGGTGTTGCTGGACGGCCGCTTCTCGCACCTGCCGTCGGTGCTGGCCGAGGGCCGGCGGGTGATCGGCAACGTCGAGCGGGTGGCGAACCTGTTCGTGGCCAAGAACGTGATGAGCCTGATCGCCATCATTTCGGCTGCGCTGTTCACGCTGCCGTTCCCCTTCCTGCCGCGGCACCTCACCCTGGTCTCGGCGGTGACCATCGGTATCCCGGCGTTCTTCCTCGCGCTCGGGCCCAACAAGCGCCGCTACATCCCTGGTTTCCTGAAACGGGTGCTCCGGTTCGCCGTGCCCGCCGGGGCGGTGGCGGGGCTCGTCGTGCTGATCTCCTACCTGCTGGCCAGGACGGAAGTCGGCGCTCCCCCGGCCACGGAATGCCTGGTGCAGACCGAATCCAAGGCCTCGGCGGTGAACGTCATCTGCTGGCAGCCGTCCTCCGCGGCGACCATCGCGCTGCTGGTCACCTCGTTCTGGATCCTGGTGGTGCTTTCCCGGCCGTTCCGGCCGTGGAAGGCGCTGCTGCTGGCATCCATGGTCGCCATCGCCGCGCTGGCGTTCATCACGCCGCTGGGCCAGACCTTCTTCAACTTCTCGCTCACCCCGACGATCCTGTGGCAGTCGCTCGCCGTCGGTGCGGTCGGGGCGGCGGCGATCGAGATCATCTACCGGACCGAACCGGGGATGCGGGCCGCCACCGCCGACTGAGGACGTGCCGCGTCCCTGGTATCACCGGTTGCGAACGGTCGTGCCGAAACAGACAGCCGCCATTATTGTGCGTTCATGAAAATTGGAATCGGCTTGCCGAACCCGGTGCCGGGTTGTCCCGGCCGCCTGCTGCCGGCGTGGGCGGTCGCCGCGGAAACCTGCGGCTTCCCCACCCTGGCCACCATCGACCGGATCGCCTTCCCCAATCACGATTCACTGATCTCGCTGGCCGCCGCGGCGGCGGTCACCGAGCGCATCGAACTGCTGAGCAACATCCTGGTGCTGCCCACCCGGGACCCGGTGCTCGTCGCCAAGGAGGCCGCGACGGTGGCTTCCATCGCGCAGGGCCGTCTCACCCTGGGAATTGGCGTCGGCGGCCGCGAGGACGACTTCGTCGCCACGGGAACGACTTTCGCCGATCGCGGCAAGCGCACCGACCAGATGCTCGACACCATGCTCGCGGCTTGGCGGGGGAAACCGGTCGCCGGCAGCCCGGAACCGGTGACACCCGAGGTGCCGGGCGGTACCGTGCCGCTGCTGATCGGCGGCGGCGGAGCGGCCGGGGTGCGCCGCACCGTCCAGTACGGCGTCGGCTGGACCGCGGGCGGTGCACCTCCCGATCAGATCGCGCCGATGGCGGCGCGGGTGCGGCAGGCATGGCAGGAGGCGGGCAAGGCCGGCGAGCCGCGGATTCTCGCGCTGGCCTACTTCTCTCTCGGCGACGATGTGGAGGCAGCGTCGTACGCCTACCTCCGGCACTACTACGGATTCATGGGTGAGTACGTGGAGATGGTGGCCGGTGGAGCACTCCGGGGCCGGGAGGCCATCACCGGGGCGATGGCGGCGTACGAGGACGCCGGCGTGGACGAGCTGATCCTCGACCCGACCGTGGCCGACCTCTCCCAGGTGCACAGGCTGGCGGAGCTCGTTCTCTGATCCAGGATCGGGCGTCAGCGGTTGTCGCGAGTGCGCTCGGTTGCCGACGTCGCGTCGGGATCGGCGGCGGCCTGCTCACCGGACGGGCTACCGCCGGGCAGCAGGAAGGCGGCGGCCATCATCAGCACGGCCAGCACCAGCGAGGCCAGGAACACGTCGTGGGTGGCGTCCGCCAGCGCCGCCGGGTCGGCGTCGGCGGTGGCCGAGCCGCCGAGGGTGGCGTTCGCGATGGCGCCGAACACGGCTACACCGACCGCACTGCCGATCGACCGGAAGAACAGATTGTTCGCCGTCACGACACCGCGCTCTGCCCAGCCGACGCTGCTCTGCGCGGCGATCAGCGTCGGGCTCGCCACCAGTCCCATGCCCAGCCCGACGACGAAGCAGCATCCGGCGACCGACCATACGCTCGACGAGTCGCCGAGCAACGCGGTCAGCGAGCTCCCGATCACGACCAGCACCGAGCCGATCGCGGCGGTCCGGCGGAAGCCAAGGCGGAGGTAGAGCCGGCCGGACAGGGCTGCCGATATCGGCCAGCCGATGGTCAGCGTGGCCAGCGCGAAGCCGGCCACCAACGGCCCGGTACCGAGCACCGTCTGCACGAACGTCGGCACGTAGGTCGTCAGCCCGAGTAGCACCGCACCGACCAGCAGCGCGATCACCGCACTGGCCATCAGCACCCGCTGGGTGAACACCCACAGCGGCAGGACCGGTTCCGCGGCGCGGCGCTGCACGAGGACGAACAGCAGCAGGAGCACGGCGCCGGACGCCAGCACCGCGATGCCGGTGGCGGAGTTCCACGCCCAGGCCTGGCCGCCCTCCAGCAGGCCCAGGATGATCAGCGTGCAGCCCGCCGTCAGGCTGATGCTGCCCAGGTAGTCGATGCGATGCCGGACCTTGGTGACCGACTCGTGGAAGCGGCGGATCAGCATCCACGCGGCCAGCGCACACAACGGGATGTTCACCAGGAAGATCCAGCGCCAGGTCAGGTACTCGGCGAACAGCCCGCCGAGGGTCGGCCCCACGACCGCGGAGATCCCCCACACGCTGGCCAGGTAGCCCTGCGCCTTCGCCCGCTCGGCGAGCGTGTAGATGTCGCCGGCGATGGTGATGCTCATCGGTTGCACGGCGCCGGCGCCGAGGCCCTGGACGGCCCGGAAGGCGATCAGCGCGGGCATGCTCCAGGCCACCCCGCAGAGGATGCTGCCCAGCAGGAACAGGCCGATGCCGAACAGCATGACCGGCTTGCGGCCGAACATGTCCGCCAGCTTCCCGTAGACCGGGACCGAGACTGCTTGCGCGAGAAGGTAGACGGAGAACAGCCAGGGGAACTGGGAGAAGCCGCCGAGGTCCGCAACGATCGACGGCACCGCGGTCGCAACGATGGTCGAGTCCAGCGCCACCAGCGAGGTGCTGAGCATCAACGAGATGAGGATGGGCCCCCGCTCGGACCTGAACCCGACGGCCGACGTCGGTGCCGCTGCCGTCACGTGCCCGCTCCCCTGTCTTCTCGCCGAGCCAACAGTTCCCGGACAAGTTATTCGAACTAACCTTCTCGCAAATCTGTTCCCGATCGGCCGGACTGCGACAGCCCGGTCGACGTCACCGGCAGCACATCGAGGCCGGTGTGCGCGGCGGCGAACGCGAGCTGGTCGGCGTACTCGGCGGCCAGCGCAGTCGCGGGTTTGCCCATCCCGTGACCGGACCGGGTGTCCACCCGCAGCAGGACCGGTCCCGGGCCGGCCTGGCAGCGCTGCAGCTCGGCGCCGAACTTCAGCGAGTGGGCCGGCACCACCCGGTCGTCGTGGTCACCGGTGCAGATCAGCGTCGCCGGGTATGCGGTGCCCTGCCGCAGGCGGTGCAGCGGCGAGTACGCCAGCAGGACGGCGAAGTCGTCGGGATCGTCCGGGCTGCCGTACTCGGTGGTCCAGGCCCAGCCGATGGTGAACAGGTGGAACCGCAGCATGTCCAGCACACCGACCGTCGGCAGGGCCGCCGCGAACAGCTCGGGGCGATGAGTCATCGCCGCGCCGACCAGCAGTCCGCCGTTGGACCGGCCGTGGACGGCGAGCTGCACCGGTGACGTCACCCCAGCGGCGATCAGGTCGTCGGCGCAGCCGAAGAAGTCGTCGAAAACCCGCTGCTTGTGGTGCAGCATCCCGGCCTTGTGCCAGTCCGCGCCGAACTCGCCGCCGCCGCGCAGGTTCGCCACCGCGAGCACGCCGCCCGCGGCGACCCAGCCGGCGAACAGGGCGGAGAAGGCGGGCAGCACCGGTATGTCGAAACCGCCGTAGCCGTACAGCAGCGTGGCTCGCGGCCCCGGCGGCAGATCAGCACGGCGGAGCACCGTCATCGGCACCGCCACTCCGTCGGCGGAAGCGGCCCGACGGCGCTCGACGGTCACTTCAGGAAGTGAGATCTCCGGGCCCGGCTGCGGCAGCGCGGTGACGCCGATGCGGCCGGGCGAGGCGGGTTCATCGACTTCAGCGAGGTCGGAGTCGGGTCCGGCGAGTTCGGGGCCGTCGAGGTCGGCGAGGTCGAGCCGGTAGGCGCGGGCCCGCTCGGTGAAGGAGGTGACCCCGACGAACACCTCGGTGCTGCGGTCACGGGAGTTGACGGTGGTCAACGAGATCGGCACCGGGAGCTCCGGCGTACCGACGGGAGTGCCGTCCCGGCGGACGATCTCGACCCGGTGCGCGGCGTCGGACGACCAGGTCAGCACGAAGGCACGGGCCGCCGGAGCGGCATCGACCAGCACGTCGGCGTCGTGCTGTCCGACGATGTCGGTCCACGCCTGATGCGGTGCCGTCAGGTTCACGGCGACCAGCCGCCCGCGGGGGGCGTCGCGCTCCGTGCGGAGGTACAGCGTGTCGCCGTCGGACCCGACGACGTGGTGCGCATCGACCAACTCACCGACCACGGCCACCCCCGCCTCTTCGACGTCATAGCGACCCTCAGCGTCGACGGTCAGCCGGCGGGCCTCCAGCGTCGTCCGCGAGTCGGTCCCCGGGCTCACCGTCAGCACCAGCCAGCGGCCGTCCGGCGAGACCCACGGATCGGGCATCCACTCGTGCTCGTCGGGCCGGGACCAGACGACCCGGTCCTGGTCCGGGTCGGTGCCGAGCCGGTGCAGCAGGAGCTCGCCGGCGCCCATCGCCGCGGTGAACTCGGCCCCGGTGGGCGCCGGGTAACGCCAGTACAGGAAGGCCGATCCGTCCGGCAGCCACGTGGGGTCGACCCACTTCGTCCACGCCAGCCGGTCCGGCAGTGGCGCATCATCCGCACCACCGGCGGTCTCCCGCACGTGCAGGGTCCGCCAGTCCGAACCCGCCTCGGACAGCGCGTAGGCAAGGTACCGGCCGTCCGGGCTCACCCGCGCCGCCGTCATCGCGACGGTGCCGTCGTCGGAGAGCGTGTTGGGGTCGAGCAGCAGAGTCGGCGATGCCAGCAGCTGCTCCAGTGACCCCGCCGTGAACAACTGATCCTGGTCGAGCTCGCCGGGGTTGGCCACAACGAAGTACCGGCCGCCACGTTCCCAGGGCACTCCCCGACGGGGAGCCGTGAGCAGCGCCGTCACCAGAGCGAGCAGGTCATCCCGCCCTGGCAGCGCCGCGAGATACGGTTGCGAGACGGCGTTCTGGGCCTCGACGAATTCCCTGGTGCGGGGAGCGTCGGGATCCTCGAGATAGCGGTACGGGTCGGCGATCGGGACGCCGTGCAGGATGTCGGCGGTGTCGTCACGGGTGGCGGCCGGCAAATCGGTGGCTGGGAGACCTGAGGGCAGTGTGCGGGTCACCGGCTGATCCCATCATGCCGCCGACCGCTCAGTCGCCGGCCTCCGGGTCGCCGTTGCTGGACATCGCACGGAGGTCGGCGCCTGGGAGTCCCGCGTCCTCGCCGTCGAGCACCAGAGGCGGTGTCACCGGCCGGTTCTCGTACGGCGTCGAGAGGACGACGGTGGTGCGGGTGGACAGCCCGGCGGTCGCCCTGATCTGTGCCAGCAGCGCCTCGAGAGCCGCGGGCGAGGCCACCCGGACCTTGACGATGTACGACTCGACCCCGGCCACCGAATGACAGGCCTCGATCTCCGACAGCGCCGCCAGCCGTCCAGGATAGTCGTCCGGTGCGGCGGGGTCGATGGGGGTCAGCGACACGAACGCGGTCAGCGGCAGGCCGATCTGCTCGCAGTCGATCTGCGCCGAGTAGCCGCGGATGACGCCGCGCTTCTCCAGCCGCCGCACCCGCTGGTGCACGGCGGATACCGAGAGTCCGACCCGGTCGGCCAGGTCGGTGTAGCTACAGCGACCGTCGGCGGCGAGCACCGCCGCGATGCGGGCGTCGAGTTCCTCGAGCATCGTGATCCCCTCAGCCGTTCGTGCCGACGGCAGGGTTGACGGCGCCGACGACGGTCAGCTCGGTGGTCGCCGTGTTCATCAGCACCGGACCGGAATCGCCCACCACCACGATGTCCTCGATGCGGACCCCGAACCGGCCCGGCAGGTAGATGCCGGGCTCCACCGAGAACGCCATCCCGGGCTCGAGCGGAATGCTGTTGCCGGCCACCATGTACGGGTGCTCGTGCACCTCCAGGCCGATGCCGTGGCCGGTACGGGTGATGAAGTACTCGCCGTATCCCGCGTCCTCGATGACCTGCCGGGACGCCGCGTCGATCGACTCGGCGGTGACCCCGGGACGGACGGCGGCGACGCCGGCCGCCTGCGCCCGGCGGACGATCTCGTACACCGCGCGCACGTCCGGGTCGACGTCCTGACCAGCGGCGGGCGCGACCACGTAGGTCCGTGTGCAGTCGGAGAAATATCCCGACGGCATCGGGCCGCCGATGTCGATGACCACCGGGTCGCCCGGTTGGATCACCCGGTCCGAGGCCTCGTGATGCGGGCTGGCGCCGTTCGGGCCGGACCCGACGATGACGAAGTCCGGCCGGGCGTGGCCCTCAGCCACGATGGCAGCGGCGATGTCGGCCGCGACGTCGTTCTCGGTGCGACCGGCCCGCAGCCACTCGCCGACCCGGGCCTGGACCCGGTCGATGGCGGCGCCGGCGGCGGAGAGGGCGGCGATCTCGTCCGGGCCCTTGCGCATCCTGAGCTCGGCGATCGCCTCCCCGGCAAGGGTCAATGCGGAGCCCGGGACGATGCGCTGCGCGTTCAGGGCATGCACCGCCGGCATGTGGTAGTCCACCGCCAGCACGGACGCATCCGCGGGGATCAGCCCGGCCAGTGCGGCGTAGGGGTCCTCGCCGTCGGTCCAGGTGCTGATCGCGACGTCGAGATGTTCGACGGCCGTCCCCGCCCAGCCGAGCCGCTCCAGAGTCGGTACCAGTAGGGCGATCTCGCCCGAGGCGGGCACCACCAGGCAGGTCAGCCGTTCGTGCGACCCGACGGAGTGACCGATGAAGTACTCGAGGTCGGGGCCGGGCGCGATGAGGATGGCATCGGCGCCGATCGTGCCCGCCTGTTCGGCGAGCCGCCCGAGCCGATCGGCGAAGGTCGAGACGACTGGATCCTCTGCGACGGCGGCAGCGACGACGGTCTGGTCCAGAGACATGGACCGGAGCCTAGTGCCCACCGGAGGGCCGCACGGAAGGCAGCCGTCAGCGTCCCTCGATCGCGGCGACCAATCTCGCGGTCGACCCGCCGATGCCGTGCAGCCGGATCAGATCCGACAGCCCGCCGGGGTCGACGGGCTCCCGCGGCAGCGCGTCACCGCTGTCCGGTTCGACCACCACCGGAGCGTCGGACGCGACCCGGACCACCGTGGGTGCGACCTCCAGGTAGGCCCGCGCCGCTCCGAGTTTCGCGCGCATCGTCGCGGTGAGACCGGTCGACCGGCCGTCCAGCGCCTCGATCAGACCCTCGACGGACCCGAACCTGTTGATCAGCGTCGCCGCCGTCTTGTCGCCGACACCGGGAACTCCCGGCAGGCCGTCGGACGGGTCGCCGCGGAGCGCGGCGAAGTCGGCGTACGCACCGGCCGGGATGCCGTACTTGCTCGCGACATCGGCCGCCCGGTACACCGCGGCCTTGCTCATCCCGGCTCCGATGTACCGCACAGCGACAGCCGGGTCGGTGTCCCGCGCCACCTGGAACAGGTCTCGGTCCCCGGTGACAACCTCGACGGGGTCCCGTTTCTCGGTGGCCGCCAGGGTGCCGATGACGTCGTCCGCCTCGAAGCCCGGGGCGCCCGCGGTGGCGATCCCGATCGCGGCCAGCACGTCGAGCAGGATCGGCACCTGCGGTGACAGCTCGTCCGGAACCTGTTCGATGTCGGCGGAGGTGCCCGCGATGCCGCTGTGCGGTGCCTGGGACGCGCCTTCAACGACCGGCGATGCGGCCGGCGCGAGGGCCTGTTGCGGGTCCAGCACCCGGTGTGTCTTGTAAGACGGGATGAGCTCCACCCGCCAGGCCGGCCGCCAGTCCAGGTCCAGGCAGGCGATCACCCTGGTCGGCCGGGCATCGGCGATCACCCTGGCCAGGATGTCCAGCGATCCGCGGACGGCGTTGACCGGCCGGCCGTCGGGCGAGGTCATCGAGGTGGGCACCGCATAGAACGCGCGGAAATAGATACCGGCGAGATCGAGCAGCTGCAGCATGCAGCGGAACGCTACCGGCACCGGGCCGTCCCGGGTCGGTCAGCTGGGCGGGTTGACCTCGTACAGCCCGTTCGCGTCCTTGACGTCCACCGTCACCGTCTGCGGATTGCCGTCCACCTTGAGGGTGCACTGGAAGCTGGTGCCGGCCTTGACTTCTTGTCCCGACGGGCACGAAACGTCCGTCACGCCGCTCAGCCCGTAGCCGGTCGGCGGGGCGCCGGTCAGCACGGTGGTCACGCCCTGGGTGACCTGACGTTCGTCGAAGACCTTTTTGTTCAGCACACCCGGCCACACGAAGAGCACGATCGCCGCCAGAGCGGCAAGCACGACGACCGCGATGATCGCGATGATCAGTCCCTGGTTCGACTTCTTCGGTCGCTGGTCGACGCCGACCGCGGGCGAACTGCCGGCCAGCGGCGCACCGGCCGCGGCGTAACCGCCGTAACCCGGCTGCTGCCCGTACCCGCCGGGCTGCTGCCCGTACGCGGGCTGGCCGTAACCTGCGGGCTGCTGACCGTAGGTGTCCTGGCCGTACCCGGCCGGCTGGCCGTAACCCGGCTGACCGTAGGTGGGCTGCTGGTAGCCCTGCTCGTATCCCTGCTGCTCGTATCCCTGTTGTGAGGAGCCGGGTTGCGAATACCCCTGCTGGGAGTAGCCCTGCTGCGAATACCCCTGCTGCCCGTAATCGGCGGGCTGGCCGTAACCCTGCTGACCACCGGCAGGCTGACCCTGGTCCTGCGGAGCCGGGTAACCCGGCTGCTGGTAGCCCTGCTGGCCGTAGTCGGCCGGCTGCTGGTAGTTCTGATAACCCTGCTGGCCGTATCCGGCACCCTGACCGGGCTGTTGGCTGTAAGCGCCCTGGTCGTAGGAC
The DNA here is from genome assembly GCF_052976845.2 of Nakamurella sp. GG22. NCBI lineage: Bacteria > Bacillati > Actinomycetota > Actinomycetes > Nakamurellales > Nakamurellaceae > Nakamurella > Nakamurella sp. GG22. The sequence goes on along the minus strand of NZ_JBRIIO020000033.1, from coordinate 27,500 downwards.
GGCTGCGAACCGTACGCGGGCGGCTGCGACCCGTACGCCGGCTCGGTGGTGGTCGGCGGCGCAGCCGGCTGAGGCGCGCTCGGCTGTCCGTAGGACTGACCCGTTCCGTCGTGGCCGAGCCCGCCGCTCTGCCGATCCTGCTGGCCCTGGTCCCAGCCGCCCGATGCGCCGGACGACGGAACCTGGCCCTGCTCACCCTGCGACGGGTGCGGCGGCGCTGCGCTCTGTGGACCCGTGTCGGCTGCCGACGAGCCCGCGTCCGGCGCCATGTCGCCGGGCCGGAAGACCGTGGTGGCGCCCTCGTCGGGCTGGCCGGGCTGCTGTTCGGAGTTCGGCTGTCCAGAATTCGGCTGTCCAGAGTTCGGGGGGTCGGAACGCGGCGGTGGCGACCACTGCTGCCCGTCCTGTCCGCTGCCGGGCTGACCGCCCTGTGGCGTGCTCATCGCGTCCTCCTACGATCAACCGGTCGTGATCGACGGTCCGATCGTCCGGCCGCCGTCGCGTCTGTGCATGATCCAACCACGACGCCGATCCGCAGGCGCGAAACGCCGCAATCGGATCTATGTGACCTGTCGGGGCTCGGCCGACGGCATCGCGATCCTGGGAGTATCCGGGGCGGCGTGCTGATACCCGCGTGCCGATACTCGACGTGACCGGCGCAGTCGGCTAGACGGAACCCATCGACACGACGCCCCGGCGAAGCGATCCCACGGCGGACCTGGCAGCGGCGGCGACGGCCGGCGCCGCCACGCCCGCAACCTGGTCGAGCAGGTCGATCACCTGCCTGCACCACCGGACGAAATCGCCCGCGGACAGGTCGGTGCCGCCGGCGACGGCGACCGCCAACGCATCGGCGAGCGAGTTGCCGCGGCACCAGGCGGCCACCGCGGCCGCGAACCCGGCATCCGGGTCCCGGGTCGGAGGCAGGCCGAGAGCCCTTTCCCGGGCAGTGATTTCGGCCCAGACCCTGGTCGTCGCGAGCAATGCGTCGGCGGCCGGGCCGGACGGGGCGCGCGCGGTGCCCTGCATCTCGCGGCGGGCCTCGAAGACCAGACTGGACACCACGGCGGCCAGGTCGGGGGCGGTGAGGCCTTCCCACACCCGGCGGCGGAGGCATTCGGCCACCACCAGATCGCTCTCCGACCAGATCCTGGCCAGCATCTTGCCGTCGGCGGTCAGCCGGTCACCGCGCAGGTAGCCGCGCTCCTCGAGCAGGTCGACGATCTCCTCGAGTGCCTGACCGAGTGAGCCGGTCGCACTGGACACCCGCGCCGCCAGCGCTTCGTTCTCGGCGCTCAGCCGGCGCCAGCGGCGGCCCCATTGGAGGTGTTCGTCGCGGTCGGCGCAGCCGTGCACCGGGTGCGCGCGAACGGCCTTGCGCAGCACCGTCAGGTCGAACTCCTCGACCGGTTCGCGGCGGGCACCACGCCCGGTCGGCCGGATGCCCGACGAGGCCAGTGCGGACGCGACGTCGCGACGCACCTTGGGCGACCGGTGGTCGGTGAACTTGCCGAGCCGCAACCGGCCCAGGGTCGGCACCGGGCCGCGGAAGTCGGCGATGGTGAGCCGGCCCGCCCAGCTCCCGGCCGTCACCACCAGCGGCCGGGACGTTCCGTCCGTGGCCACCCCGGGATCGAGCACGACCGCCAGCCCGGCCCGCCTGCCGGTGGGGACCTCGATGACGTCGCCGCGGCGCAGCTCGGCCAGATCGCGCGCCGTCTCGTCGCGCCGCCGGGAGGCGCCGGCCCTCGCGAGTTCCTTGTCCGCGGCCGCCAGGTCGTTGATCAGCGCGAGATAGGACGCGGTGTCCCCGAGGTGGCACTGCATCGCGGCGGCGTGCGAGGCGATGGCCTCGTTGTTCCGGGCGACCTGTCGCGCCATTCCGACCACGGTGCCGTTGGCCTGGTACTGCGCGAAGGACTGCTCCAGCAGGTCCCGCGCGGCGGTGCGGCCGAGCCGATCGACCAGGTTGACGGCCATGTTGTAGCTCGGCCGGAACGAGGAGCGCAGCGGGTAGGTCCGCCGTGATGCGAGACCTGCGACCGCGCGCGGGTCCATCCCCGGCGACCACACCACGACGGCGTGCCCCTCGACGTCGATCCCGCGCCGACCGGCCCGGCCGGTCAGCTGGGTGTACTCCCCCGCGGTCAGGTCGGCGTGCGCCTCGCCGTTGTACTTCGTCAGCTTCTCCAGCACCACCGTCCGGGCCGGCATGTTGATGCCCAGCGCCAGCGTCTCGGTGGCGAACACTGCCTTGACCAGGCCCGCGACGAACAGCTCCTCGACCGTTTCCTTGAACACCGGCAGCATCCCGGCGTGGTGGGCGGCGATGCCGCGCTCGAGGGCGTCCCGCCAGTCCCAGTAACCGAGCACGCCGAGGTCAGCCTCCGCGAGGTCGATGGTCCGGCGGTCGACGATCTGCCGGATCTCCTCGCGTTCCTTCTCCGTGGTGAGCCGCATGCCGGAGCGGACGCACTGGGTCACCGCTGCGTCGCAGCCGGCCCTGGAGAAGATGAAGGTGATCGCCGGCAGCAGGCCCGCGCCGTCCAGCTTCTCGATGACGTCGACCCGGGCCGGCGGGCGCCAGCGCGGGCCGCCGCGGAAAGCCTCCGATCCGCCCGGGCCGCCCCTGCGCTGCGGACGGCCGCCGCCGAACCGGTCGGCGATCGCCTCGGCACCCTGCACCGCCTTGACCAGCGCCGGATCGATCCGCAGCCGGGCCGTCGACGGGTCGCCGGTCGCCGGGTCGGACCCGCCGAACAGGTCGAACATCCGCTTGCCGACCAGCATGTGCTGCCAGAGCGGAACGGGCCGGATCTCGTCCACGACCACCGTGACGTCGCCGCGCACCTCGGCGAGCCAGGCCCCGAACTCCTCGGCGTTGGACACCGTCGCGGACAGTCCCACCAGCTGGACGTCGTCGCGCAGGTGCAGGATGACCTCTTCCCAGACCGCACCGCGGAACTTGTCGGCGAGGTAGTGGATCTCGTCCATCACCACGTGGGTCAGTCCGGTGAGGTCCGCGGAGCGCGCGTAGAGCATGTTGCGCAGCACCTCGGTCGTCATCACGACGACGGGCGCGTGCGAGTTGATCGACGTGTCGCCGGTCAGCAGGCCGACCCGTTCCGGTCCGTACTGGGCGATCAGGTCGGCGAACTTCTGGTTGGACAGCGCCTTGATCGGGGTGGTGTAAAAGCACTTGCCGCCGGTGGTCAGCGCCAGGTGGACGGCGAATTCACCGACGACCGTCTTGCCGGCCCCGGTCGGCGCGCACACCAGGACGCCGTGCCCGTTCTCCAGCGCCTCACACGCCTCGACCTGGAACGGATCGAGGCTGAACGGGCGGGTGAGGGTGAACTCCGCGAGATGCGGATACCGGCGGCGGCTGGCGGAGTGCGCGAACCGCTCCGCCGGGGACACGTCCGTTTCGTCCGCCCAACCGTGTCGCGTCACCTGACCAGGGTGTCACAGCCGCGGTCCGGCCTGCGGCAGGCGGGATCCACCCGGCCGGCGAGCCGGGTGGAGCCCCCTCGTTCGATAGTGGGCGGGCCCTCTGCTCAGGCCCGCTGGGGCCTCACACCCCGTGGACCGCCTCGATGCGACCGGAGGACACGGCATCGGTGAACGCCTCGAAGTCCTTCTCGTTCTGTTCGGCGTACTTCTCCGAGAAATCGGCAATCGCCTCCTCGAAGACGGCATCGGTGCCGAGGTACTCCGAGATGGCCACCGCATCCCCGGACCGCGCGTGCGCCCTGGCCAGCGTCCAGCCGCAGAGCCGCGCGTAGAAGGTCAGCGCGAAGGCCGACATGTTCTCGATGTCGGCGGACGCCTTCATGTCCCGGAGCTGGCGCCAGTAGTAGTTGCGGTCCGCCTGCAGACCCTTGGACCAGCCGACGTAGATGTCGCTGGTGGCCTGGATCATTCGCTGGCCCTGGACGACCCGCTCGCCGGGATTGCGGAACCGGCTCTTGGGCAGGTGATCCTCCAGGACCGACCTGGTCGCTTCCTTGACCTGCAGGAAGAGTGGGTCCTGGGCGTCCCTGCCCTGCAGCAGCACGATGTAGCAACGGGTGCCGACGCTGCCGACGCCGACCACCTTGCGGGCGACGTCGACCACCTCGAACTTCTCCAGCAGGTGCCGCCGGTCGTCCGGCAGGCTCGCCCGGTACTCGCGGAAGAGCGCTCGAACCGCAACCTCCAGATCGGAATCGGGGACGCCGTAGATGGCCCCCCAGTCCCGGATCGGGACGACGAGGGGCGGCTGGCTGATGATCCGGTACCGGCCGTCCACCAGTTCGCCCAGCTTGGACAACGCCTGCAGGCTGTCCCGGGTGTGCGCCTTGCGAAGGGCCTTCTGGGTGGTCTCCAGCGCCCGGAGCTCGTCGGCCTGGGTCAAGGCGGTGAGGGCTTCGAGGGCGGGGTCGCCGCGGACGACCGCGGGCTTGGGCGCCGCAGCCTTCTCGGGCTTCCGTTTGCTGTCCTTGGCGGCCTTGCCCATGGCCGGTTTGGCATTCTTGGCCGATTTGGCGTTCTTGGCCTTCTTCGCGTCGGCCTTGGCGGTCTTCGCGTCCTTCGCCTTGGCCTTGCTGTCCTTCTTGGCGGTCTTCGCCGCTCCGTTCTTCTTGGCCGACTTCACGCTGGTGACCTCGGCCGCCACGTTGGTCAGCGCTGCCGTCAGATCGTCCTCGGACATGTGGGCGTACCAGAGGTCCATCACGCCCATGCCGGCGAACTCGGCCATCGCCTCGCGGTAGACCCGGACCGCCGTCACGGTCGCGGCACGCCCCTCCGCCGCTGACAACCCGTTGTTCCGCGCCGCGATGGTGAAGCTCGCCGCCATCCTCTTGACGTCCCACTCGAACGGCCCGGGCAGGGTCTCGTCGAAGTCGTTGAGGTCGAAGACCAGCCGGCGCTCCGGCGAGGCGAACCCGCCGAAGTTCGACAGGTGGGCATCCCCGCACAGCTGACAGTCGAGGCCGGCGTTGGGCGTATCGGCCAGGTCGGCCGCCATGATTCGGGCGGCGCCGCGATAGAAGGTGAACGGCGACACCATCATCCGACCGTGCCGCACGGGCACCAGGTCGGGCTCCCGCGCGACGTCCTGGTCGCAGATCAGCTTCACCGGATCGAACCGGTCGTCCGCGGGCACCCAATCGGCGTGCAGCTCGGGTGGCGTCGCGATCCGGGCGTCGGCACCCTTGGCGCGGCGGTCGGCGACGGTGGGGTGGGCGATCGTTCTAACGGCCATGTCTGAGGGACTCCTGTCGGTCCGGGGCTGCTGCGGCAGTGCAGCGGAGTATGTCGCGGACCTGCCCATCCCACCTGCGACAGGCGTCTACGGCATCACCCGAAGCGGATGGGAACGGGCACAACGGGTAATTGGCGCCTACTGACCGGAAGGTCAGGTCGCGTCCCCCATGTCGGTGGGCGACCGACGCGGCCCGGTCTCGACCGGTCCGGGCGCACTGATCGGCGCTGCCGCCGGCACCGGCTGCACCTCGGTGTCGACGCCGCCCGCCAGGGCAGTGTCCAGCGGCAGGGCCGACGCCTCGTCGTCGCTCAGTTCGGCGAGCCGTTCACGCTTGGCGACCCGCTTGTCGTGCACCTTGGTGACCTGGACGGCCAGCTCGTACAGCAGCACGAGGGCGACGGCCAGCGCCAGCATCGTGATCGGGTCGTTGCCCGGGACGACGATCCCGGCGAACACGACCATCCCGAAGATCGAGTAGCGCCGCCACTGCGCGAGCTTGGCGCTGGAGACGACCCCGATCATGTTGAGCATGATCAACAGCAGCGGCAGCTCGAAGGAGACGCCGAAGATGATCAGCATGGCGATCAGGAACGAGAAATAGCTGTCCGGTGAGAGCGCCGCGATGGTCGCGTCCCCGCCGAATCCGAGCAGGACGGTCAGGCCCTCCCTGATCACCACGTAGGCGAGCACCGCGCCGAGGACGAACAGCATGCCGCCGAAGCTGACGAACAGGATGGCGTAGCGGCGTTCCTTCGAGTAGAGCGCCGGCGTGACGAATGCCCACAGCTGGTAGAGCCAGACCGGGCAGCTCAGCACGGCCCCGGCGATCAACGCCGATTTCAGTTGCAACTCGAGGGCGGAGAACGGGCCGGTGGCCAGCAGCCGGCAGTCGTCATTTGTTCCGAAGGTGAGCCGCTCGTCGGCCGGCACGGCGCAGTACGGGCCGGTCAGGATCTCCGACAGGCTCGGGAAGCCGATGGCGGGGATGCCGTGCCCGAACCAGATGAAGCCGACCACCGTGCCGAGGAAGATCCCCAGAACGGCGTAGAACAACCTGCGACGGAACTCGTACAGGTGCTCCATCAACGACATCGTGCCGTCGTCCTGTTTGTCCGTCTTCTTCCGGCGCAGCGAGGGAAGCCGCACTCCGGGTAGACGAAGTGGCACGGGCGGGTCTCCTGAATGTCGTCGGCTCGGTGATCGGCTTACTGATCGGGTGGGTGGATCCGAGACGGAGATCCACCGATCGGGCTGTGTGCCCGATCCTACCCAGCGGACCTAGCCGCCGTAGGCCGACAACGCCCCCGCAGCACGCTCCGCGACGGCCGCGGTGAGCTCCGGCCTGTCCTCGAGAACGGCCTCGCCGCCCAGCGAGAGCACCAGTCTGGTCAACCATTCGTCACCGTTCGCCCGCATCCGGACCCGTAGTGCACCGGGCGGATCGGTCAGCTCGGTGACCTCCTCCATCGGGTAGTACTCGGCGACCCAGCGGGCGCCGCCGGTCAGCGTCAGGGTGACGGGCGGGATCTGCGGATCGGGATGGAAGATCCGCTCCGGGATGTCGGAGTCGACCCACAGCGTCGCCTGCGCCGGCTCGTCGAGCAGCCGGACCTCCTCGATCCGGTCGACCCGGAAGTGCCTGATCGCGCCGGCGAGGTGGCAGTACGCCTCCAGGTAGGCGTGCCCGTCGGTCACCAGCAGTCGGAGGGGATCCACCGTGCGTTCGGTGACGGCGTCCCGGGAAGCGGTGTAGTAACGGATCCAGATCCGGCGGGTCTCGTCCAGTGCCTGCCGGACCAGGCCGAGGGCCGGCGACGGGTCCGCCGGCACCACCCGCACCGCATCGGTGGCGTCGGCGGAGGTGCGTGACGGCCCGGCCGCCTGTTCCAGTTTGGCCAGTGCCGAGTGCACCGCCTCGGCATCGACGAGGCCGGGCAGGTCGGACAGGGCCCGTAGCGCGACCGTCAACGCGAACGCCTCGTCGGCCGTCAAGCGGACCGGCCGTTCGATCCCGGCGTCGAAGGCGATGGACACGGTGCCGCCGTCGTCGTCCAGAACGACGTCGATCAGGTCGTCCGGGTAGTAGCCCGGCAGCCCGCACACCATCAGCAGGTTCAGGTCGGCGCCGATCTGGTCCGCGCTGACGCCGAACTCCGCGGCCAGTTCGCTGATCGCGACCCCCGGCCGTCGCGCGATATAGGGGACCAGCGCCAGCATCCTGGCCAGCCGGTCGGTCGCCGTCTCGCTCATGCCGGCCGGTCCTGGAACATCCCGTCGGCGGCGGCGGTGTCGCGCGAGCGGTCGCTCGGCGGGCCGTCGGTTCGGTGCGGGAGCGCCGCGTCCATCGCCGCCGCGGTGCCCTTCAGCAACCGGACGATCGCGTCCACCAGATCCGCCGGTTCCTCGACCACCACATCCGGTCCGTGCGCGGCGATCCGCCTGGCGGTGTCCCACAGGTGACCCAGCGGCAGCGTCACCCGGTCCCAGCCCGGCGCGTCCGCCGATTCCTGCTCGGTGACGGCCGTCCGCCGCAGGCCCGCCGCACGCCCCGAACGGATCCGCGCGGTCGCCGTCCGGTCGGCGGGACGCTCGACACTGGCGGCGACCTCCGCGAGCAGATCGACACCGGCCGGCGTCCGCACCGCACCGGCCCGGCCGACGGTCTTCACCGGCCCAGATATGCGCGAGAGCCGGAACGTCCGCCGTTCGCCGCGCTTCTCGTCATAGCCGATGACATACCAACGGCCGCGGAAGGAAACCAGGCCCCAGGGGTGCACCTTGCGCGGTTCCGCCGGCTCCGTCGGGTCCTTGCGGTAGTCGAAGGTGACGGCCCGGCGGGTGCGGACAGCGGCGTAGATCGGCTCGAAGGCCGGGTCACCCGTCCTGACCCGCGGCTGCAGCAGGGTCGCGGCGGTGATCTCGGGTGCGGCCGGGCCGGTGTCGGTGGGGCCGCCGTAGTCGGGCACCGCATCGCGGATCTTCCGCAGCGCGCCGGACCCGGCCGTCGCGAGCGCGGTGGTCTCCCACAGCCGTCCGGCCAACGCCAGCGCGGCGGCCTCCGACGGGGTGAACGACAGCGGCGGCAGGGCGAAATCGACCGGCGGGATCCGGTACCCGTCCTCGCCGGTGGTCGGGGTCTGCACCGGGATGCCCAGCTCGCGGAGTTCCTGCTTGTCCCGCTCGAACGTCCGGAAGAACGCCTCGTCGTTGGGTGCGTCGGCGTACCCGGCGACGTGCTCCTTGATCCACATCGCCGTGCGATAGCGCGGTGAGTTGACCAGGGCGATCACCAGGTTCAGCAGTCGTTCCGCCTTCGCCGTTGCCACCCGACCAGCCTGTCACATCCGTGACAAGCCTTACTGCACACGGACCGCGAGATCGCCGGCGAGATCGGGGATCGCTACATCGCCTCGATCAGCTTGGTGACCCGGTCGTCCTCGGCCCGGAACGGATCCTTCAGCAGCACGGTGCGCTGCGCCTGGTCGTTGAGCTTGAGATGGACCCAGTCGACGGTGTAATCGCGGCCGGCGTCCTGCGCGGCGGCGACGAACTCGCCGCGCAACCGGGCGCGGGTGGTCTGCGGCGGCACGGTGGTGGCCTCGATGACCTGCTCGTCGGTGACCACCCGGGCCGCCCGCCCCTTCGCGGCCAGCAGCGAGTGCAGGCCGCGGCCGACCCGGACGTCGTGGTAGGTGAGGTCGAGCTGGGCGATCCGCGGGTGGGTGAGGTCGAGGCCGTTCTTGGCCGCGTACGAGTCGATCAGCCGCTTCTTGATCACCCAGTCGATCTCGGTGTCCACCGCGGAGAAGTCCTGCGACTCGACCGCCAGCAGGGTGCGCTTCCAGAGGTCCAGGACCCGCTCGGTGACCGGGTCGTTGCCGCGCTTCTCGACGAACTCGGCGGCCCGCTCGTAGTACTCGGTCTGCGCCTCCAGCGCCGAGATGTCGCCGCCACCGGCCAGCCGCACCGGCTTGCGGCCGGTGGTGTCGTGCGAGATCTCCCGGATGGCGCGGATCGGGTTCTCGAAGGTGAAGTCCCGCAGGGTGACGCCGGCCTCGATCATCTCCAGCACCAGCGCGGCGCTGCCCACCTTGAGCAGGGTGGTGGTCTCGCACATGTTGGAATCCCCGACGATCACGTGCAGCCGCCGGTAGCGTTCGGCGTCCGCGTGCGGCTCGTCCCGGGTGTTGATGATCGGCCTGGACCGAGTGGTCGCGCTGGACACGCCCTCCCAGATGTGGTCGGCCCGCTGCGAGAGGCAGTAGGACGCCCCGCGCGGGGACTGCAGGACCTTGCCGGCCCCGGCGATCAACTGGCGGGTGACCAGGAACGGGATCAGCCCGTCGGCGATCTTGGCGAACTCGCCGCCCCTGGCGATGAGGAAGTTCTCGTGGCAGCCGTAGGAGTTGCCGGCCGAGTCGGTGTTGTTCTTGAACAGGTAGATGTCGCCGCCGATGCCCTCCTCGGCGAGCCGGGCCTCGGCGTCGACGACCAGGTCCTGCAGGATCCGCTCCCCCGCCTTGTCGTGGGCGATCAACGTGGGCAGGTCGTCGCACTCGGCGGTGGCGTACTCGGGGTGTGATCCGACGTCGAGGTAGAGCCGCGACCCGTTACGCAGGAAGACGTTCGACGACCGGCCCCAGGAGACGACGCGGCGGAACAGGTACCTGGCCACCTCGTCCGGGCTCAGCCGGCGCTGACCGTGAAAAGTACAGGTGATCCCGAACTCGGTTTCGATCCCCATGATCCGCCGCTGCATGCGCCGAGACTATGCCCACCGCCGGGCAACACCCTGGGCGACGCGGCTTCCCGGGCGTGGCTGCGGGTCAGACGGCCGCGTTCCCGGGAGCCGGGCGAGCGGCCTCCGGGAATCGCCGGGTCGCGTCCCTGACCTCCCCGATGAGCGCCTCGATGACGTCCTCGAGCATCACGACTCCGCGCACCGGGGCAGCCGGGGTCGGCTCGGCCACGGTGTTCGTCGAGGTTCCAGGGCCCTGCGGCACGGTTTCGGCGCCGTTGCCGCCGGCACCGTCCGTCGCGACGGCGACCTCGGCCAGGTGCGCGCCGATCCGCCGCATCCGGTCCAGCGCCGTCCGCAGGTCGACGTCCGGGACGACGGACGGCAGGGCCCTGATCCGGTCAGCGGGGACCGGCTCGTTCCGCCGCTCGGCGGGGATGTCGACGACGTCGCGGATGTGCAGGTAGCCCGAGAAACGGCCGTCCGCGCCGAGAATCGGGAAACGGGAGAAACCCGTCCTGGCACAGATCCGCTCGACCTCGGCGGCGGTGACGCCCGGCTGCACGGACACCACTTCGGAGTCCGGGACCATCACCGAGGTGACCGTCGCGGTGTCGAAATCGAGCGCAGAGGTGATGAGCTGGTGTTCCTCGTCGTCGAGCAGCCCTTCCCGCCGCGACTCCGCGACGAGTTCGGCCACCTCTTCCCTGGTAAAGGCGGAAGCGACCTCGTCCTTGGGTTCCCTGCCGGTCAACCGCACGACCGCATTGGCGAGCCGGTTGAGAGTCCTGATGATCGGGCCGATCGCCTTGGCAACCGCCCGCAGCGGCGGCGCCAGCATCAGCGCCGTCTGTTCGGGGCCGGCGATGGCGATGTTCTTCGGCACCATCTCGCCCAGCGCGACGTGCGCGGACACCACCAGGGTCAGCGCCACCACCAGGGACACCGGGTGCAGCCATGATTCGGGGACGCCGAGCGAGGCGAAAACGGGTTCCAGCAGGGCCGCGACGGCGGGCTCCCCGAGCGCGCCGAGCAACACGCCACAGAGCGTGATGCCGAGCTGCGCGCAGGCCATCATCAGCGAGACCTGTTCCATCGCCTTGAGTGTCGACCGCGCCCTGGCACTCGTGACGGCCATCGGTTCGATGATCGTCCGGCGGGCGGCGATCAACGCGAATTCCGCGGCGACGAAGAAGGCGCTCGCTCCGAGCAGGATCACGACGAGACCGAGCAGCAGCCAGTTGGCGGTCATCGGCGTTCCCCGCCGTTCCCGGGCTCCCCGTCGAGGTCGCCGCTGTCAACGCTGACCGCGGACATCACGACGGTCTCGATCCGTCGGCGGGCCAGCCGGTGCACGGTCAGCCGCACCGTCACGGCGCGCGGCAGGTCGTCGGTGGTTTCCGGTTCGATGCGCCGGTCGTCGGACGTGCCGATCCGGCCGTCCGGGACGCCCAGCATCGCGGACGCGTCCATGGTGGCCGACACCTCGACCGAGTCGGTGTCCTCAGCCATCCGGCCCAGCCTGGCCAGCACCAGCCCCGCCACCGTCTCGTATGCGCCCGAATCAGGCAGGCGCACACCGCTGAACTCGACAATCTCGTCGGGACGGAGGGTCCCGGGCAGCAGCCAGGTGTCGTCGGAACGGCGCTCCGCCCGGCTGTCGGCGGGGTCGTGCTCGTCCTTGATGTCGCCGACGAGTTCCTCGACAACGTCCTCGAGGGTGAGAATCCCGGCGGTGCCGCCGTACTCGTCGGCCACCACGGCCATCTGGAACCCGCGGGCCCGCAGCTGATCGAGCAGGTCGTCCAGCGGGAGCGAACCGGGCACCACCGGCACCGGGACCATCAGGTGATCGACCGTCACCCCGGCCCGCTCGTCGGGCGGGATCGCGACGGCCCGCTTGAGGTGCACGAGCCCGATGACGTCATCGGTGTCCTCGCCCGTCACCGGGAAGCGTGCGTGCCCGGTCTCCACGGCGGCGACCAGGACGGCGTCCGCGGTATCGGTGGACTTGACGAATCGGACCCGCACCCTGGGGGTGAGTACGTCGTCGGCGGTCTTGCCGCCGAAGGAGATCGACCGCGCCAGCAGCCCGGCGGTCGGCTGTTCCAGCGTGCCCTGGGCGGCGGACCGGCGAACCAGCGAATCGAGTTCGACCGCCGACCGGGCGGACCGCAACTCCTCCTGGGGTTCGACACCGATCAGCCGGAGCACGCCGTTGGCGGTGCCGTTCAGCACGAAGATCAACGGCTTGAACAGCATCGTGGAGAGCCGCATCGGGTTGATGACCGTCTTGGCGGTCTCCAGCGGCTCGGCGATGGCGATGTTCTTGGGCACCAGTTCGCCGAACACCATGGAGAGCACGGTGGCGACGACCAGCCCGAGGATCAAACCCACGGAGTTCGCGGCGGTGCTCGACAGGCCGATGGCCTCCAGCGGCCCCGCGACCAGAGAGGCCAGCGAGGGCTGCATGACGAAACCGAGCGCGAGCGTGGTGACGGTGATGCCGACCTGCGCCCCGGAGAGCTGGGTGGACAGCGACCGCAGGCCGGTCAGCAGCGATCTCGCGCGGCTGTCACCGTCCGCAGCCTGTTTGGCGACCGTCGCGCGGTCCACCGTGACAAGGCTGAATTCGGCGGCGACGTAGAGCGCCGTGCCGACGATCAACAGCAGGCCGACACCGAGCAGGATCCACTCCGTGATCAAAGCTTCAAACTCCAGAGGGGAATGTGTGCTGGTTCGGCGTGGTCAGCGTTGACGGTAGTCGATGACGTCGTCGGTGCGGTACGTGCACGTCGCGCTGACCCGGTCAGTCGGGGTTTACAGACCTACCCCGAAACAGCTGAACGGCGCCGGATCGGACCCTGGGCCGCCCAGTCCGGCGATCGCGTCGGCGAGGGCGATCGCCGGTGGTTTTCCGCCGCTCAGCCGCTGGTGGTAGGCGACCATGACGGCCTCGGCGATTTCGTCCGAGATCCTGCTCGTTCCCGCCAGCACCGTCCGCACCCCGCTGCGCAGCAGCGCGGCCACCAAACCCAGCGGTTCACTTCCGGGTCGGTCGTCGGTGCGGCCGACATCACAGCTCGAGAGCACCACCTGACTGGGCAGGGCCGGATTCGGTGCGACGTCGTAGCCGTACAGCAAGCCGTCGGCGAGCAGCACGCCGGAGAACAGCGGGTTGTCGGGCTGGTGCTGGCCGTGCGCAGCGATGTGCAGCAGTCCGCCGGCCGGCATCGCGTCCAGAACGGCGCCGCCGGTCGCCTCGCTCCCGGTCAGCACGGCGGTGGGCAGCCGGCCGGCATGCACCCCGGCAACCCGCTCGGCCTCCCTGGTGCCGTGCGGAACATCCGGGCCGGCCACCGTCAGGACCCCGGCGCCCTGATTCTTCGGTGCGCTCATCCCGGCGACCGCGGCCGTGACCGACGGGCTCACCGAGACGGCCCGACCGGTCAGCCCGGGCAGCAGCGCCCACGGCACGATCGCGGCCGACCCGGCGGCGGCGATGATCACCGGGCCGGCGTCGGCGTACTTCTCCAGCGGCGCCACGATGGCGGCGGCGACCCGGTCGAGACCCGCCCGCAGCGACCCGGTGGCGACCCGCCGCAGCGGGCCGGCGACGCGATGGTCGGCGAGCACATTGAGATCACCGATGATGCGCTGCAGCAGCCGCTGCAACCCGAAATCCGGTTCAATCGGCCGGTAGTGCGCACTGCCGGCGGTGATCACCAGGGCATGGAACCGGCCACCACCGCGGAACGGTGCGACAACGCTGACCCCCGCCCCCTCGGCGGCCAGCGCGCGCTGCACGGCGGCGAGCGAGAGCGGCGCTCTGACGGTTCCGGACCCGCCGGCGATCCAGGAACGTGACCGCACCCTGCGGCGCAACCGGCTCACCTGGTCCTCGAGCTGCGGATCCGCCGAACCGGCGAGCAGGGCCGATCGCGCCCGGTAGCTGATGGTGCGGAGCAGGCTCAGTTCCTCGGCGAGGATGCCGTCCGCAGGTGGCCGGACGGCTGCCAGCCGGGTGCTGGCGGCCCGCGAACGCTCCAGCCACTGCAGGATCGCGGCCGGCGAACGGGTCTGTAGCGCCGTGTGCAGCCCGAGGACAGTCAGGTCGCGGCCGTGCACCGCGGAGGCCGCCTGAAGGTCCTGCGAGCCGAAAGTCGCCTGGTAGCGCGCCAACTCGTCGAGCCCGCGACGGATCTGCCCGAACGCCGCGGATCGCCTGCCGGCCGCCAGTTCGAGCCGCGCGGCGACCACCCTGGTCTGCAGATCGGTGGCGATGGTCGTCAGCTGGCCGGCGCCACCCGCCGGCCTGCCTCCGAGTTGGGCCGCGGTATCCGCGGCGGCTCTCGCTCCGGCGGGGTCCCCGGCTTCCAGCAGGGCCTGCGCCTGCAGCAGCCGGACCGTTCTTGAGTCCTCGCGCAGTCCGGCCGCCGCCAGGTCTGTCGCCAGCTGTTCCGCCCTACCTGCGTCGCTCGTCGCGAGCCGCCGCGGTGCCGGGCGGAGCGCTCCGCGGACCATGGCCTCGGCGCGTGCCTCCAGCACCCTGGCCGCGAGCACTCCGCGCTGGTGACGCGCGGCGGTGTACCGGCGGATCGCCCGTCTGGCGGCCGTCCGGGCGCTGTCGGGTTGCCGGGCGATGATGTCGATCTCGGCCCTGACGAGCAGGACGTCCGCGAGGTCCACGGTCGACCGCTCGGCCGCGTAGATGCGTTGCGCCCGGTCGGCGAACTCCCGCGCCTCCGACAGCAGGCCCGCGGCCAGCAGCAGCCTGGCCCGGTCGAGATAACGGATGGCTGCTCGCACCTCGGGTGCGATCTCGTCGGCAAGGGCCATCTCGTGCAGCGCGCCCGGCAGGTCGCCGGTCACCCAGCGGACGAGCCCCAGATTGTGCGTGGCGATGGCGGTTCCGGCGGGCGAACCGAGAACTCGCGAGTACTCACCGGCGAGGGCGGTGTCCGCCTCCGCCTGCGCCAGCCGCGCCTCACTGAGGTGCAACATCCCCCGCCAGAGCAGCGCCCGGATCAGGTGCGCGCCGGGCCGTCCCTCGGACAGCCGCTGCACGGCGGCGTCCAGTTCCTCGAGTGACCGGTCGAGCCGACCGGTCCTGGCGTACAGCACGCCGCGGGAAGACCGGACGATCGGCAGCACGGACGGCGCGTGGGTCAGCGCTTCATCCAGCAGTGCCGCGGCCTGATCGGTCCGGCCGAGTTCGACCCGGGCGTCGGCCATCGTGATGAGGATCCGGGCGTGCAGCTGCGCCGCCCTCTCTCGCGCCGCCTTGTCGTGCGCCGCGGGATCGGTGACAACGGGCTGGGTGAGCAGTTCCGACAGTGCCCGGGTGGCCATGCGCAGGCCCGTTGCGGGGTGGCCGGAGTCGACCCTGGCCCTGGCCTGCGCCCACCGGGCGGCGGGTGACATCGGGGCGCGTGACAGCGCGGCGGGTGCCATGGTCGTCGCTGGTCCAAGCGGCGACGATGCCGCGCCCGCTTTCTGGGTCACCCGGTCAGCATCCTCGCCTCATGGGTATTCGGCCCGGTGCCGTCAGCCGCGCGGTCAGAGACCGGCGCCGAAGCAACTGAACGGGGCGGGCAGTCCCGTTGCCGCCGTCGAGGCCGCGACCGCCGCGGCCAGCGCCTCGGCGGGCGGCTCACCGTCGAGCAGGCGCTGGTGGTAGGCCAGCATCGTGGATTCGGCGACGGCGTCGGCGACCCGGCTGGTCCCGGTGATGACGGTCGGCACCCCGCTGCGGACCAGTGCGGCCACCAGCCCCAGCGGCTCGCCGCCGGGCCGGTCGTCGGTCTGCCCGACGTCACAGCTGGACAGCACGACATGGCCGGGCAGCGTCGGGTTGGGGGCGAGGTCGTAGCCGAAGAGCAGCCCGTCGGCCAGCTTGACGCCGGAGAAGAGCGGATTTCCTGCCTCGTGGTGCCCGTGCGCGGCCACGTGCAAGAGCCCGCCGGCGGGGATCGCGTCCAGCACCGCCCGACCGGTTGCCTGCTCGCCGGTCAGCATCGTGGACCCCGGGTGCAGCGCGGCGATCCCGGACGCCTCCTTGTCCCCATTCGTGACGTCCGGTCCGGCCACCACCAACACGCCGCGCCGGACCGGGTCACGGACCGGCTGGTTCAGCCCGGCGATGGCCCTGGTCACCGATGACGACACCGCAACGGCCCGGCCTTCCAGGGCCGGCAACAGCAACCACGGCACGGTGGCCAACGGGCCTATGGCGGCGACGAGAACTGGCCCGGTCGAAGCGATCTCGAGCACGGGGGCGAAGGCATCGGAGAGCCGGCCGAGTGATGCGTCGAGCGAACTGCGGGCGACGGCTTTCAGCCGCTCGGGAATGCGATCGTCGGCGAGCAGGTCGAGGTCGCCCTGCAGCCGGTGCCGGTGCGACTCGACTGCCTCCCGGTCGGCGAGCACCAGATGCGCAGCGCGATCTCTGGTGATCACCAGCGAGTGGATCTCGCCGCGCACGACGAACAACGCGACGACCGCGGCATCGGGGCGCCGCTCGGCGAGGCTGCGCCGGACGCCCGTCAGGGTGGGCGGTCGGTGGACCCGGCCGGTGCCGGACACGGTCCACGATCGGGCTCTGACCTTGCGCCGCAGTTCGGCGACCTTTCGTTCGGCGAGCGGGTCGCGTCGGCCGGCGAGCAATGCCGCCCTCGCCTGCTCGTCGGCCATCCTGAGTGCGCCGAGCTCCTCGGCGAGCACCGGATCGGCCGGTGGGCGGACGACCGGCAGACGGGTGGTCACGGCCCTGGCCCGCTCGAGCCATTGCAGGATGGCGGCGGGTGAGCCGCTGTCCGTCGCGGTACGCAGCCCGAGCCGGGCCAGTTCGCGGCCGTGCACCGCCGCCGCGGACTGCAGGTCCTGGGAGCCAAAACGGGCCTGGAAGTCCGCGAGATCGTCGAGGCCGCGACGGATCCGGCTCAGCGCGCCCGCCCGCCGACCGGTGGCCAGCTCGATCCGTCCCTCGACCAACCGGGTGTGCAGTCGAATTGCCAACCGGGGACGCACCTTCGGCCCGTCGTGCCGCGTCGCCGATGCCGCCAGCGCCTCCGCCGCACCTGCCGGATCGGCGGCATCCAGCAGCGCTTCCGCCTGCAGGAGTCTGGCCTCTCTGGCGTCGTCGGGGAGGTCAGCTGCGAGTAGTCGATCCGCCAGTTCCGCCGCGCCTGCGGCGTCGCGACGGGCGGCCGCCGCCGCCGGCTTTCCGCGGCGATTCAACGCACCCGCGCGCCGCTCCAGCAGTTCGATGACCAGCGCAGCCCTTTCGTTCGACCGCGCTGTGGCGATCTTCGCCGCGCGGCGGGCATGGGCTCTGGCCGCGTGTGGATCCCCGATGAGGAGGTCGAGTTCTGCCCGGACCTGCAGTGCTTCCACCAGGTCGGTTGTCGCACGGTTGGCCGCAAACGAGGCGATCGCCTGGTCGATGAACTCCCCCGCCTCGACGCGCAACCCGGCGGACAGCAGGACCCGCGCCCGGTCCATTGCCGGCACGCCGGTGGCACCGGTGGGCAGGACCTCGCGCGCAGCAGTCATGGTCTCGAGAGACCCGGGCAGGTTTCCGGCGAGGAAGTCGACGTAGCCGAGATTGTGCGTAGCCATGAAGACGATGACGTCACTGCCCGATCGTCGGGCTGCCGCAGCGGCGGCCTCGGTATCGGCGTGAGCCTGCCTGAGCCGACCCTCGGACATGTGCATCACGCCCCGGTTCAACAGCGTGATGGCCAGCGCCTCCTGACCGTCCGCTGTCTGGTCGGACCGCAGACCTGCGATGGCCTGGTCGAAATGTTTGACCGCCTCCGCAGGATGAGTGGCTTTGAGAAACTCCCCGCGATTGGCCTCGACTCGCGGCTGACTCGCCGGATCGACCGATTCCGCCCGATCGAGCAGGTCCGCCGCTGCGTCGATGTCGCCGACCTGCCAGCGCTGATAAGCCAGGGTCAGGAGAATTCTTGCGTGCAAGGTCACTTCGTCGGGGCACTCCCGCAGCAACCGGCTCAGCGCGCGAGTGCCCCAGCGCAGAGCTACGAGCGGACGCCCGCGGTCACTTTCGGCGACCGCCCGCGTCCACAGCGCCCGGACGTCAGCTGCGGCCTCACCGGAGCCACGCCCGGCCGGCCGGGCTGATGGCTGCTCGGGATCCACCCTTCCAGCATCACAGGTCTTCGTACGGCAGGCGACCGGCGCTCTACCGCCGCCTGCTCACTCTGCGGGCCCGGGTCGGCCCAATCCGAGCAAGGGTTGGCGTGCCTTCACCGACCTCGGCACCGGCTCTCCTGCCAGACGCGCGAGGTACCGGCCAGCCAGTACAGGAGCCGCGAAACTAGTGCCGCTCCACGTGGAGAAGCCGGCAACGAAAGAGTCAGGGTCGACCGTGCCACGTCGGGCATCCTTGATCCCGATGAAGGAGGTGTCCGAGGTCCACGCACCCTGCGCCAGGACCGGCGCGGTCGAGACCAAGTTCGCTCCCGGCGCTTCTGCGTTGACCCATTCGCCGTCATTGGAGAACAGGGCGACAGTTGAATCCGGGTTCAGCGCTGCGACGCTCGCCATTGCCAGGTGAGCACCGTCCGCGAACGCAGGATCTTCACAGAATGCCGCCGGGTAGCTTCTGCGCTGCGTCGAATCGTTGCCAGCCGCACAGAACACGGCGACCTCCATGGCGGACAGCGCGAGGATCAACAGCCGCAGTCCCGCGGTGTACGCCTTGTCGTCAGCGGTTTCCGAGTAGTAACCCAGTGACAGCACAATGGCATCGAATTCTGCCTGACGGGTGAGCTGTGCGACGCCGAGCCCCGTCAGCGCTCTGGTCAGCGTCAGTTCCGGCACGACCCCGTCGCTGTCCATGATCCGGATGGCGGTGATATCAGCGTCCGCGCACGCCTGCCGTAGGAGACCTGCGATGAACGTCCCATGACCCGAATGACTGTCCAGCAAACCGCTCATCGGATCGGAGACCGCTCCGGAACCCTCAGGATCGCTTCGCTGCGCATCCGGGTCGCCTGGATCACGACCCACCCACTGAGGCGAGCCTTCCACGTCGATCTGCAGACCCGCAGTCACCGCCTGCGCGTCGAACCACGGGTGCCGACCGACTCCCGTGTCCGCGACGACGACGTGGGGCCGTTGGTTCTCCGGCGACCGCAGCGGCGGCGGCATCACCACGGCAACGGGTCCGCGGCCGCCGGATCCGGCGGCCGCATAACTGGCCACACCGCTCGCCATGCCTTTGGAGAACGGATTCCCGAAGATGTTCGCCATTCCCTTCGAGAACGGACTCCCGAAGATGCCAGCCATTCCCTTCGAGAACGGGCTGCCATTGATATCGGCCGCCGCGGACATCAGGTGATTCAGTCCGATTGCCTCGCTCAGTCGGACGGCCTCTGGGTCCGCCCCGTCGCCCGACGCGGCTTGCCGGATGTTCTGGAGCAACGGCCAGACATCGACCGCTGGGGCAGGCCCGTCGGTGTTCGGCTCGAACCGCACCGCAAAGACAAGCGGCAGACGGCTTTCCGCTGCCTGCCTGAGCAGTCGAGCGAACTCATCATGGTCCGGGTCGTCATTGTCGTCGAACGGATCTTCCTGAATTCTTCGAACCGCGGACCGGTTCTGATTCGCTACCGAATCCAACGCCGTCAGCAGCGACCGCGCATTCTCGACGGTGTCGGCGGTGACCAGCAGCGTGTCGCCGACATAGACCGTCGGCGACGGCGCCTCGCCATTCGTCAGCCGCACCGCGGTGGTGGGATCGAGCACTCTGGCGTCGAACCGCACCAACGGGTCGTCCAGCACGTACGGCCGTTGGTTGCGCCGGTCGTCATCGGTGCGATCATCGCCGGGAGTGCGGTCGGGGCGGTCGGGCTCGGTCGGCTGGTTCACGTGCGCCTCCGGGGCAGGGTCTCCTGCAGTTGATGGGATGGCCGTCCGACGGGCAGCAGCGCCCGCCGGTCAGTGTTGTGGGGCGGAAACCCCGCCCGTTGCAGCGATGTCAGGTACTGGCCGGCGAGAACAGGTGCTGCGAATGACGTGCCGCTCCACACCGCATAGCCTCGGAAGTCGTCCGGATCGAACGACGAGCGCACTGCTCCGCGCGGACCGCGAACCGAGATTGCTGCTCTAGCACCGCCTTCGACGGACATTGGTGCCGCCGAGACCAGGTTGGCGCCCACCGCCTCCGCTGTCACCCAGGGTCCGTCGTTCGAGAACGGCGCCACCGTTCCATCGGCGTTGAGCGCTGCGACAGAGACAACCGGCACGACCTCGTCGGCGGCGAAATCGGGATCGACGGCGAGCGCCGCGGGGTAGGACGGCCGGCGTGAGGCGTCGTTGCCGGCGGCTGCGAAGACGGCGACACCCCGGCGTCCGAGGGCCAGCAGGATGTCCTTCAACCCGGAGGTGTACTGGAGGTCCTCGCCGGTCTCGGCGTAGTAACCCAACGACAGCACGATGGCATCTGCCCATCCCGGCGACTCCGACTGCCGGCGAAGGAGCAACTCCAGCGCGCGGATCAGCTTGTGCTCCGGCACGATCCCGTTCGCCTGCATGACGGTCAGCGCGATGATGTCCGCGGCTGGACAGGCCTGCCGCAGTAGACCGGCGATGAAGGTGCCGTGCCCGGCGTGTGTCGGCAGGGCGCCGAGCAGCGGGTCAACCGCAGCGCGGTCCGATTCCCCGTTCGACACCTTTCCGGGAGCAAGGGTGATGTCCGGGCCGACGGAGCTGCCGTCGGCGAAGGTGATGGTCGTCGCGGCAGGCGCGGAGCGGAACCATGGATGGTCCCCGATACCGGTGTCCAGCACGACCACCCGGGGGCGACGTTCCGAGGACCTGGAGCCCGACGGGACGGGAGGCGGACCGACGGCCAGCGTGACCGGACCATGGCCGTTGCTGCCACTCAACCCGTACCCGTCCAGCCCGACCCGGCCGTGACCGACCGCAAAGGGATTGCCGCCGAGCTGCTCCGCCGAGGTCATCAGATGATTGAGGCCGACCGTGGTGGACAGGTCGGAACCCAGTCGGGACCGCAGTTCTTCGACGATCGACCACGGATCGGGCGTGCCAAAGGCTCCGGCCGCAGCAGGAACGATCCGCACCCCCGCTGCGAGAACATCGGAACGATTTCGTGCATCGGTCGGCTGGACGAACCAGGACGGCCCGTCCGGAGCGCAATCGTGGTCCGCCAAGACTTCACGCACTGCACTGGAAACGGTCGGCAGCGCCCGGGAATCGGCGGTGGAGACGATCAGGCCCTCGCGGTTGTACGCCGTCGGGCTCCACGCATTCGCCGACCGGTTGATGGCCTCGCTGCCGAGCACCCGACCACCGAAGACATCGAGCGCGGGGCTGACCCGGATGCCGCGACCACCGAGGAGGCCGCCGGGGTACGTCATGTTGTGTGGGTGGACGACGTCACAGATGGACAGCCGGCGTGACGACCGCCAGCGTCAGCGACGGGTCCGAGTCCGCCGTCGGGTGCAGCACGAGCTGTGCCGGACCGGTCGGGACGTCGTCGAAGACGAAGCGCCCCGACTCGTCGCACTCCGCGGTGAGGAGCGACTCCCCCACCCGCAGTTCGGCGTGCAGCCGGCCGCCCGGGGCCGCCCACCCGTCCAGCCGGATGGAGCCGTCGCGTTGCGGGTTGACCACCACCATCACGGTGAGGCTGTCGCTGGCGAACGTCACCCGGCGGGCGTGTTCGACCGACCGGGTGCCGGATGCGCCGGAGACGGACAGCTCCGAGTCGACCAGGGTGGCGAACTCCGCGTCCAGATCCTGCGTGCCGAGACCGAACAGCACAAGGTCGGGCAGCATCTCCGGCATCGGGTCGACTGAGTCGTAGATCGCCAGCAGGTCCGACAGGATCCGCAGATCCGCCCGGTCCATCGGCTCGCCGCCGACCATCAGATCGTCGTCCATCTCGAGCTGGAGGTCCGACCCGAAGCCGTCATCGGCAGAGTCGGCCGCGTTGCCTCTCATCGCCGTCATGTCCAGTCTCCCCCGTCGAGGCGGGAACGCAGCTTTGCCAAGCAGCGCCCGCGAGTTGGACCGATGGAACCCACCGGTATCCCGAGATCCACCGCGATGGCGGCGTAGTCGGGTCGTGGTGCAAAAGCAATGACAGCCAACAGCTTTCGGCAGCGCTCCGGCAGTTCGCCGACCAGCGCCCACAACCGCTGCTGCTGATCGGTCAGCACCGCCATCTGCTCGGCCGAAGGAGCGCGCGGCAGATCGTCGTCCGTCGGCTCCTCGTTCGACCGCTTGGCGCTGTTCGCCCGCTCCCGCCAGGCCAGCCGCCGCAGGCTCACGGTGAGCCAGCGGACGACGGCAAGTGGATCGCTCACGCTGTCCTTGCTGCGGACCAGCGAGAGGAACGTCTGCTGGACGACGTCTTCCGCCTCGGCGGCGGTGAGCCCGCACTGCCGGGCGGTGTGCCACAGCAAGGGGCTGACCAGTCGGACCAGCGTGTCGATCGCGCCGGGAACGCCCTGCCGGTACTCCTCGAAGGCGGTGCCGGCCCGGACGACCAGGTCGCCGACATCCTGACGACGGCGCAGGGCGGCGGTCTCGGCCGGCACGGGCTCGGTCGCGACGGGATCGGCGGCGATGGGATCGGCGGCGACGGGATCCTGAGATTCTGTCGATCTTGCTTCCGCCTCCCTGCCGGTGACGGCTGCGGTTCCGCCCGGGCGCTGGCCGTGCAACGGCTCGGCGCGCCCACCCCTCGGACCGGCAACGGTACTGCCCTGATTCACTGCGGCCACTCTGACGACCTCCCGCGCTTCTGCAGCCGGCAACCCACCACATCCGGGAAGACGCTCACGACACGGTGCGTACGGCGCACGTGTCCTCCCGGATGTGGTCGGTCGTCGAGGCGCTGCTGATGTGCAAACAGCAGCTAAAGGGTGGCACATAACGCCCGGAAACGACCCGCACCCCTCAGTCAGGTCTTTCCGCACACGCTGCAGGAGTGCGGGCGGGTGCGCCTGATACGGGATCGGCGAAGAAAATTCAGAAGAGTTCGGTGACCTGGGTCACCACGCCGTCAGGCGGTGCTACTTCGCGGTGTCCTCTTCCGCATCGCCGCCGGGAGCGTCGCTGAGGTGGCCGGCATCGTCGGGCGACCCGCCGGTCGGCTCGATCTCGAGTGCTGCGGCGTCGGCCGCCGCGACGGTGGGTGCCAGCAGTGCGGCAAGGGCGGCGCCCTGGATGCGGCGGAAGGTCCGGCCGGCCACGGTGCGGTCGAGCACGGCGACCTCGAGCTGCGCTGGAACCAGTTGCCGCGGCGCATTCTCGCCGGCGGTGCCCAGCGCGGCGACAGCAGCACCGAGCGCCGTGGTGAGGTCCCAGCCCGCCGTGAAGGAGGCCGTCAGCGCCGTGACAACGGGCTCGGTCGCGCCGCCCATCACCACGAAGCGACGTTCGTCGACGATGGACCCGTCATATGAGATCCGGTAGAGCTGGTCCGCGCCGACCGCTGTGCCGACCCCGCCGGCGCCTGCGCCTGCCACCTCGGCGACGCACAACTCCACCTCGAACGGCTTCTGGTGCTCGGAGAAGATCGACCCGACGGTCTGCGCGTAGGCGTTGGCGAGCCATCGCCCCGTCACGTCACGGCGGTCGTAGGAGAAGCCGCGAACATCGGCCAACCTAATGCCCGCCGTCCGCAGGTTCTCGAACTCGTTGTACCGGCCGACGGCCGCGAACCCGATCCGGTCGTAGATCTCGCTGACCTTGTGCAGCGTCGGCGAGTGGTTCTCGGCGACGAACAGCACGCCACCCGAGAAGGTGGTGACCACGACGCTGCGACCCCGGGCGATGCCCTTGCGGGCGTACTCCGAGCGGTCGCGCATGAACTGCTCGGGTGAGGCGTAGATCGGCATCGTCACGGCGGTCGGGCTCCTCGAGCGAACGGTTTCGGGTCGGGACGTGGTCCCGGGATCAGCTGTGGCGGGTCTCGGTCGGTGGTGCGCTCTGGTGGCCGTCAGTGCGGCCGGCCGGAACGGGCTAGCCGCCGGGCTTGAGCAGCCGCCCGGCGACGACGGCCTCGGAGATGGCTCCCACCTGCTCCTCGGTCCAGCGGACGGCACCGTCGGCGGTGACGGACACGACGACCGGGAAGATCCGCCGGGTGAGGTCGGGACCACCGGTGGCGCTGTCGTCGTCGGCCGCGTCGTACAGCGCCTCGACGGCCGCGCGGACGGCGGTGGCCAGATCGGCGCCCTGCTCGTACCGCTTCTTCAGCGCCGACCGGGCGAACATCGAGCCCGATCCGACGGCGTAGTAGTCGTGTTCCTCATACTTGCCGCCGGCGATGTCGTAGGAGAAGATCCGGCCCGGCCCGGGTGCGGCGGCGGGATCCGCCCCGAAAGCGGCGGCGTCCTCCAGGCCCGCGAAGAGCGGTACGACGGCCAGTCCCTGCATGGCCATGCCGAGATTCCCGCGGATCATCGTCGCCAGCCGATTGGCCTTGCCGTCGAGCGAGAGCCGGACGCCCTCGATCTTCTCGTAGTGCTCGAGTTCGAGCCGGAACAGCCGAACCATCTCCACCGCGACGCCCGCCGTGCCGGCGATGCCGATGGCGGAGTGCGAGTCGGCGATGAAGACCTTCTCGATGTCGCGCTGGGCGATGATGTTGCCCATCGTCGCCCGCCGGTCCCCCGCCATCACCACGCCGTCGGCGCAGGTCAGCGCGACGATGGTGGTCGCATGCGGTACGGCCGGGGCGGCCTGGGAGGTGCGGTTGCCCGGCAGCAGGTGCGGCTCGGCGACCGTCAGGAACTCGGTGAAGGACCCGTTGCCCGGACGCATGTACGCGGCGGGAACGGCCGACACCGGCCACTGACCGACGTGGGAGTCGCCCGTCACTGGCCGCCCTTCTGCACATAGGAACGCACGAAGTCCTCGGCGTTCGACTCGAGGACGTCGTCGATCTCGTCGAGGATGTCCTCGGTCTCGGCCGCGAGCTTCTCGCGCCGCTCCTGGCCGGCACCGCCCGCGTCGGCAGCGGCGTCGCCGTCGCCTCCGCCACCCTGTTTGCTGGTCTGTTCCTGGGCCATTTCGTTGTTCTCCGATCAACGGTCGCTGGTGCCGACTTTACCCACCCGCACCGACACCGCCCCGTTCAGCGCGCCAACACCTTTCGGCGCCCGCGATCACGGCGGCGCGCGGCGTCACTTGCGGGTCAACGCATCCACCAGCTCGGTGGCGTCCGCCGCGGCGTCCAACAGCGCTCCCACATGCGACTTGGTGCCCCTGGTCGGATCCATGGTCGGGATCCGGACGAGCGAGTCCCGGCCGATGTCGAAGATCACCGAGTCCCAGGACGCGGCGGCCAGCCGGTCGGCGTACTTCGCCACGCACCGGCCACGGAAATACGCCCTCGTGTCGTCCGGCGGCGCGGTCATCGCCTCGAGCACGGCCTCCTCCGTGACCAGCCGCTTCATCGAGCCGCGCGACACCAACCGGTTGTACAGGCCCTTGTCCATCCGGACGTCGGCGTACTGGAGGTCGATCAGCGCGAGCCGGTGGGCTCCCCAGGACAGCGCGTCGCGGCTTCGGTACCCCTCCAGCAGCCGGAGCTTCGCCGGCCAGTCCAGCTCCTCGGCGAGCTGCATCGGGTCCTCGGCCAGCCGGTCGAGCACGCTGATCCACCGGTCGAGCACGTCCGTCGTCATCGGGTCGACATCGGAGCCGTACTCGGCATCGACGTACTTTGCGGCGGCCTCGTGGTAGGCCCGCTGGACGTCGACACCGGTCAACCGTCGCCCGTCGGTGAGCGGCACGGTCGCCTTGAGCGTCGGGTCGTGGGAGATCTGGTGGACCGCCTGGACCGGGTGCGCGAGCTCGACCCCGGGCAGCGGCCAGCCGGACTCGATCATCGACAGCACGAGCGCGGCGGTGCCGAGCTTGAGGTAAGTGGCGATCTCCGCGAGGTTGGCGTCACCGATGATGACGTGCAGCCGCCGGTGCTTGTCGGCGTCGGCATGCGGCTCGTCCCGGGTGTTGATGATGCCGCGCTTGAGGGTGGTCTCGAGGCCGACCTCGACCTCGATGTAGTCCGAGCGCTGGGCCAGCTGGAACCCCTCCGTCTGACCCGACGGCCCGATGCCGACGCGGCCGGCGCCGGCGAACACCTGCCGGGAGGCGAAGAACGGGACGAGCCCGGCGATGATCGCCGGGAACGGGGTGTCCCGGCTGCAGAGGTAGTTCTCGTGCGTGCCGTACGAGGCGCCCTTGCCGTCGACGTTGTTCTTGTACATCTGGATGGGCTTGGACCCCGGCAGCGAGGCCGCCAGTCGGGCCGCTGCCTCCATGACCCGCTCGCCGGCCTTGTCGAACAGCACCCCGTCGAGCGGGTTGGTGACCTCCGGCGCGGAGAACTCGGGGTGCGCGTGATCCACATACAGCCGGGCGCCGTTGGACAGGATCACGTTGGCGGCGCCGATGTCGTCGACGTCGGGCTCCTGCGAGCCGAACAGCGCGGACAGGTCGTAGCCGCGGGCGTCCCGCAGCGGCGACTCCACTTCGTAGTCCCACCGCGGCCGCCTGGCGCGTGGGGCCGCCACCGATGCGGCGTACGCCAGCACCACCTGGGTCGACGAGATGACGGGGTTGACCCCCGGCTCGCCCGGCACGGAGATGCCGTATTCCACCTCGGTGCCCATGATGCGTCGCACAGTCATGGCATCGAATCTAGTGCGGCAGGATCAGTGTCATGAATCCCGCACCAGTGACGTCCGCAACCGTCACCGGCGAGGGCCGGTTCAAGCGGTGGCGCAGCGGCTGGCTGCGGTCGGTGACAGGTCGCCGCAGGTGGCGCGGCCGCCCGCTCAGCGAGTTGCTGTCCATCGACCGCGGCGTGCTGGTCCAGGCCTTCAAGATCGCTCTCTCCGCGGGCCTGTCCTGGGCGGTGGCCATCTGGTTGCTCAGCTCGCCGTCGCCCATCTGGGCGCCGATCACCGCCTCGCTGATCGCCCTGCTGACCGTTCGCGCATCGATCCGGGACGCGCTCGAGAAGGTCGTCGCGGTGCTGATCGGCATCCTGGTCGCCATCTGGCTCGGCAGCCTGATCGGCTTGCATGCCTGGTCGATCGCGGTGATCGTCGGGCTGGGCTTCCTGGTCGGCAAGGTACTGCGGCTCAACGGCGGAGCGGCCGCACAGATCCCGATCAACGGGCTCTTCGTGCTGGCTCTGGGCAGCGCGCAGGTCGAGCAGCGATTTCTGGACACGTTGATCGGCGCCGCGATCGCCGTGGCGGTGAACTTCGCCATCGTGCCGCCGAACTACGTCGGGGAGGCGACCCGGTCGGTGTCCTCGTTCGGGGACGGTCTGGTCGAGGTGCTGGGCACCATCGCGGGCGGCATCACCGGTCCGTGGACGTCGACCATGGCGGCGGATTGGCTGCGGACCGCGCGAGAGCAGAGCCGGTTCGCCAGCGCCGCTGACGGTGACGTCGACAAGGCCACGCAGTCGCTGCACCTGCACCCGGGGCG